>JAGWRA010000025.1 GCA_028876655.1 Acidobacteriota bacterium | reverse complement strand
GGCTCGCTCCGTTCCGTTCGCGGGCCCGCCGTGCGGGCCGTTACGCCGCGGGGCTCCGCCCCGAACCCCGGCTCACTTCACTCGCGGAACAGGTGCGGGCGGACGATTGGCGTCTTCACGACGATCCCCTCCGCCCACGCGACGCCCGCGAGCGCGCCGAACTGTGCGTCCCGGCTCTCGATGAGCTGCCGGAACTGCGGTGATGTCAGCCGCGTCTGCTCCGCGTCGGGCGCCTGCGGCTGGAACTGGCTGCGGTGGCAGGCGAGCGCCCGCCGCTTGGTCTCGTAGTACTCGCTGACGTCGATCACGAACGACGGCGGATCCGAGTCGTTGATGAAGTAGTAGCCGATCCACTCGGGCCGCCACGCCCCGGTTCCGGGGGCGTAGCGCCGGAGCCCGCTCTTGAAGACCGCCTCGGTGAGCAGATGGCTGGCGGCCTCGTGATCGGGATGCCGGTCCTTCCAGTACGGAATGGCGATCGTCCGGGGACGCCATTCGCGGATGACGGCCACCGCCGCCGGCAGATGAGCCGGATCGCGGCCGATGGTGCCGTCCGGCCAGCCGAGGTTGCCGCGCCAGGCGGCACCGAGCGCGACGCGCGCAGCCTCGGCTTCGACGAGCCGTTCCTCCGGCGTGCCGTTGGTCGACAGATCGCCGCGCGTCAGGTCGCAGATGCCGGTCCGGTAACCCAGCGCGGCGTGCCGGGCCATGGTGCCGCCCAGTCCGATCTCCACGTCGTCCGCATGAGGACCGAACGCCAGCAGGTCCAGATCCGCCATCCCCTCAGCCTCCCGTCGCCCGGCCGTCTCACTCGGGGCCCCGCCCGCCTGACCCCTTGAGACGACCGGAGACGGCCTTTCGTCCCCGGAAAGTGTACCGCATGTGGCAGACCGGGCCCCCGCGGCACGGGGCCGGTCGCCCGGCTCGCCGAGGAGAGGAGCGTGACTGGATCGCGAAGGCGGTGGTCGTGCCTGCAGCCGAGGCGGATCAGGCGCGGCCCTCGTCGGAGTCGCCGGCCGTCAGAGAGCGCCACGACTCGCCGAACCGGACGCGGGCGGAGGCGGAGGCCGGTCGGGGCGAGGCGGGCTCGCCGGCGGGCGCCGTGCGCGGCGCACGGGTGCGGGCGCCGACGCCGAAGAAGGTCTGCACGCGGTCCATGTACACGTAGACGACCGGCGTGATGTAGAGGGTGAGGAACTGCGAGAACAGCAGCCCGCCGACGACGGCGAGGCCGAGGGGGCGACGCGACTCCGATCCGGCGCCGGTGCCGAGCGCGATCGGCAGCGTGGCCATCAGCGCGGCCGCGGTCGTCATCATGATCGGCCGGAAGCGGACCACGGCACCCTCGTAGATCGCGGCCATGGCCGGCTTGTGCTCCCGGCGCTGCGCGTCGAGGGCGAAGTCGATCATCATGATGCCGTTCTTCTTCACCAGGCCCACCAGCATGATCACGCCGACGAACGAATAGAGGTCGAGATCGACGTGGAACAGCAGCAGCTTCAGCAGGGCCCCGAAGCCGGCGGCCGGCAGGCCCGACAGGATGGTCAGCGGATGGATGAAGCTCTCGTAGAGGATGCCCAGCACGATGTAGATCACCAGCACGGCGAGCACGAGCAGGATGCCGAGGCCGGTCAGCGACGACTGGAAGGCCTGGGCGGTTCCCTGGAAGCTCGTGGTGATGCTGCTCGGCAGATCGCGCTGCGCGGTGGCCTGGACGGCCGCGAGCGCGCTGCCCAGCGACACGCCTGGGGCCAGGTTGAACGACATCGTCACCGCCGGCAGCTGGCCGACGTGGTTGATCGACAGCGGCCCCGTCGTCGTCTTCAGCCGGGCGACCGACGCCAGCGGCACCAGGGTCCCGGACGAGGACCGGACGTAGAGCTGCTGCAGGGCGGACGGCGAGCGCTGGAACCGCGGCTCCAGCTGCAGGATGACCTCGTACTCGTCGTTCGGCGCGTAGATCATCGAGACCTGCCGCGAGCCGTAGGCCGTGAAGAGTGCGTCCTCGACCTGCGCGGCCGTGACGCCGAGTGCGGCCGCCTCGTTGCGGTTCACCTCGACGTCGACCTGCGGCTTGCGCATCTGCAGGTCGGAGGTCACGTCCGCCAGCTGCGGGAGGGTCGCCAGCTGGCGCTCGAAGCGCGGCGCCACGCCGTAGAGCAGGGTCGTATCCGGGCTCTGCAGCGTGAACTGGTACTCGCTCTTCGAGACGTGGCCGCCGATGTTGATCGGCGGCGGGTTCCGCAGGAAGACCCGCAGGCCCGGAATCTGCGCCAGTTTCGGCCGCAGTTCCTCGATCACCTGATCGGCGCTCAGGGCCCGCGCGCTGCGCGGCTTGAGGTGCATGAACAGGAAGCCGGACCCGTTGTCGTTCACGTTCGACATGAAGTGGGCGACGTTCGGGTCGTGCGCGATGATGTCGGCAGCCTCCTGCTGCCGGGCCTCCATGGCCTGGAAGGCGATCCCCTCGGGCCCCTGCGTCGAGCCCATGATCAGCCCCTGATCCTCGCTCGGCACGAACCCCTTCGGGACGACGGTGAAGAGCCACCCGGTCGCGACGATGATGGCGACCGTGCCCGCCAGCACGATCCGGCCGTGCCGCAGGGCCCCCTGCAGACTCCACTCGTAGGCCCGCAAGAGGCCGTCGAACGCCCGTTCCGACGCGCGGTAGAGCCGGCCGTGCCGCACCTCGCCGGCGTCCCGCAGGAAGCGGCTGGCCAGCATCGGGGTCAGCGTCAGCGAGACGAACCCCGACACCAGGATCGCCGAGGCGATCGTCACCGCGAACTCGTGCAGCAGCCGCCCCAGGATCCCCCCCATGAACAGCACGGGGATGAACACCGCCGTCAGCGACAGCGTCATCGACAGGATCGTGAACGCGATCTCCCGCGAGCCGTCGAGCGACGCCTCGAGCACGCCCTTGCCCATCTCGAGGTGGCGGACGATGTTCTCCAGCATCACGATGGCGTCGTCGACGACGAAGCCGACGGCCAGCGTGAGGGCCAGCAGCGACAGGTTGTCGAGGCTGTAGCCCAGCTCGTACATCACCGCGAAGGTGCCGACCAGCGAGAAGGGGAGCGCCAGGCTCGGGATGATCGTCGCCGGGACGTTCCGCAGGAACAGGAAGATGACGAGGATCACCAGGCCGATCGTCAGCAGCAGCGTGTGCGTCACGTCGTCGACCGACGCGCGGATCGACGTCGAGTGATCGTGCAGGATCCGCAGTTGCACGCCCGCCGGCATCTCCGTCCGCAGCGTCGGCAGCAGCGCGCGGATCGCGTCGACCACCGCCACGGTGTTCGTGCCCGGCTGCCGTTCCACCGCCAGGGCCACCGATCGCTGCCCGTCCGACCAGCTGGCCGTCCGGTTGTCCTGCACGCTGTCCAGCACCCGGCCGAGGGAGCCGAGCCGGACCGGCGCGCCGTTCCGGTAGGCGACGACCAGCGGCCGGAACGCCGCGGCATCCTGCAGCTGGCCGTTCGCCTGCACCGTGTAGGAGTGCGCCTGGCCGTTCAGCTCGCCCGTCGGCAGGTTCACGTTCCCGTCCTGGATGGCCGTCGCCACCTGGTCGATCCCGATCTGGTGGGCCGCGAGATCCTGCGGGTTCAGCTCGATGCGCACCGCGTACTTCTGCGCCCCGAAGACCGACACCTGCGCCACGCCGCTCACCATCGAGATCCGCTGCGCGACGGTCGTTTCCGCGTACTCGTCCAGGTCCGACAGCCGCATCGTCGGCGAGGTGAGCGACAGGAACATGATCGGCGAGGCCGCCGGGTTCACCTTGCGGTAGGTCGGCGGACTCGGCATGTTCGGCGGCAGCTGGTGCGAGGCGGCGGCAATCGCCGACTGCACGTCCTGCGCGGCCGCGTTGATGTCACGGCTCAGGTCGAACTGCAGCGTGATCTGCGTCGAGCCGGTCGTGCTGCTCGAACTCATGTTGTCCACGCCGTTGATCGTCGAGAACTGCCGCTCGAGCGGCGTGGCCACCGACGCCGCCATCGTGCTCGGGCTGGCGCCCGGCAGGCTCGCGTAGACGGAAATGGTGGGGAAGTCGACGTTCGGCAGGTCGCTGACCGGCAGCGCGCGGTACGCCACGATCCCGAACAGCAGGATGGCCGACATGACCAGTGTCGTCATGACCGGCCGCTTGATGAAGAGCGCCGAGAGGTTCATGGGGCTGTGTATCCGTGCACGCGTCAAAGGTCAGCCGTTATCGACACTGCCGGCCTGACGGCGTCGGCCTCCGGCGTGAGGCCGTGCGCCGGCGACTGGAGCCCGAAAGCCCGCGCGGAGAAGGAGATGAGGGCGAACGGCGATCTGGCGCGGGCCGATCCGGAGCCGCCGGCCGCACGCCAGCCGCCGGCTCATCGGGTTGTTGCAGCAAAGCCTGCGCCAGCGCGGCGCCTGAATGGATGAGGTGCGGCGGCGGGCCCCTCGCGCCCCCGAGCCGGCGCCGGATCCCGGGGCGGGGCGGCGTCAGGCGATGGAGTAGGCGACCCAGGCGGCGGCGGTCAGCCGCGTCAGCGTCGCCGCCCACGCGTACTCGCGCTTCAGCCGATTCCAGCTCCAGGCGACGAGCGCCATCGAGGCGACCAGGACGACGATCCAGGCGCCGGTGCCGATCGGGCCGAGGTGCGAACCGATGAGGGCGCGCAGGCTCGGGTTCCAGCCCGATCCGTACAGGATGCAGACGTGAATGAAGTAGATGACCAGCGACTCCTGCGCGAGCGCCTGCAGGACGGGCGGCAGGCGCCGGAGCCGCTGGCCGGCGTGCGCGAAGCCGGAGAGCAGCACCAGGGCCGAACCGCCGGTGACGAGGAACAGGTTCGGGCTCGTGCTCCAGAAGTCGGCCCGGCTGAACGGTCCGAGATGCCAGGTCTGGAGCAGCAGCCCGGTCGCGATGGCGGCGAGTCCGCCCGCGAGCAGGACGCGCGCCTGGAAGACCCGCGGCCGCGCCGCGCCCCAGTCGGCGTAGAGCCCGCCGAGCGCCGCACCGAGCAGCAGGTAGGCGCCCCACGGCAGGAACGGGAAGAGCGAGCCCCCGGCCGTCGACAGGTACGCGCCGAGGGTCATCGGCGTGTGCGCGGTCCACTGGCCGGCTTCGGCCATCGGGGTCAGCACGACGACCAGGGCGCACAGCGCCGCGGCCGCGTACGCGTAGCGCCGGCGCGTCTTCGACAGGAAGACCAGCAGCTGGAGCAGCAGCAGGCCGACGCCGATGCACTGCAGGATGTCGACCGTCAGGAAGTACTGCCAGTGGGCCGGCCCGAGGAACTGCAGGTCCCGCAGGTGGCGCACCGGGAACCGCATCGAATACCCGAGCAGCACGAAGAAGCTGAAGCGGCGGATCCGCTTCCAGCTCCGGGCCGAGAGGCGCCGGTTCGCCTCCCAGTGCCGGCTGGTGGCCACCGTGAAGGCGAATCCCGCCAGCACCAGGAAGAGCCGGGACGTCAGTCCGCGCAGGAAGAGCCAGCTGCTGAAGAACGCCCCGGTGGCGTACTCGGGCGCCAGCAGGACGTTCAGCGTGTGCCCCTGGATCATGAAGACGACGGCACACGCCCGCGCGAGATCCACGAACAGGACCCGCGACGAGGAGGCCGCCGGAAACGCGGCGACGCGATGCGGCTCGAACGGGCTGTCGGCGGCGAGCGTGCGCGGGGCGGCGGCCGGCGCCGCCAGCGGCCCCTCCGAGGTCTGCGGGCGGACGGTGCGCCGGATGCGCGAGAGCGTGGCCTTCGTCAACATGTACTCTCTTCAGTTTACGGGAGACGGCCGGCCGGTGCTAGTCGACGGCCAGCCACGGCCGCCGGCGGAACCGGCTCGCGGCGCCGGCCGGCGCCGGCCCTGCCGGGCCCGGCAGGATCTCCCGCAGGTAGGGGGCCAGCCCCTGCTCCGCCTGCCAGTGCCGCGGGTAGCCGAACGAGACCTCTTCGAACCGGACGCCGTCGCGCCAATGTGTCGCGCGGATGTGCAGGTGGCCCGACACGGCAGCCCTCACCGGAAAGCGTGTGTGCCACGTCTCGGTCCGCCGCGTGCCGCACCAGACCGTGAAGCGCGGGATCGCCGGCAGCACGGCCAGGTCGCGGCGGAGCGGGAAGTGGTTCACCAGCACGATCTCGTGTCCGGCCGGCACCGCGGCCAGCCGCGCCTCGGTCAGCCGGCACCGTGCCTCGCACCAGGCCTCGCGCGTGGGGTACGGATCCGGATGCAGCAGCCGCTCGTCGGCGCAGAGCACGCCGCTCTCGACCGCCCAGTCCACCGCCGCCTCCGGCGACAGGCCGTCGGGGGCGAAGCTGTAGTCGTAGAGGAGGAACAGCGGGGCGATCACGCAGGGCGGTCCGTCACCCGGCCAGACCGGATACGGGTCTTCGGGCGTCACGACCCCGCAGGCGCGGCACCGCGCGACCAGCTCGCCGTAGAGCGCCTCGCCACGCGGCGCATCGTCCGAGGTCGTCCAGAGCTCGTGGTTGCCCGGCACCCAGATGACCTTCGCGAAGCGGGTGGTGAGCGTCCGCAGCGCCCGTTCGATCTGGTCGGTGGCATGGCCCACGTCTCCCGCCAGCACGAGCCAGTCGTCGGGGCAGGGTGGCAGCGCGTCGAGGGCCGCGCGGTTGGCCGCGTAGTCGACGTGCAGATCGCTGATGGCGAGCAGGCGCATGGCGGCCGTCCTCAGCGGTGATACCGGGCGAAGAGGGCGGGATCCGCCCAGTCGAGCGCGATCCGCACGGGCCGCACCGGCGAGTCGCGCACGGCCAGCGCCAGGCGGTGCGTGGCGGTCGGGCGGAGCAGGCGGAACTGCCACGTGGCCGGATCGTCGTCCAGCTCCGGCGTGAAGGCGATCGCCGGCGGCGCCCCCGGGGCGAGACGGAAGGCGAAGGCCCGCAGCGGCAGCGCGAGCCCCATGCCGCGCGCCTTGATGTAGGCCTCCTTCAGCGTCCAGTAGTCGAAGAAGGTGCGCGCCCGGTCCGCCTCCGGCACCCGCGCCAGGTCGGCCACCTCGGCGGGGGCGAAGTAGCGCTCGGCGATGTCGAGGCCGGCGGCCTGCCGCGTCACGTCCTCGACGTCGACGCCGATGTCGCGGCCGAGTGTCACGGCGCACGCAATCAGGCCGTCGGTATGCGAGAGGTTGAAGCGGATCGGCAGGGCCACGTCGGGCGTCGCCGGTTCGGGCCGGCCGTACTGGTTCTCGGCGAACGTCCAGCGGGCCGGCGCCACGCCCGTGTAGTGCGAGAGCGTGGCCCGGACCAGCGCGTGCGCCAGCAGGAACTGCCGCTGGTGCCGGGGGAAGACGAACCGGTCGCGGCGCGCCCGCTCGCCGGGTGACAGCAGCGCCTCGCAGACGGCCAGGGCCTGCGGGTCGATCGGGTGGTCCTGTCGCAGGCACCAGATGTGGACGTCGTCGTCGGCCAGGCGGGCGGGCGGGGGAAGCGCGGCAGGCGTCATCGGTCACGTACAGGATACATGAGGCCCGGGACCGGGCGCGGCGCAGGTGAGGTAAACTGTCACGTTCCGCCCGAGGGCCCCGGCCGGTGCAGGGCCGCGGCGCCGGGATTCGATCGTTGGCGCACCCTGGACGATGACTGATTCAGATCCGGCTCGTTCCTCGTCGCGGCGCGTGGCCGCCCTCAGCCTCGTCGCCCTGGGCGTCGTGTACGGCGACATCGGCACGAGCCCGCTGTACGCCCTCCGCGAGTGCTTCTTCGGCGAGCACGCCATCGTGCCCGACCCGGCGAACGTCTTCGGCGTGCTGTCCCTGATCTTCTGGTCGCTCATCATCGTCATCTCCGTCAAGTACCTCGTGTTCGTCATGCGGGCGGACAACCGGGGGGAGGGCGGCATCCTGGCCCTGATGGCGCTGGTGCGCGAGGACCGGACGAAGGGGCGGGCGGGCCGGCGCCGCTGGATCCTGGTGACGCTCGGGCTGTTCGGGGCGGCGCTGCTCTACGGCGACGGCATGATCACGCCGGCCATCTCGGTGCTGAGCGCCGTCGAGGGCCTCGAGGTCGCGACCCCCGTCTTCCAGCCCTACGTCATCCCCATCACGATCGCGATCCTCATCGGCCTGTTCCTCGTGCAGAACCGCGGCACGGCCACGGTCGGCGCGGTGTTCGGGCCGATCATGCTGCTCTGGTTCATCACGATCGGCGCGCTCGGCGTGCTGGCGATCGTGCGCCAGCCGCACGTCATCCTGGCGGTGAACCCGTACTACGCGCTCGATTTCTTCGTGCGCAACCGCGCCACCGGCTTCCTCGTGCTCGGGTCCGTCTTCCTGGTGGTCACCGGCGGCGAGGCGTTGTACGCCGACATGGGGCACTTCGGCCGGGCGCCGATCCGGCTCGCCTGGTTCACCATCGTCCTGCCGGGGCTGCTGCTGAACTACTTCGGGCAGGGGGCGCTGCTCATCACCGATCCGACGACCGCGCACCAGCCGTTCTACCGGCTGGCGCCGGCCGGCCTGCTGTACCCGATGGTGATGCTGTCAACGGTGGCGACGATCATCGCGTCGCAGGCGATCATCTCGGGCGCCTTCTCGCTGACGCAGCAGGCCGTGCAGCTCGGCTACCTGCCGCGCGTCGAGATCGACTTCACGTCCCCCGACGAGCGCGGGCAGATCTACGTGCCGCAGGTGAACTGGGCCCTGATGATCGCGACCATCGGCCTGGTCCTCGGCTTCCAGTCGTCCAGCAACCTGGCGTCGGCCTACGGCGTGGCCGTCACCACGACGATGGTGATCACGACCGTGCTGCTCGCCATCGTCGAGCACGAGCTGTGGGGCTGGCGGCTGTGGGCGACCATCCTGCTCACCGCGTCGTTCATCGTCGTCGACCTGTCGTTCTTCGGCGCGAACCTGCTGAAGATCGAGCACGGCGGCTGGTTCCCGCTCGTCGTCGCGGCCCTGCTCTACACCGTGATGGCCACCTGGGAGCACGGCCGGCGCCTGCTGCGCGACCGCCAGCGCCGGATCAACATGCCGTTCGACGACTTCGCGGAGGGGCTCCGCGAGCACCCGCCGGTGCGCGTGCCGGGGACGGCGGTCTTCATGACGGGCAGCCCGGACGGCGTCCCGGTCGCGCTGCAGCACAACCTGCGCCACAACAAGGTCCTGCACGAACGCGTGCTGCTGCTGACGGTGCTGACCGAGGACATCCCGCGCGTGCCGCGCGACGAACGGGTCGAGGTCCAGCCGCTCGAGGCCGGCTTCTACCGCGTGACCGCGCACTACGGCTTCATGCAGGACCCGAACGCCGTCGAGGTGCTCACGCGGGCGCGCGCCAGGGGGCTCGACGTCGACATGAGCGACGTCACCTTCTTCCTCGGCCGCGAGACGCTGCTGCCGTCCGCGAAGCCCGAGATGGCCCGCTGGCGCTACCGACTGTTCGCCTTCATGTCCCGCAACGCCCGCCACGCCACGAACTTCTTCCGCATCCCCACCGAGCGGGTCGTCGAGCTCGGCATGCAGATCGACATCTGACGGTCCCGGGCGGAAGGCCGCCGGGCGACCGCCGAGCGGGGGGAGCCCGGCCGGGCCAGCGCGAGGCGCGGCACGGTCACGGTCCTGGCTGCCTGGCTCGTGCGCCTGCTGGTGTCGATCGTGGGGATCCGGCTGTCGGCGGGATAGGCCAGAAACGACAGGGACAAGGGGCAAGGGGAAAGGGGCAAGACCTTGCTTGTCCCTCTTCCCTGGTCCCTGGCGTCAGTGGTCTGGACGTCGGACGTGGGACGTCGGACGTCCGACGTGTCTCAGGTCAGCGAGATGTCCGCGAGGTTCACCGTCAGGAACGAGAAGATGATGATCAGCAGCGCGGTTCCGAACCCCCAGATGCCATTGGCGACGAGGGTGGTGAGGATCTCGCCGACGTGCAGCCCGTCGAACAGCGGGAGCCCCTTGAGCAGCGCCTCCGGGATCCAGGTGACCAGCGACCAGAAGATGGCGCCGAACAGCGCGCCCCGCTTCAGGCAGGCGAGCCCGCCCGGCTGCTTGGCCGTCGCGAAGGCCACGCCGATCGCGAACACGCCGCCCCAGAACATCCGCGACGAGATCGCGGGCATCCACATCGGAATCGTCGGATCGGTCGGGTACGCGTGCTGCGACGTCAGGTGGATCAGGTGGAATACCGCGATCGTCGGCTCGTGGAAGAACACCACGGCCAGCGCCCCCGAGAAGATGGCGATGATGATGCGGATCGACGGATTGATCTCTCCCATGCGAGCGGTCCTCTCTGCGATAGCTACTTCGAGAAATGGCGATCGTACCAGGCCAGGCTCCGGTCGATCAGATCCTGCACGTGGCGGGTCTCCCGGATGCCGTGCCCTTCGCGGGGATAGCGTACCATAATTGTCTCCACCCCGACATCCTTCAGCGCGATGTAGAACTGTTCCGCTTCCGCAATCGGCACGTCGTTGTCGTTCTCCCCGTGCGCGAACATCGTCGGCGTGTGCACCTGCGCCGCGTAGCGCAGCGCCGACCGGTCCCACAGCCGGTCCATGATGTTCCCAGTCGTCGGATAGCCGCCGTATTCCACGGCCAGGTAGTCGTGGTAGTAGGCCATGTAGTTGAAACTGACGAGGTTCGAGATGCCGGCAATCGGGATGGCCGCCGCGAACCGGTTGGTCTGCGTGATCAGCCAGTCGGTCAGCTGCCCGCCGTAGCTGACCCCCTCCACCCCCTCGCGGCGCCGGTCGATCCACGGGAACTGCTCCTCGGCGACGTCCAGGGCGTAGAGCACGTCGCGGGCCTCGGCGCCGTCCTGATCCGCGAAGATCGCATCTTCGAGCGTCTGCCCGTACCCGGTCGATCCGCGGTAGTTCACCATCAGGGTGGCGAAGCCGTGCGCCGCATAGACCTGCGCCTTGAAGTCGAAGGCCGGCCCCTGCTGGCCGTGCGGCCCGCCGTGCAGCTCCACGATGACGGGATACTCGTGGTCCGGCTGCAGGTCGAGCGGCTCGGTGAGGAACGACTCGATCCGGAGCTTGCCGTCGAAGCTCTCCGTCGTGAAGGCCTTCACCGGCGCCACCGTTCGGCCCGCGAGGAACGCCTTCGCGACGTCGGTCACCGGGCGGGCCGCCGTCCCGTGCTGCACGTACACCTCGGCCGGCGACGAAGCGGTCGTCAGCGAGTAGGCGAGCGTGCCGTCGCGCGCGATCGAATAGTCGCCCACGCGGCCGCGCCCGGCCACGACCCGCTCCGGCGCGCCGCCGGCGACCGGCAGCCGGTACAGGTCGACGTCGCCCCGCATCTGCACCGTCGTGTAGACCGACCGCCCGTCAGGCGCCCAGGCCGGCTGCTCCTGGCGGCCGTCGACGTCGCCCCCGATCTCGCGGCGGTGGGTGCCGTCGGCGTCGATCAGCCACACGTGCGTGTCCTCCATCGTCGTTTCCGAGGAGGTGAGCGGCCGCTTCGTCCCGAGATAGGCGATCGTCCGGCCGTCGGGCGACCAGGTCGGGTCGTATTCCGCGTTGCGCGTGAACGTCAGCCGGCGCACGTGGCCGTCGGCGACGGTCACCGTGAAGATGTCGTAGTTGAACACCCGGTCCTGGTCCGGCTCGTGATTCGAGATGAAGACGATCTGCTTCCCGTCGGGCGACCATTGCAGCGAGTGTTCGTAATGATCGCCGCGGGTGAGCTGGCGCACCTGCTTCGTCGCCAGGTCCACGATGAAGAGGTGGAGCCGGCGGTTGTCGTTGAACCGCGTGAGCCCCTCCGAGGCCGTCGGCTTGTAGTTGTAGCGGGTGATGACCTCCGGGTCGCCGCTCGCCGCCTGCGTCTCGGGGCCGGCGACGGCCGACACGTACGCGATGGACCGGCTGTCGGGCGACCACGCGATGCTCTCGCCGCGGCCGGGCAGCGGCGAATTCGTGCTCTCGGTCGGCGCGAGGAACGTCGGGTCCGACCCGTCGGGGTGCACGATCATCAGGCCCGACCGATTGCCGGCGCTGCCGTCGTACGCGAGCCACCGGCCGTCGGGCGACCAGCGCGGGTTCCCGCTCGGCTGCTCCGGACTGCCGGGCCGGACGCTGCGGCCGCTGGCGAGATCCAGGATCCAGACCTGGCCGTACGGGCGGCCGGGGCGGTCATAGCGCTCGACCGTGTAGGCGAGGTGGGAGCCGTCGGGCGAGATGCGCGCGGCGCCCGTGGCCTGCATGGCCGACAGGTCGGCGCTGCGGAAGCCCGCGGACTGGGCGGCCAGCGGCGCGGCGGCCAGGATCAGCAGCAGCGTGCAGGCGAGCCGGCTGCGCGTGAGGACGTGACGCATGGGCGGTGTCTCCTTGGAGGCGAAGGATGTCGCGCGTGCGGGCCGGGTCAGGCCCCGCTGGCGAACGTCAGGTGCTCGCGCGTGATCGGGCTCAGACGGACCATCAGCAGCATCCGCTCGACGATGTCGAGCCATTCGCCGCGCTCGGCGGCCAGCTCGGCAGCCGGCGTGCTGGCGTTCGGCAGGGCGCATGCCGCGCCCACTTCGGTGACCGCCTTCCGCCGGTACGTGCTCAGCATGCGGTCGCCGAACCGCCCGACCTCGAAGAACTGTTCGGTCAGGAAGACGGCCACCGGCACCCGCATCGCGCCGAGGAGGCGCACCTCGTCGCGCACGGCCGGGTCGGCGTCGCGATCGATGACGCGCAGCTGCACGCCGGCGCCGGCCGCACTCGCCAGCTGATGCAGCATCGGGCCCTGGCGCACGCAGTCGCCGCACCAGACGCCCGAGACCAGCAGCACGTTCAGCCGGACGTCGTGACCGGTCAGACGCGCCCGCTCGTCGGCCGTCAGTTCCGGCAGGGCGTTCAGCTGCGCCCGCCAGCGATCGGCCTTCGCGGCGGGCGACTGGGCCAGGTAGGTGTCGTAGTCGGTGGCCTGGTCGAAGGCCTGGCGCCAGAAGGCGCTCCGGATGTCGAAGTACTGCGCCGGGTCGGACATGACGTGGGGCTCCTCGCGGGAATCGGCGCGCTCGCCGCGTGCGGGCGCGTGCACAAGTATACCGGCCGGGCGGGGGAGGCGGAGGCGGCAGGAAGAGACGGCCGGCGGCCGGGAGCGGACGGGAGGGAGGCCTGCGCCGGCAGACCTCCCTCCCGGTGGACTAGGACTTCGGGACGACGATCGCGCCGAGGTGCGCGGCATGCAGCGCGTCGTTGAGGGCGGCCACGTCCTTCGTCAGGACCGTCTGCGCCTCCGATTCCACCGAGCCGAGCTCCTGGTGCAGCAGCTCGTAGACCTCCTGCTGAGCCTGGGTTGGCGGGTAGTCGCTCTGCGTGACGTCACCCGCCAGGTCGTTCAGCTTCGAGTAGAGCCGGACCGGGTAGCGCAGCGCGTCCTCGCTGGCGCCGGTGAGCTCGGTATTGAAGAGCTGGTTCTCCACCGCCAGCGCCTGGTCGTTCAGCTGGTCGGCCGCCTTGACGAGGGCTGGCGACCCAGCGCCGGCTCCGAGCGTCTGCTTCAGGTCGGCCACCTGCTTCCGCACCCACTCGAGCTGGTCAATCGTCCGGATCTCCCCGGCGACGTCCGCGCGAATGGCCATGACCAGCTTCGTCTGGGCGAGGATGTCGGCCTCCGTCCCGTCGGTATTCGGATCCTTCTTCACGGTGATCTTCTGGCTCGACGTCACGCCGCCGGCCGACAGTGTCGCGGTGTAGATCCCCGGCGTCACCAGCGGCTGCGGGGGGCCACCCCACGCCACCAGCGGCCGCCAGCCCTTCGGGCCGACCGTGACGTACGGATCGCCCGTCGGCGGCGTGCGCAGCTGCACCTCCGGCAGCTTGTCGTACCGCAGGTTCCACCAGACGCGATTGATCCCCGCGTGCGCCGTCTCCTTCATCGTCCGGACCACGTGGCCCGCGCTGTCGGCGATCGTGAGCGTGACGTCACCCGTCGGCGCGTCCTTCAGGTAGAAGGTGAGGTCGGCGCCGTACGGCGGGTTGTGGCCGGCCGCCGGGTCCTCTTCCTGCGCCATCGGGTCGCTGATGAACTGGAAGCGCCAGGCCGGCCGCGAGGAGAACAGGTGCGCCCGGCTGTCGAGGACCGCGGGGGTCAGCTCGCGCAGCGCGGCGATGTCGTCGAGGATCCAGAAGCCGCGCCCGTAGGTGGCGACCACGAGATCGTCGAACGGTTCCTGCACGGTCAGCCAGTCGGCCGGCGCGTGCGGCAGGTTGTTCTGCAGCGGCATCCAGTGCGCGCCGTCGTCGAGCGAGAAGTAGACGCCGTTCTCCGTTCCCGCGTAGAGCATCCCCTTGCGGACCGGATCCTCGATCACGCAGTGCACGTAGCTGAAGACGCTCTTCGGGATGCCGGCGCCGATCGACGTCCACGTCCGGCCGAAGTCGGTCGTCTTGTAGATGAACGGATCGCGGTCGTTCACCTGGTGCAGGTCGACGCTGACGTAGGCGGTGCCGGCGCTCCAGCGGTCGGCCTCGATGTTGCTGACCGTGCCGTCGGGCGGCAGCCCGGGAAGGTTCTTCGTGACGTTCGTCCAGTGCGCACCGCCGTCCTGGGTGACCTGCACCTGGCCGTCGTTGGTCCCGGCCCAGATCACCCCTTCCTTCACCGGCGACGCCGTGATGGCGAAGACGACGGGGTAGTACTCGACGCTGGCGTTATCGGGGGAGAGCCCGCCGGACGGACCCTGTTTCGATTTGTCGTTCAGCGTGAGATCCGGGCTGATGACCTTCCACGTCTGGCCGCCGTCGGTCGTCTCGTGCACGTACTGGCTGCCGACGTAGACACGGTTGTGGTCCAGCGGATCGATGGCGATCGGAAAGGTCCACTGGAAGCGATATTTCAGGTCCCGCGCCGCATGGCCCATCGGGTTGTCGGGCCACGGCGAGACCGCCCGCGCCTGCCGCGTCTTCTCGTTGAACCGGTCGAGCGCGTTGCCGTAGCAGTTCGACCAGATGATGTCCGGATCCTTCGGGTCGGGCACGGCGAAGCCGCTCTCGCAGCCGCCCACCGAGTGCCACAGGCCGATCGGGATCGTCCCGTCGGCCAGCCGGCTGTTGCTCGGCCCCCGCGTCGACGGCCCGTCCTGCCGGTTGCCGTAGACGTTGTAGGGGACCCGATCGTCGGTGTAGACGTGGTAGATCTGCGCGATCGGCAGCGTCGGCCGCATCCACGTCCGGCCGCGATCGACCGAGATGATCGCGCCGCCGTCGTTGCCGACGATCATCCGGTTGCCGTTGGCCGGGTCGATCCACATGTCGTGGTTGTCGCCGTGGTCGCCGCCCGGCGCGTCGGCGAACGTCCGGCCGCCGTCGAGCGACCGCGTCAGCTCGACCGAGACGAAGTAGACCTCGTTCGGGTTGTCGGGCTCGACCGCCATCCGCGTGTAGTAGTGCGGCCGCTGGTCCGGCGTGTGGCTGTGGTTCACGGCCGTCCAGGTGTCGCCGTAGTCGTCGGACCGGAACACACCGCCCGTGCTGCCGGTCGCCTCGATCAGCGCGTAGACCCGGCTCGGCTCGCTCGGCGCGAAGGCGATCCCGATCTTCCCGAGCGGGCCGGCCGGCAGGCCGTGCCCCTCGAGCCGCGTCCACGTCAGCCCCTCGTCGGTCGACTTCCAGAGGCCGCTGCCCGGTCCGCCGCTCGTCCGGCCCCACGTGTGGATCACCAGCTGCCAGGTCGACGCCAGCAGGATCCGCGGGTTCTTCGGATCCATCGCGATGTCGGCCGCACCCGTATTCTCGTCGACGAACAGCACCTTCTTCCACGTCCGCCCGCCATCGTCGGTCCGGAAGACCCCGCGCTCGGTCTGCGGCCCGTACGCCATCCCCTCGGCGGCGACGAGCGCCACGTCGGGATTGCGGGGATCGACCACGATCCGCCCGATGCGGCCCGTCTGGTCCAGGCCCATGTGCTGCCAGGTCCGGCCGCCGTCGGTCGACTTGTAGACGCCGTCGCCGATCGACACGTTGCTGCGGATCCAGCTCTCGCCCGTGCCGACCCAGACGACGTTCGGGTCGGACGGCGCGACCGCGATCGCGCCGATCGAGCCGACGTCCTCGTGGTCGAAGATCGGCGTCCAGTGCGAGCCGCCGTCGGTCGTCTTGAACACGCCGCCGCCGGCGGCGCCGAAGTAGTAGACGTTCGGGTTGCCGGGGACACCCGTGACCGCCGTCACCCGGTTGCCGAGCGGACCGATATAGCGATAGTGCAGCTGGCTGTAGAGGCCCGGCGCGATCGGGCTGGCGGTCTGCGCGTGGCCGCGCAGCGTCAGGCCGCCGGCCACCAGCAGCGCCGCGCCGATCGTGACCGCCAGGCGGGCGTGCCTGCGTTGGCTGAGCATGGAAGGGTTACCTCCTGAAACAGCGGCCGGCCGACCGGAAAGGTCCGGATTGTTTCATACACGGCCGGGCCGCCGTTGACATGATTCCAGACACTCGGGGAAGCGTGTGGGGACGTGAGAACCACGCGGGTCAATTCTCGTGCCGGAGGGGGATGGACGGCAAGGGACAAGGGGCAGCACGTTGCCCCACCCCCACGCGCGTGGCTCGACTCGCTGCGCTCGCTCGCCGCAGCCGCAGGCGCTACCCCGGCCGCTCCGGCCGCCACCGCAGGCCCGTGTTGAGGATCTCCTGCAGCAGCGCCTCGTAGGACATCCCGGCCGTCTCGGCCGACTCGGCGAAGTCCTCGCCGTAGGCGAGCTGCGGGTTCGCGTTCGCCTCGAGGACGTACACGCGCCCTTCGGCATCGAGCCGCAGGTCGATGCGGGCGTAGCCGCTCAGCTCGAGCGTCCGGTACACGCGGCGGCAGAGCCGCTGGATCTGATCGGCGAGCCCGTCGGGCAGGTCCCGGGCCGGGCCGGTCGTGATGCCGTGCTTCTTCTGGTACTTCGCGCTCCACTTCACCCGTTCGGTCGCGATCCGGTGGACGTCCTCCGGCATCTTGGTGAACTTCAGCTCCCAGACCGGGAAGACGCGCAGCCGCAGGTTGCCGAGGATGCCGACGTACAGCTCGCGCCCTTCGATGTAGCGCTCGACGATCGCGTCGGTGCCGATGCTCCGGTGGATGAACTTCACCCGCTCCTTCAGGCTGGGCTCGTCGTCGACGACCGACGCCTGCGAGATGCCGATCGACGCATCCTGCGTCAGCGACTTCACGATGAGCGGGAAGGCGAGCCGCTTGGGCCGGTGGACCGCCCGCCCCACGCGGAACACCACCGACTCGGCCACCGGGATGCGGTGGTAGGTCAGCAGCATCTTCGTCAGCGCCTTGTCGCGCGACAGCATCAGGCCGCGCGAGTTGCAGCCCGTGTAGGGCAGCCGCAGCAGCTCCAGGTAGCTGACGACGTTCTGGTCGAAGACGGCGACCTCGTGCAGGTTCTCGAGCAGGTTGAAGGCGATGTGCGGCTTGAAGTCCTGCATCGCCTGCCGGATCACGCTCAGGTCGTCCCTGATCCCGAGCACCTTCACCTCGTGGCCGATGTCGCGCAGCGTCGACACCACGTCGTACTCGGTCTTCCAGTCGACGGCCAGCAGGTCGTGCCCGGTCACGTCGTCGGGCGGGACCAGGTAGTCGTGGAGCAGGGCGAGGACCCGGAGCTTCCTCATAGCGCCACCCGGTGGCGCCCGCTGTGCAGGTAGTTCATGGTCTGTACGGTCAGCAGAATCGTGAAGTCCAGCTTCGCCAGATCCTCAGGGCCGGCCAGCCGCAGGTTCAGCTCGCGACAACGGACGATCATGTCGTCGAACACCTGGTCGATCGTGTACTGGTACTCACCCGTCCAGGCCGCCACGCGCCGCCGGACGTCCTTCCGGATCCGGTGCAGGAAGCGGGCCGCCGTCATGGTCCGGGCGGCGTCCGGCCGATCGCTGAACAGCCGCCGCAGGTCGCGGTCGTAGAAGTCCGGATAGGCGAGCCCGTAGTGCTCGCGCTTGCGCTGGTAGTGCCGGCGCAGGGTCCGCGTGATCCGGTTCAGCGGGTCGACGCGCCGCCGCGAGGCGTGCCGCGGCTCCTGGCCCGCAATCGACCGCATCAGCTCGTCCATGTACTCGAGCTTGCGCAGCGCCGGCCAGTCCGCGTACCGCTTCTGCCACATCGAGTCCGGCGTCAGCCAGACGGCGAACGTCTCGGCGAAGTCCTCGTCGGGATGGCTCTGCGCGTACCACGAGTCGAGGTGCAGGACGAAGCTCTTGCTGTAGGGCTTCGGCGTGTAGTACTCGGGATACGGCGTCTGCGACGGCCCGAACAGCTTCTGCCGCTTGCGGCGCCGGCGCAGGTCGAATGCGTTGTCCAGCGCGTGGCCCCCCTCGTGGCGCAGGATCTTCATGCACCAGTCGGGCGTCCCCCCCTCGGCCTCCAGCATCTGCGCCTCTTCCAGCTTCACCAGCCGCGGATGCGCCAGGTAGAAGGGGATGGCGACGCCCGCCACCCCGTCGGGCGTGAACCATTCGTCCGACAGCCAGAAGTGGGGCCGGAACCGGATGCCGCGGGCCTCGAGTTCGGCCTGCAGCTCGGCAATGCGCTCCTCGAGCCAGCTCCCCTCGATCTGCACGCCGAGGTCGCACATCCGCAGGTCCAGCAGCTGGTCGTCCGAGAGGCCGGACAGGTCGACCGGTCGGGCGGGCGCGTCGGACGCCGCCGCCCGGTCGGGCGGCCGCGCGTCGTGATCGGCTGGCATCGGGCCTCCGTCCCGCCGGCCCCGGGCGCACCCGGGCCGGCCGCCTCAGTCTAGCGGAGTCGGCCCGCGTTCCGGAATCCCCCGGCCCCGCCGGCCCCGGGCACGGCCGAGGTGCGTTGCCCTTCCGCGCGGGCGCATGGCACGATCCCCCCGTGTTCAAGGAGAAGTGGCGCCTCTTTGTCGACACGATCCTGCTCGGGGTCATCGGCGGCCTCAGCGCGCAGGTCTTCATGTGCCTCCTGCGGCTGTTCGACGACCTCTTCCTCCGGCGTCTGGCCGGGTACCAGGCGCCCGGCCTGCCTGGCGAGGGCGGCACCCTGACGCAGGTCATCGGGCCCCATCACCTCTGGCTGGTCCCCGTCGCCTGCACCCTCGGCGGCCTGATCTCCGGCCTGCTCGTCTACGGCATCGCGCCCGAGGCCGAGGGCCACGGCACCGACACGGCCGTGCGGGCGTACCACCGGTCCGGGGGCTTCATCCGCCTCCGCGTCCCCCCGCTGAAGATGCTGACCTCGGCCATCACCATCGGATCGGGCGGCGCGGCGGGGCGCGAGGGGCCGACGGCCCTCATCAGCGCCGGCTTCGGATCGATCTACGCCACGCTGACCCGCCGGTCCGATGCCGACCGGCGGCTGCTCGTCCTGATCGGCATGGCCGCGGGGCTGTCGGCCATCTTTCGATCGCCGATCGGCACGGCACTCTTCGCCGTCGAGGTCCTCTACAACGGGATGGACTTCGAGAGCGACGCCCTCATCTACACGATGATCGCCTCGGTCGTCGCCTACGCGGTGAACGGCCTGTTCGTCGGCTGGGCGCCGCTCTTCAGCGTCCCCGCGCTCGCCCCCACCTCCTTCGTCGACTACTTCTGGTACCTCGTCCTGGGGCTGGCCTGCGGCGTCATGGCGGCCCTCGTGCCGGTCGTCTTCTACCGCCTGCGCGACGCGTTCCACCGGCTGCCCGGTCCGCCGCACGTGAAGCCGGCCCTTGGCGGCCTCGCGCTCGGCCTGCTCGCGCTGCAGCTGCCGCAGGTCCTCGGCGGCGGCTACGGCTGGATCCAGCTCGCCATCGACGGCCGGCTCGCCGTCGACCTGATGCTCGCGCTCGCCTTCGCCAAGCTGCTGGCGTTCGCCCTGACCGTGTCGTCCGGCGGATCGGGCGGCGTCTTCGCCCCGACCCTCTACGTGGGCGCCATGCTGGGCGGCGTGCTCGGGCGCCTCCTCCACCAGCCGGCCGCCGCCTTCGTCGTCGTCGGCATGGCCGCGACCTTCGGCGGCGCCGCCCGCGTGCCGATCGCCACGCTCTGGATGGTCACCGAGATGACCGGCGGCTACAAGCTGCTCGTGCCGGCCGCCCTGGCCGTCATGTTCAGCGCGATCGTCCAGTCGCTGCTCTCGGGGCACCTCCGGTTGAAGTACATCAGCCTGTACGAGGCGCAGGTGGCCTCGCCGGCCGATTCGCCCGTCCACACCACCGAATACCTGAACGTCGCGCTCCGCCTGCTCGAGCGCCACAAGATCCGCCTGCCGGCGTCCCTCGATCCGGTGAACCTGCGCGACATCCTGGCGGCCGGCCTGCCGGTCGACCTGCCCGATGGCCGCCAGTTCGTCCTCGGGGCCGTCCCGCCGGGCAGCCCCCTCCTCGGGCGGCCTGCCGATCGGGCGTTCGAGGAGGTCCCCGAGTCCTCCGTGGCGGCCGCTTTCCGCGCCGGGCAGACGCTGCTCGCTCACGGCGGGGTGACGCTGCGGGCCGGCGACCGCCTCCTCGTCCTGGCGCCCGCCGCGCTCTGCGACCGGATCAGGCGTCGCCTCGCGCCGCCGGTGCCGGTATGATCGGGAGAGCCGCGCCGGCACGCGGAGGCGGGCGGCCGGAGGAGGCCTGGGAGGAAGCATGAGCCGCCAGCAGATCGCGCTCGGACGGGTACTCGGAATCCCGATCGGCCTCGATTACTCCTGGTTCCTGATCTTCGCCCTCATCACCTGGGCGCTCGCGTCGAGCTACTACCCGGTGGAGTTCCCCACCTGGGCGCCGGCGATGTACTGGGTGATGGGCGCGCTGACGGCGGTGATGCTGTTCGTCAGCGTCCTGCTGCACGAGCTCGGCCACTCGGCGGTGGCGCTGCGCTTCCGCATCCCGGTGCGCAGCATCACGTTGTTCATCTTCGGGGGCGTCGCGCAGATCGCCACCGACCCGCCCGGCGCGCTGGCCGAGTTCCTCGTCGCGGCCGCCGGGCCGCTCGTCAGCTTCACGCTGGCGGCGCTCTTCGACGGCCTGAAGGGGCTGGCGCCGGCGGGAGGGGCGCTGTTCGGCCTGCTGGAGTACCTGGCGTACATCAATGCGGCGCTGGCGATCTTCAACCTGATTCCGGGGTTCCCGCTCGACGGCGGCCGGGTGTTCCGCGCGATCGTCTGGGCGGTCACGCGCGACATGCGGCGCGCCACCTGGGTCGCCGCGATGGTCGGCCGCGGGTTCGCGTTCCTCTTCATCCTCTACGGCGTCTGGCAGGTGTTCGCCGGCCGGTTCGCCGACGGACTCTGGATCGCGTTCATCGGCTGGTTCCTCGACAACGCCGCGGCCGGGCAGATCCAGCAGCAGGCCGTGCAGGGGCGGCTGGCCGGTCATACGGTAGCGCAGGTCATGGATCCGCACGTCCCCGCCGTCGACGGGACGATGACGCTGCAGGAGGTCGTCGACGGACACGTCATGCGGACGGGCGACCGCGCGTTCCTGGTGATGGAGGCGGCCGGCGCCGCCGGCCTGCTCACGTTCCACCGGATCACGGAAGTGCCGCGCGACGACTGGCCGTCGACCGCGGCCTCGCAGGTGATGGTGCCGTTCGACCGGGTCCACTCGGTCGCGCCGGACACGCCCGTCTGGCAGGCGCTGCAGCAGATGGAGCAGACGGGAGCGAGCCAGCTCCCGGTCGTAACCGAGGGCCGGGTCGTCGGCCTCGTCAGCCGGCAGGACGTGGGAGCGTTCCTCCGGACGCTGGGGGAACTCGGGACCTGAGCGGTCCCAGTCGTGCGCGCGCGCCGGCGCGAACCGCGCCGCGCCGCCGCACGTGCCGATCGGATCCACCCGTGGAGTGCCATCGATGAAGAAGGCCGGGAGCGCGCGCGATCCCCTCTGGTACAAGGACGCCATCATCTACGAGCTGCACGTCAAGGCGTTCTTCGACGGCAACGGCGACGGCATGGGGGATTTCGCCGGCCTGATCCAGAAGCTCGACTACCTGCAGGAACTCGGCGTCACCTGCCTCTGGTTGCTGCCGTTCTTCCCCTCGCCCCTGCGTGACGACGGGTACGACATCGCGGACTATCGCAGCGTCCATCCGAGCTACGGGACGCTGGACGACTTCCGGACCTTCCTGCAGGCGGCGCACGAGCGGGGGATGCAGGTCGTCATCGAGCTGGTCGTCAACCACACCTCCGATCAGCACGCCTGGTTCCAGCGCGCCCGCCGCGCGGCGGCCGGCACGGTCGAGCGCGACTTCTACGTCTGGAGCGACTCGGACGAGCAGTACCGCGAGGCCCGGATCATCTTCCTCGACACCGAGCGATCGAACTGGACGTGGGACTCCGAGGCCCGCGCCTACTACTGGCACCGCTTCTTCTCGCACCAGCCCGATCTCAACTACGACAACCCGGCGGTCCTCGAGGAAGTGCTGAAGATCATGGACTTCTGGCTCGACATGGGGGTCGACGGCTTCCGGCTCGACGCCGTGCCGTACCTGGTCGAGCGCGAGGGGACCAACTGCGAGAACCTGCCCGAGACCCACGCCGTCATCCGCCGGATCCGGCAGCACATCGACGACCACTATGAGAACCGGATGCTCCTGGCCGAAGCCAACCAGTGGCCGAGCGACGTCCGCGCCTACTTCGGCGAGGCCGACGAGTGCCACATGGCGTACCACTTCCCGCTGATGCCGCGGATCTTCATGGGCCTCCACCTGGAGGACCGGCATCCGATCACCGACATCCTGGAGCAGACGCCGGCGATCCCCGACAGCAGCCAGTGGGCGCTCTTCCTCCGGAACCACGACGAGCTGACGCTCGAGATGGTCACCGACGAGGAGCGCGACTACATGTACCTCGCCTACAGCGCCGACCCGCAGGCGCGCCTGAACCTCGGGATCCGCCGCCGCCTCGCCCCCCTGATGGGGAACAGCCGCCGCCGGATCGAGCTGCTCACGAGCATCCTCTTCTCCTTTCCGGGGACGCCCATCATCTACTACGGCGACGAGATCGGCATGGGCGACAACGTCTACCTCGGCGACCGCAACGGCGTCCGGACGCCGATGCAGTGGACCGGCGACCGCAACGCCGGCTTCTCGCGCGCCCATCCGGCCCGCCTCTACAGCCCGGTGATCATGGACCCGGTCAACGGCTACCAGGCCGTCAACGTCGAGGCCCAGGAGAGCGATCAGGCCTCGCTGCTGCACTGGATGAAGAACATGATCTCGCTCCGCAAGATGTTCAAGGTCTTCGGCCGCGGCTCGATCGAGTTCCTGAAGCCGTCCAACCGGAAGGTGCTGCCGTACTTCCGGCGCCTCGGCGACGACCTGATCCTCTGCGTCGCGAACCTGTCGCGCTTCACGCAGCCCGTCGAGCTCGACCTGTCGGCGCTCGACGGCTGCACGCCCGTCGAGATGTTCGGGTACACCGAGTTCCCGCCCATCGGCCGGCTGCCGTACTTCCTGACCCTGGCCCCCTATGCCTTCTACTGGTTCGAGCTCCAGCGCCCCCGCAGCTGAGCCCGCGGCCACGACGGCCGCGGTGGTGATCGGCGTCGGCGCCTACAACAATGCCGCGACCATCGGGCCCGTAATGGAGGCCGTCCAGGCCGGGCTGCAGCGCCATCAGCCCGCCGTCGAGAGCTGCATCGTCCTGGCCGAGGGCGGGTCCACCGACGGGACGCCCGATGTGGTCCGCCACGCGCTCGGCCCTCGCGCCGGCCGCCTCGTGCAGGTCGCCTATCCGGTGCATCCGGCCGACCTGCTGGAAGCGGCCTACCATGGCCTGCCCGGACGCCCGCAGGCCCTGGCGGCCATCTTCCGGACCGCCGCCGCCCTCGGGGCGCGCGCCTGCGCGGTCGTCGACGCCAGTGTCGCCAGCCTCGGGGCCGACTGGATCGCGGCACTGATCGAACCGGCGCTCGATGGCGGCTTCGACTTCGTCGCTCCCTGCTACGCCCGCGCCCCCCAGGAAGGGGCTCTGACCCGGAGCATCGTCTATCCGCTGTTCCGCGCGCTCTACGGCGTCCGTCTCCATCAGCCGGCCGGCGGCGAGTTCGGCTGCTCGCGCGCGCTGCTCGACCACCTGCTGGCACAGGACGGCTGGCAGGACGGCGGCCATGGCGTCGGCGTCGACATCTGGACGACGACGGCGGCCGTCTGCGGCGGCTTCAAGGTCTGCGAGACGCGGCTCGGCCCGCGCCGGCACGTGAGCCGCGACGACGCGCCCGATCTGAGCGCGACCATCGTCCAGGTGATCGGGGCGCTGTTCACCGAACAGGCCCGCCGCGCGGAGGTCTGGCAGCGCATCCGCGGGTCGGCCGGCGTCCCCGCGTTCGGCACGTCGCCGGCGGTGCCCGAGGCGCCCCCCGTGGAGGTGAGTCAGCTCGTCGAGTCGTTCCGGCTCGGCTACCGCGAGCTGCGGGACGTCTGGGCGGCCGTCCTGCCGCCGGCGACGATCATCGCGCTGAAGCGGCTGGTCGTCGGCTCCGCCGGGGCCTTCGCCATGGATGACGAGCTGTGGGCGCGGATCATCTACGACTTCGCCGTGGGGCATCGCCTGCGGGTGCTGCGGCCGGATCACCTGCTGGGGGCGCTGACCCCGCTCTACCTGGGCTGGCTGGCGTCGTTCCTCGGGGAGGTCGGCACGGGGGACGCCGCCGTGGTCGACGAGCGGATCGAGCGGCTCGCCCTCGCGTTCGAGCGCCAGAAGCCCTATCTGATCTCGCGCTGGCGCTGGCCCGAACGGTTCAATGCCTGAGCGGCACTTCGGATTCCGTCCTCGAAAGGAGCTCCCATGTGGGACCAGGTCAACCTGATCTTCAGCCGTGCGGCCGGCCGCATCGTCGAGAACATCGCGAACTTCCTGCCCGGTCTCGTCGTGCTGGTGGTCCTGTTCCTCGCCGCCATCGTCGTCGCCGCGATCGTGCGGGTCGTGCTGTACCGCCTGCTCCGCGGCCTCGACTTCGATCAGCGGGCCAGCCGCACCGGCCTGGCGATGCTGGCCGAGTGGGCGCCCGACAAGAGCGCCTCGCTCATGGTCGCGCGCATCGCCCAGTGGACGATCCTGTTCCTCGGGTTTCTCGCCGGCCTCAGCGCGCTCGACGCGACCATGCCGTCCTACTTCGCGCTGACCGTCTTCGGGTACCTGCCGAACCTCGTCGCCGCCGCGATCATCCTGGTCCTGGGCGACCTGTTCGCCCGCTTCGTCGCCCGCTCGGTCCTCATCAGCGCCGTGAACATGCAGATCCAGTCGGCCCGGCTGCTGAGCGTCGGCGTGAAGTGGCTGGTCCTCATCCTGGCCGGCACGATGGCCCTCGAGCAGATCGGCCTCGGGCGGGAGATCCTGCTGCTCGCCTTCGGCATCTTGTTCGGCGGGGTGGTGCTGGCCATGGCGCTGGCCGTGGGACTGGGATCGAAGGACGCCGTCAGCCGGACGCTGGACCGCCAGCTGCGTGACGGCAGCGAGCCCCACGCGCCGGGCGAGCGGATCGATCACGTGTAGGGGAGAAGTCGGTCAGGTGTGAGTTGTCAGTTGTGAGTTCGCAGTGTTGAGTTCTTCGCGTCATGAGTCAGGACTGTCACCAGCTCGAGATCTGGCAGCGGGCGATGGCCTATGTGACTCGGATCTATGAGTTCTCGGCCAGGCTGCCCGAGGAAGAGCGCTACAACCTGACGGCTCAGCTGCGAAGGGCGGCGACTTCCGTGCCGTTGAACATAGCCGAAGGTGCAGGCTGCGGTACGAACGGCGAATTCACCCGATTCCTGACCTACGCCTACCGGTCACTCAAAGAGGTGGTCACCTGCTTGGAGCTCTGTGAGAGACTCTTTCCGGCACTGCCACCCGAGTCGGTCAGCACGTTGATTGATGAAGGAAATCAGATCTCGCGGATGACGCACAGCCTGATTCAGCGTCTCGGTGCTCGACACTGATAACTCACAACTCACAACTCATAACTCATGACTCACAACTCACAACTCACAACTCACAACTCATGACTGACAGCTATTTCTCTCTGACAACCCTCACCGTCTCATCCTGCACGAGCGACCCGTCGGGCCGCCGCGGGCCGTCGAGCGAGAGCGTGCGAGAGCCGCCGGCCGTCGCCGCCTGTGCGGCCAGGCCGAGCAGGCCCGCCGCCAGCACCAGCGCCGGTGCCTGCCGCCGGATGCGCGCCGACGTCACCAGCCGATCCGCGATCGCCGCCAGTGCCGCCCCCTGCAGCACCCAGAACGCGGGCAGGTACGCCACGCCGAGACGGACGTACCCGTAGAAGCCCAGCGCCGACGCCGCCAGCGTGAGGAGCGGCGCCGCCAGCAGCGCCACCGCCAGCCGCTCCCGCCGCCACAGCAGCCCCAGGCCCAGCAGGATCAGCACCACGTGGATCGGCCACAACAGCCGGCCGGCCGGATCGAGCAGGTCCGACCGCCGCCGCGTGCCGTTGACGCCGACGGGGAGGTCGTCGGCGAAATAGCCGAGCGCGAACACCCCGGAGGTCATGACCGCCTTCCGCCAGAGCAGCCAGGCGGCACGCGCCGGATGCGTCAGCAGCCAGCCCGCGCCGATTCCGTAGCCGTGCACGAACAGGTCGTAGACGCCGGGGCAGGACAGGTCGAGCTGCCCCTGCGCCAGCGCGCCCGATTCGGCCGACGTGCAGGTGGCGAGCAGCGGATGGTCGCTGTTGGGCCCGCCGTCGGCGTTCTCGTGGTTGGCCATCGCGAAGTTGAACCCGCCGTAGCTCGTCACCGGCGCGAAGGTCGGCATCGGGCCGGGGAAGCCGGTGGTGTGCGCGGCGTTGAACGCCGACAGGCTCCGCCAATGGGCGACGGTGCTGGGCGTCATCAGCAGCACCATCCCGATGACGAACGCCGCGCTCTGGGGAACGCGGCCGTGCCGGGGCCGGCCCGGCATCCAGCGGAGGGCCAGCAGCAGCACGGCGCACAGCTCGAACTCAGCGCGCACGAGCGTCGCGAAACCGCAGAGGGCCCCGAGCAGCAGCGGGCGCGCCAGCGCGCGCCAGCCCGGCGCCGCCTCGCGTCCCTGCTGCCGCAGCCAGCCCCACGCCACGATCAGCGCCGCCGTCAGGAGCAGTCCGTAGAGCGCCTCCGAGTTCGGCGTCGTCCCCTCGACGATGTGGCCAAAGTGGAAGGTGCCGAGGAGCGCCACGGCCAGCATGGCGCCGGTGCCGGCCAGCTCGGCCGCCAGCAGCGTCGCCAGCCCGACCGACAGACCGCTGATCCCGGCGACGAAGATCTTGATGGCGCCCGGATCGATCGGCTGGCCGGCCAGGGGATTGAAGCCCATCAGCCGGTAGAACAGCGCGAGCACGAACGGCCAGCCGGGTGGATGGAACGGGATGCCGTTGTCGAACGGCTGCCCGGCGACGATCGAGGCGGCGTACGCGAGGAACGGCCGCGTGTCGCCCTGGTAGAAGGCGCTCGCGGCCGTGCCCGACTCGTGCCAGATGTAGGGGAACCAGATCCGGACGAGCGTCGCGGCGATCGTGGCCAGGACGACGCAGATGGCGACGAGCAGGCGATCGGGCGGTCGCGCCGTGCGGCCGGAAGCGGATGTCCGTGCGGGCGGGGCGCTGGTCGTCTTCTGCGGCGGGCGGCGTCGGGCGCTCATCGTCGCCCTTCATACTACTCCGGACGTGCGGCGGTCGCGGCGGGGCAAAAGGGGCCGGGCGCCCATGCTGGGGCGCCCGGCCGAAGGAGGGGAAGCCCGGGCGGCCGCGCCGCCCGGACCTGCGAGTCGTTCGCGCCTGCTAGAACTCGAACCGGAGGCCGAGTTCCATCGTGCGCGGGTTCAGCATGTTGATGACCTGGTTGTACGTCTTGCCGTTCAGGATCTGGAAGTTCGTGATCGGGGCGGCATTGGTCAGGTTGTAGAGGTCCAGCATCACCGTGAACCGGTGGTCGGACGGGATGTTGAACGCCTTGTCGAGCCGGAGGTTCAACATCGGCACCGTGTCCGACCGGTTGTTCTGCAGGTCGGTCATCCAGAACGACTGCGTCCCCGAGTTCGGGAGGCTGACGCGGATGATCGGCGAGTAGTTCCAGCCGCTCTGGACCAGGAAATTGGCGCCGACGCCGATCGCGTACGGCAGCTCGTAGTGCGCCGACAGGTGGTAGACCCAGCCGGTCGTGACCTGCCGGTTCGACACGGTCGGATACGGGTTGATGAAGAAGCCGTTGCCGATCGCGTCGCCCTGGGTCGTACTGCTCGCGCTGTAGTTCCCGGGCCCCTTGAGCGAGTCGCTGCGCGTCCAGTCGTAGCTGGTGTCGAGGAAGAGCCCTTGCTTGAAGCGCTTGTTGAAGGCGACCTCGATCGTGTCGAAGTTGTACGCGCCGTTGTTCACGCTCGCGGGCATCGTCGAGATGACGTTGTGGATGACCCCCTTGAGCGACGACGGGACGTCGTTGACCGTGAAGGTCTGCGAGCCCGTCACCCCGCCGTTGATGCTCTGGATCGTGACCGGGACGATGACCGGGTTCGTGAACTGGCCCAGCCACGACTGGTTGTAGGTGGCGAACTGGTCGCGGTTCATCTTCCGGACGTAGGCCACCCGGATCGACGACTCGCCCCAGACCTGGCGCTGCACGGAGAAGTCGATCTCGTCCGTGTAGGGCGTCTTCAGGCTCGTGTCGAGGACCGTGCTGACCCCGCCCGTCGAGGCCACCAGCGTGCCGATGTGGGACAGGATGTAGTTCTGGTCGGTGATGCCGGCCTGGCCCGTGTAGGTGTAGGTCTTCGTGTTCGTGCCGCCCGGGTTGATGCCCGAGAAGCTGTCGGCGTAGTTGAAGTAGTAGCGGCCAAAGAACGCCTTGATGGCCGTCTTGCCGTCGCCGCCCGGATCGATGGCCACGCCGATGCGCGGGGCGACGTTGTTGCGCGTGAAGAGCGTCCGCGCCGGCACCGAGTAGGCCGAGAAGAAGTCGGTCAGGATCGGATCGCGCTTGCCCTGCCGGTAGTACGGCGACTGGTGGTCGTAGCGCACGCCCGCCGTCACGGTCACGTGCGCGTTGGCCGTCCACCGGTCCTGCGCGTAGATCGCAATCCGGTGGTCCTCGTTCACCGGCGCCAGCCACGAGCTGCCCAGCGAGCTCGACGTCCCCAGATCCGTCAGCCGGATTTCCGCCGGCTGCCCGTTGTTCTGCAGCCAGAGGATCGGGCCGGCCGTGCCGATGTTGCCGAACTGCGACTCGTCACGGATCCACTCGAAGCCGACCTTCAGGTCGTGGCTGCCGGACTTCTTCGTCGGCAGATAGTAGGTCGCATCGCCGAAGGCCTGCGGCTTCGCCCGGTTCAGCTCGAACGGGCCGCCCGTGCCGCCCTGCGCGAAACCGGCGCCGCTGTCCCGCCCCGTGCCCAGATCGTGAATGGGCGGGTTGGTCTTGTAGTCGACCGACGGCACCTCGGGGAAGTGGTAGCCGAACTCGCCGATGTTCAGCTCGGTGAACAGCCGGTTCGTCCAGACCCGTTCCCACTTGCCGTTGTACATCCAGCTCGGCGCGTACTCCGCCAGCGTCGACTCCGGCGGACGCAGCGCGGAGAGGCCGCGCGTCGGCTCGCCCTTCTTGCCGTACTGGTAGTAGCCGATGATGGTGTCCTTCGAGCTGGGCTTCCAGGTCTCCTTGGTCGTGAAGTTGTTGAAGACCCCCAGGTTCGTCGCCACGCTCTTCGGCACGCCCGGCAGCAGCTGATCGATGTGGAAGTGGTTGTAGGCGGCGAAGAACCAGGCCTTGTCCTTCTTGATCGGCCCGCCCAGGTCGGCGTGGCTCTCCCAGAAGAGCAGGTTGGCCGACGAGGAGCCGCCGCGGGCGGTAATCGACGGATCGATGTTGTTCCCCACGAAGCTCGAGGGCTCGTAGGTCTGGTTCAGCAGCGACTTGAACGTGTTGCCACCGCTCTTGATCGTCGAGATCACGGCCGCCCCGGGGGTGTTCATCGAGACGTCCTGCCCGGCCGCGCTCACCGCGACTTCGTTCTGCGAGTAGTAGTCCTGGTAGAAGCCGGCGCCGCCGGTCCCCTCGGTCGTGTCCACGCCTTCGGTGATGACCCGGTTCTGGCTCGTCTCACCGAACGCGTCGTAACCGTCCTGCTGGTACTTGTGGCTGCCGCCGACGTCGAACCCCTGCATCCGGACGCCGGCCGTCTGCGCCAGCGCACCCCAGAGGTCCGTCGACGTCGGCACGCCGATGAGCTTCGCCGTGTTCAGCGTGTTGCCGAGCGAGGTCGACTGCGTGTCGACCACCGGCGATTCCGCCGTGACCGTCACGCTCTCCTTCAGCGACGCCAGCTGCAGCTGGCCGTTGACCGTCAGCGTCTGGCCGAGCGGCAGGTTGATGCCGCTGCGGGTGAGGGTCTGGAAGCCCGACAGTTCGAACTTCAGCGTGTAGGTGCCGGACGGCAGCGACGGGAACAGATAGCTGCCGTTCGACTGCGTCACCGCGACCTGCGAGCCGATCAGGGCGGGTGAGGTGGCGGTGACGGTGACGCCCGGCAGGACGGCGCCCTGACCGTCCTTGACCGTCCCGGTCAGGTGACTCGAGACGTTCTGCGCGAAGCTGGTGGCGGGCAGGGTCAGCAGCGCTGCGAGCAGCGCTGCCGTCAAGATGCGTGCACGAGTCCGATCTGGCATGAGTCAGAGTCCTCCTCAACTCCTGGCAGAGCCATTCCCGAACGTGCCCGACGTGAAAATTTCACGAGAGTTGCGCCCCGGTCTTGGCAAATGCGGTGCCGCATCGCGTGAAATTTCTGAATTGAAGATTCCGTTCGTGAATTAGTTCGGATTGCGGTGTGCCAATGGCGCCGTCTCCCGATGTAATCCATCCGATTGAACGCGATGACTCTGCCGTATGGCGACTGTTCCAGTTGAGTTGAGGTGAATAACTCGCGCGGATGCCGGACGTTGTGGATCGATCCGGTTATCAGAACCGATCGCCACCTTGAGAACCATCTGCTTGAATTGTCTGCGAGCTCATCAGAGCCAGGTGACGCACGGCTGAGGTGGGCCGGAGGTCCCCTCGCCGTCGCGTCGCCAGACAGCTGGGTTGGCGATCGGCTGGACTGAAGCTCGAGAGTGAGGAACGGACAGCGGGAAGGTGGAGCCGGGAAGGAACTGGCGCCGGCTCCGCGAGGGAGCCGGCGCCAGCAGACGAGCGTGCGCCCTTAGAACTCGAAGCGGAAACCGAGTTCCATCGTGCGCGGGTTCAGCAGGTCGATGACCTTGTTGTACGACCCGCCGTTGAGCAGGTTGAAGTTGGTCACCGGCACCGCGTTGAGCAGGTTGTAGATGTCGAACATCGCCGTGAAGCGGTGCCCGCCGGGGATGTCGAACGCCTTGTCGAGCCGCAGGTTCAGGAACGGCACGTTGTCCGACCGGTTGCTCTTGAGGCTCTGCAGGAAGATGTACTGCGAGCCGGCGTTCGGCAGCGTCACCAGCGCGATCGGCGAGTAGTTCCAGCCACTCTGGATCGCGAAGTTGGCCCCGATGCCGACCTGGTACGGGAGCTCGTAGTTGCCCGACAGACGCCACACCCAGGCGGTCGTCGTCTGGACCGTCGGCACGGCCGGGTTCACCTGGTCGTAGTAGCCGAGGCCGATCGGGTCCGACTGCGTCGTGCTGCTGCGGCTCTCGTCGAACGGCGAGTACGGCCCGTTCGACCGGGTCCAGTCGTAGCTGCTGTCCACGAACAGCCCCTTCTGGAACCGCTTGTTGAACGCCACTTCGATCGTGTCGAAGTTGTTCGAGCCGTTGCTGCCCGGCGCGTTCTGGATGACGCTGCTCACGCTGTTGGCGAGCGACGCCGGGATGTCGTTCAGCGTGAGGGTCTGCGTCCCGGTGACGCCGACGCCGTAGCTCTGCAGCGTGACCGGCACGGTCACCGGCACGGTGAACTGGCCGATCCAGGCCGGGTTGAGCGAGTAGTTGTCGATGCCCGCCAGCTGGTTGCGGTCCATCTTGCGGACGTAGGCCAGGCGGATCGACGACTCACCCCAGAACTGGCGCTGCACCGACAGGTCGATCTCGTCGGTGTGCGGCGTCGTGATCTTCGACGCGAGCGACGTGCTCACGCCGCCGGTGGTCTTCACCAGCTTGCCGAGGTCGGCCGGGTTGAACACGCCGTTCGGCCCGCTGTACAGGTAGGTGGCCGTGCTGGCGCCCGTCGGGTTGATGCCCGAGAAGGTGTCGGCATAGTTGAAGTAGTACCGGCCGTAGAACGCCTTGATGGCCGTCTTGCCGTCGCCCGTCGGGTCGATCGTCACGCCGAGGCGCGGCGCGATGTTGTTGGCCGTGAACAGCGTCTTGCCCGGGATCGAGCCGGCCGCGAAGTACTGCGACAGCACCGGATCGGTCGTCCCCGTCCGGTAGCTCGGCGACTGCCGGTCGTACCGCAGGCCGACCGTCGCGGTCACCCGATCGTTCACCGTCCAGCGGTCCTGCGCGTAGAGTGCCACCCGGTGGTTCTCGTTGACCGGCGCGGTCCACGAGCTGCCGAAGCTCGACGTCGTGCCGAGGTTGGTCAGCCGGATTTCGTACGGCGCATTGTTCTTGTTCAGCCAGAGGATCGGGCCCGACTGGCCGTTGGCGCCGAACTCCGATTCGTCACGGATCCACTCGAAGCCGAACTTCAGGTCGTGGCTGCCGCCGCCCTTGGTCGGCAGGTAGTAGGTCGCGTCGCCGTAGACCTGCGGCTTCGCCCGGTCGAGCACGAACGGACCGTTCGTCCCGCCCTGCGTGAAGCCGGCGCCGCTGCTGATGCCCGTGCCCAGATCGTAGACCGGCGGGTTGGTCTTGAAGTCCACCGAGGGAACCTCGGGGAAGTGATAGCCGAACGTCCCGACGTTGATCTCGGTGAAGAGCCGGTTCGTCCAGACGCGCTCCCACTTGCCGTTGTACATCCAGCCCGGCGCGTACTCGGCCAGGGTCGATTCCAGCGGGGTCAGCGAGGAGAGACCGCGCGTCGGCTCCGCCTTCTTGTCGTACTCGTAGAACCCGATGAAGGTGTCCCGCGAGCTCGGCTTCCAGGTCTCCTTGGTCGTGAACGTGTTGAACACGCTCAGGTTGGTCGAGACGCTCTTCGGAATGCCCGGGATCAGCTGATCGATGTGGAAGTGGTTGTAGCCGACGAAGAACCAGAGCTTGTCCTTCTTGATCGGACCGCCCAGGTCGGCGTGGCTCTCCCAGTACAGCAGGTTCTTGGCCGCCGACCCGCCGCGCGCCGTGATCGACGAGTTCACGTTGTCGCTCACGAAGCTCGAGGGCTCGTAGGTCTGGTTCAGCAGCGACTTGAACGTGTTGCCGCCGCTCTTGATCGTCGAGACGACCGCCGCGCCCGGCGTGTTCATCGCCACGTCCTGGCCCGCGCCGCTCACCGAGATTTCGTTCTGCGAGTAGTAGTCCTGGTAGAACCCGGCACCGCCCGTCCCCTCGGTCGTGTCCACGCCCTCGGTCACGACGCGCGTCTGGCCGTTCTCACCGAACGCCGAATAGCCCGACTGCTGGAACTTGTGGCTGCCGCCGACGTCGAAGCCCTGCATCCGGACGCCCGGCGACTGCGCCAGCGCACCCCACAGGTCGGTCGAACTCGGCACGCTGATCAGCTTCGCCGTGTTCATCGTGCTGCCGATCGTCGTCGACTGCGTGTCGACGACCGGCGACTCGGCCGTGACCGTCACGCTCTCCTTCAACGACGCCAGCTGCATCTGCGCGTTGATGGTGAGGGTCTGGTTCAGCGACAGGTTGATGTTCGTGCGCGTGAACGTCTGGAAGCCCGACAGCTCGAACTTCAGCGTGTAGACGCCCGCCGGCAGCGACGGGAACAGGTAGCTGCCGTTGTCCTGCGTAACGGCGACCTGCGACCCGATCAGGGCCGGCGACGTGGCCGTGACCGTGACGCCCGGCAGCACGGCCCCCTGGCCGTCCTTGACGGTTCCGGTCAGATGGCTCGACACGTTCTGGGCGCTGGCAGACACCGCAAGGGCGGCCACCAGACCCAGCGCGAGCAAGCCGCGAGTGACTCGTAGCATGAACGCTTCCTCCTCCTGATGGGATCGGCACGATCCCATCGACCCAACAAGCGAAATGCCGTGTCCCGCGGAAAACCACCCGCGGCACGGCATGTCACCGGCCTCGAACCGTCGGGATCGACACCGGCAACGCCCTCCCTTACAGCACGGGTCGTGCCGGATCGCAATCGGCGAGGACATCGCGCGCGCGGACCCGCGGGGACATCCGCCACAACGGCCGACGCGCCCGCGCCACCGATCAGGCGCGCACCGGGCGTCGCACGGCGATCGTGCGCCGTCGCTGGCGACCGATATCGAGACGATCGTCGGCGCGTGCGACGACGTAAGTGTGTGAAGCGACAGAGACCTGCATTGATGAGGTGTGGCGGCCAGACGTCGGGCGCATCACTCCCGAGCGGAGCAGGAACCAACGCGCCTCACGATCGAGAGAGGCGACGATCCGACGTCAGCCATCTCTGCGATGGACGCTCGCGATCCGCCTCGTACACGCGCGTCCGGCCGTCGGGCGCGTGAGGCGCGCAATCCATTTCACTGAATCACGCGCGCGCGCCACAGCTGCGCTCGCGTCCAGATGAGCTTGCGGTAAGTCGTTGATTTGCTTCTGCTCTATGCCGAATCCAAGAAACCGTGAAGCGCCGGCTCGTGGCATCGGCCGAATTGAAGCGTGCAGCTCGACCGTAGGCGAGAGGTCGAACCGCAGCGATCGCGAGGAAAGGGAAATATCCCGTGCGCAGAGTCTTCAGCGGCCGCGCCAGCCGAGGCGGCTCGAACGGACGGGCCGGAGCCGGACCCTGTGGTCCGGCTCCGGGTGTGTGACGTGCGCGTCTAGAACTGGAACCGCAGGCCGAGTTCCAGCGTGCGCGGGCTCAGCATGGTGATGACCCGGTTGTAGGACGAGCCGTTGAGCAGCGCGAAGTTCGTGACCGGATTCGCGTTCGTGATGTTGAACAGGTCCAGCATCACCTGGGCGCTGTGTCCGCCCGGGATGTCGAACGTCTTGTCGACGCGCAGGTTCAGCAGCGGCACGGTCTGCGACCGGCTGTTGCTGAGGTCGTTCATCCAGAACCGCTGGAAGCCCCCGTTCGGCAGATTGACGTTGAGGATGCGCGCGTAGTTCCAGCCGCTCTGGACCAGGAAGTTGGCGCCGATGCCAATCTGATACGGGAACTGGTAGTTGGCCGACAGGTGGTAGACCCAGTCGCTCGTCGTCTGCCGGGTGGTGACGGTCGGGTAGACGTTCTCATAGTAGTCGTACCCGATCGGGTCGCCCTGCGTCGTGTTGCTGCCGCTGGCGCTGTACGGCGAGAACAGCGCGTTGTTGCGCGTCCAGTCGTAGCTCATGTCGAGGAAGAGCCCCTTCTGGAAGCGCTTGTTGAAGGCGATTTCAATCGTGTCGAAGTTCTGCGCGCCGTTGCTCACCGACGAAGGCATCGTGGCGATGGTGTTCACGGCGAGCTGCGGGACGAGCGAGGCCGGGATGTCGTTGACGGTGAAGGTCTGGACGCCCTGCGCGCCGCCGACGCTCGCCAGCGCCACCGGGATCGCCGTCGGCACCGTGAACTGGCCGACCAGGCCCGGGCTGAAGGTCGAGAACTGGTTGCGGTCCATCTTCCGGACGTAGGCCAGTCGGATCGACGATTCACCCCAGAACTGCCGCTGCACCGAGAGGTCGATCTCGTCGGTGTACGGCGCTTTCAGGTTCGAGTCCAGCGTCGTGCTGACGCCGCCCGTCGAGCCGACCAGCTTGCCGAGGTGGGCCGCGATGTACGCCGGATCGTAGTTGCCGGCCACCCCCGTGTACTGGTACGTCTTGGTGTTGGCGCCGCCGGGGTTCACCGCCGAGAAGCTGTCGGCGAAGTTGAAGTAGTAGCGGCCGTAGAACGCCTTGACCGCCGTCTTCCCGTCGCCCATCGGGTCGTAGCTCAGGCCGAGGCGGGGGGCGATGTTGGTGTGCGTGAAGAGCGTCTTGGCCGGCGTCGTGTACGCCGAGAACCAGTCGGTCAGGATCGGCCCGCGTTTGCCCTGACGGTAGTACGGCGACTGCCGGTCGTAGCGCAGGCCGGCCGTGATCGTGATGTGATCGTTGGCGGTCCACCGGTCCTGGGCGTACAGGGCCACCCGATGGTCCTCATTGATCGGCGTGAGCCAGGCGCTGCCGAGTGAGCTCGGCGTGCCGAGGTCGGTCAGCCGGATCTCGAAGGGCTGGTTGTTCCGATCGAGCCAGAGGATCGGGCCGGCCGTGCCGATGCTGCCGAACTCCGACATGTCGTTGATCCACTCGAAGCCGAATTTCAGGTTGTGGCTCCCGCCGTTCTTCGTCGGCAGGTAATACGTCGCGTCGCCGAACGCCTGCGGCTTGGCGCGATGCAGATCGAACGGGCCGGACGTGCCGCCCTGCGTGAAGCCGGCGCCGCTGTCGGTGCCGAGCGCCAGGTCGTGGATCGGCGGGTGGGTCTTGTAGTCGACCGAGGGGACCTCGGGGAAGTCGTAGCCGAACTCGCCGACGTTCAGCTCGGTGAACAGCCGGTTCGTCCAGACCCGCTCCCACTTGCCGTTGTACATCCATCCCGGCGCGAACTCGGCCAGCGTCGACTCCTTCGGCCGGAGGGCCGACAGACCACGGGTCGGCAGCGCCTTGTTGTCGTACTGGTAGTAGCCGATGATGGTGTCCTTCGACGACGCCTTCCACGTCTCCTTGGTCGTGAACGCCCAGAGGATCCCGAGGTTCGTCGCGACGTTCGGGTCGACGCCCGGCAGGCTCTGGTTGATGTGGAAGTGGTTGTAGGCGGCGTAGAACCACAGCTTGTCCTTCTTGATCGGGCCGCCCAGGTCGTCGTGGTTCTCCCAGTACAGGAGATTCTTGGACGCCGATCCGCCCCGGGCCGTGATTGACGTGTCGACGTTGTCACCGACGAAGCTCGACGGCTCGTAGGTCTGGTTGATCAGTGACTTGAACTGATTGCCGCCGCTCTTGATCGTCAGCACCGTGGCCGTCCCCGGCGTGTTCATCGCCACGTCCTGCCCGGCCGCCGTGACCGACACCTCGTTGGCCGCGTAGTAGTCCCAGTAGCCGCCGGCCCCGCCCGTGCCTTCCGTCGTGTCCGACCCCTCGATGATGACGCGGTTCTGATCGCGCTCGCCGAAGGCGTTGTAGCCGTCCTGCTGGTACTTGTGGCTGCCACCGACGTCGAAGCCCTGCATCCGGACGCCGGCCGTCTGCGCCAGCGCGCCCCAGATGTCCGTGGACGTCGGCACGCTGATCAGTTTGGCCGTGTTCAGGGTGTTGCCGAGCCCCGTCGACTGCGTGTCGACCACCGGCGACTCGGCCGTCACGGTGACGTTCTCCTTGAGGCTCGCCAGCGGCAGCTGGGCGTTCACCGTGAGCGTCTGGCCGAGCGCCAGCGTGATGTTGCCCCGCGCAATCGTCTGGAAGCCCGACAGTTCGAACTTCTCGGTGTACGTCCCCGGCGGGAGCGACGGGAACAGATACGTGCCGTTGGACTGCGTGACGGCCACCTGCGTTCCGATGAGGGCCGGTGACGTCGCGGTGACGGTGACGCCCGGCAGCACGGCTCCCTGGGTGTCCTTGACGGTCCCGGTCAGATGGCCCGACACGTTCTGGGCCCGCGCCGCGCCGGGCAGCGCGAACGCGAACACGACGAGCGCGGTACAGCACGATCGACGGATTCGTGACATGGTCAGAGTCCTCCTCCTCCTGAAATGCATGCATCCCGACGAAGCGAAGAGCGACTTGCACGGACGTGCACGATGCGGGGAATGGCTGAGGCGCCCGCCACGGCTGAGCGCGGGCGTTGCGCGCGGCAGTGCAGGAGCTGTGCCGTACGCGAAGATCTCCGCTCATCAGGAGCAATTCGCGTCGATTGTGTTCAATAAACTCTGCTGTATGCGCTGCATTGGTCCATGTATTTGGAGTCGGACCGCGTGTCGACAGAGCGGAACAGACCAGATGAGCTTGTATTAAGTGATTGATTCCGTTCGTGTCGCAGCCGATCCAAGTTGAATGATGCGAACCGGCGTCCTCAATCAAAAGATTGAATGGATCGGTCAAAGCTCTTCAGTTCAAAGACGGATTATTTCGTGGGGGCGGCGATTCGAACGGCCGTCGTCATCGCTGAAATGGCTGGGCTGGCTGCTCGACCGATGAGGGGTAGACGAGCCGGAGCCGGACCCGCGGGTCCGGCTCCGGACAGGTGTCGTGCGTGACGCTTAGAACTCGAAGCGCAGGCCGAGCTCCAGCGTGCGCGGATTGAGCAGGCTGATGATCCGGTTGTACGAGGTGCCGTTCAGGATCTGGAAGTTCGTCACCGGCACCGCGTTGGTCACGTTGTAGAGATCGAGCATCGCCGTGAAGCGGTGGCCGCCCGGGATGTCGAACGCTTTGTCGAAGCGGAGGTTCAGGAACGGCACCGTGTCCGATCGGTTGGTGTCGAGGTTCGCCATCCAGAACTCCTGGAAGCCGGCGTTCGGCAGGTTGATGCCGATGCGGCGGGCGTAGTTCCAGCCGCTCTGGATCAGGAAGTTGGCGCCGATCCCGATCTGGTAGGGGAACTCGTAGTTGGCCGACAGGTGGTAGACCCAGCCGCTCGTCTTCTGGCGGTTGGAGACGGTCGGATACGGGTTCTCGAAGTAGTCGTACCCGATCGGGTCGGCCTGCGTCACGTTGCTGGTGCTGACCGCGTTCGGGGAGAAGAGGGCGTCGTAGCGGGTCCAGTCGTAGCTCGTGTCGAGGAAGAGCCCCTTCTTGAACCGCTTGTTGAAGGCGACCTCGATCGTGTCGAAGTTGCGGGCGCCGCTGTTGGCCGACGCCGGAATCGTGGCGATCGTGCTCTCGCCGAGCGCCGGAATCAGCGACGCCGGGATGTCGTTCACCGTGAAGTTCTGCGTCGTCGCCGTCGTGCTGCCGACGCCCTGGAGCGTCACGGGAATCGTGACCGGCACCGTGAACTGGCCGACGAGATCCGGACTGTAGGTGGAGAACTCGTTCCGGTCCATCTTGCGGACGTACGCCACACGGATCGACGACTCACCCCAGATCTGGCGCTGCACCGAGAAGTCGATTTCATCGGTGTACGGCGTCTTGAGGTTCGGATCGAGCGTCGTGCTGACGCCGCCCGTGGCGGTCACCAGCTGGCCGAGGTCGGCCGGGATGAACGTGCCGTTCGGCCCCGAGTAGCGGTAGGTCTTGGTGTTGGTCCCCCCCGGATTGACGTTCGAGAAGCTGTCGGCGAAGTTGAAGTAGTACCGGCCGTAGAACGCCTTGACGGCCGTCTTGCCGTCGCCCCCCGGGTCGATGCTGACACCGATGCGCGGCGCGACGTTGTTCCGGGTGAACAGCGTCGCGGCCGGGTTGGTCGCCGCCGTGAAGTAGTCGGTCAGGATCGGATCGCGCTTGCCCTGGCGGTAGTAGGGCGACTGCCGATCGTACCGGAGACCGACGGTCAGCGTGACGTGGCTGTTGGCCGTCCACCGGTCCTGGGCGTAGAAGGCCATCCGGTGATCCTCGTTGACCGGCGCCAGCCACGAGCTGCCGAGCGAGCCCGGCGTCCCGAGGTCCGTCAGCCGGATCTCGAACGGCTGCCCGTCGCGCGGCAGCCAGAGGATCGGTCCGGACTGGCCGTTGTTGCCGAACTGCGACTCGTCGCGGATCCACTCGAAGCCGACCTTCAGATCGTGGCTGCCGCCCTTCTTGGTCGGCAGGTAGTAGGTCGCGTCACCGAAGACCTGCGGCTTGGCGCGGTTCAGGTCGAACGGGCCGCCCGTGCCCCCCTGCGCGAAGCCGGCGCCCGTTTCCTGGCCCGTGCCGAGGTCGTGGACCGGCGGGTTGGTCTTGTAGTCGACCGACGGCACCTCCGGGAAGATGTAGCCGAACGTGCCGACGTTCAGCTCGGTGAAGAAGCGGTTCGTCCAGACCCGCTCCCACTTGCCGTTGTACATCCAGCCGGGCGAGAACTCGGCCAGCGTCGACTCCTTCGGACGCAGTGACGACAGGCCGCGCGTCGGTTCCGACTTCTTCCCGTACTGGTAGTAGCCGATGAAGGTGTCCTTTGCGCTCGGCTTCCAGGTCTCCTTGGTCGTGAAGTTGTTGAAGATCCCGAGGTTCGTCGCCACGCTCTGGGGGACGCCCGGCAGGAGCTGGTCGATGTGGAAGTGGTTGAACGCGGCGTAGAACCACAGCTTGTCCCGCTTGATCGGGCCGCCCAGGTCGTCGTGGTTCTCCCAGAAGAGCAGGTTCGCCGACGAGGAGCCGCCCCGCGCCGTGATCGACGGATTGATGTTGTTGCCGACGAAGCTCGAGGGCTCGTAGCTCTGGTTGATCAGCGACTTGAACGTGTTGCCGCCGCTCTTGATCGTGGAGATGACCGCCGCCCCCGGCGTGTTCATCGCGACGTCCTGGCCCGCTGCGCTGACCGAGACCTCGTTGTGGGCGTAGAAGTCGTTGTACCCGCCCGCCCCGCCGGTCCCCTCGGTCGTGTCCACCCCCTCGGTGATGATGCGCGTCTGGTCGTTCTCGCCGAAGGCGGCATAGCCGTCCTGCTGGTACTTGTGGCTGCCGCCGACGTCGAAACCCTGCATCCGGACGCCGGCCGTCTGCGCCAGGGCGCCCCAGAGGTCCGTGGAACTCGGCACGCTGATGAGCTTGGCCGTGTTCATCGTGTTGCCGAGCGTCGTCGACTGGACGTCGACCACCGGCGACTCGGCCGTCACCGTGACGCTCTCCTTGAGGCTCGCCAGCTGCAGCTGGGCGTTCACCGTCAACGTCTGCCCGAGCGGCAGGTTGATGTTGCTCTGCGTGATTGCCTGAAAGCCGGACAGCTGGAAGTTCAGCGCGTAGGTCCCGGGCGGCAGCGACGGGAACAGGTACGTGCCGTTGGACTGCGTGACGGCGACCTGCGACCCGATCAGCGCCGGTGACGTGGCGGTGACGGTGACGCCCGGGAGCACGGCGCCCTGGCCGTCCTTGACGGTCCCGGTGAGATGGCTCGACACGTTCTGGGCCCGCGCCGCGCCTGGCAGCGCGAACGCGAACACGACGAGTGCGGTAAGGCACGATCGACGGATTCGTGGCATGGTCAGAGTCCTCCTCCTCCTGAAACGCGCGGTTTCGACGAAGCGAAGAGCGACTTGCACGGACGTGCACGATGCGGGGAATGGCTGAGGCGCCCGCCACGGCTGCGCGCGGGCGTTGCGTGCGGCGGTGCATGAGGTGTGCCGCACGCGGAGATCTCCGCTCATCAGGAGCAATCCGCATGACTCGTGTTCAATGGCTCAGCTGTCGCTCGTGCGGCGATCCATCGATCCGGAGTCGGCCGCCTGACGGATGGGCCCGTTCAGCGCAGCTGAGCTTGCACTAACTCGTTGACTGCGTGGCGGCCACGACTCGATCCAAGAACAGGGATGCGTACAGAGGTCATCCGTCGAAAGATTGAATGAATCGGCGTCTGCTGAGCTGGCGACCAGGAGGACGGCGTGCGCGTCAGCGGCGGCGCGCGGAGGTGGCGGAGAGGCGTGGGGCCGAGAGCGCCTCGAGCTCGCGCATCAGCTCGGCGCGGGCGAGCTGCTGCTGGTAGAGCACCGGAGCGGCCGCGCGATCGCCGCAGGCGTCGGCCGGCAGCGGACAGTGCTCGCACGTGCCGTTGAGCACCGTCTGCCGGATGGCCCGATCCTGCGCGAACCGTACCGTGCGCGCGAAGACCTCGTCGGCGCGGAAGCCGATCGTCAGGCTGATGTCGAGCTCGGGGCGCAGCGGCTCGGCCAGCGCCATGCCCAGGCAGAAGAACGCCTCGTCCGGCCGGTCCACGAAGGTCGAGTGCTGGGCCCGGACGAGCAGCTTCGGGACCCGCCGCGGCCGGCGCGCCTTGGCCGCGGCCCGCTCCATCAGCAGGTGGGTCGAGAGCCAGCGCCGGCAGTAGTGCTCGTCGGCGTCGATGCCCGACGGAATCCGCAGCGTCGAGAGGTTCAGTTGTTTCAGCAGGCGGACCCGGCCGCTCTCGAGGCTGAACTTGAGGAAGTGCGGATGGAGCCCGAACTCCTGGCCGGTGAGCTGGCTGAACCGGTACATCAGGGTCTCGGGCGTCACGCCGTAGCGGTCGAGCAGCGCCGTCAGGGCGGCCGGTTGCCAGGTCGGCAGCCGGAAGAAGGCGCCGAGGTCGGCGGCGATCCGGTCGCGCGGCAGCAGCACGGCGCCGGCGAAGTACGACGCCTTGAAGTCGTTCAGCACCTGCTCGAAGGAGTCCTCGCGATCGGGCGGGGTCGTCTGCGACCGCGCCTTCAGCTCGAGCAGCTGGTAGCCGGCCTCGCGCGCCAGCACGAACGCCTGCTGGAAGGCGCTCAGCCGCGGGTTGAGCAGGAGGCGCGGCGGGTCGACCAGCCGGAGCGATCGGAAGGCCCGCAGCGCCGGCCGCTCGCCGAGCAGCCGCTCGTCGATGTCCTGCACCCCGTGCGCCAGCACCCACGCCCGCAGGCGGCCGATCGTCGCGACGCCGCCCGCCTGGCCCGCCAGCTCGCGGCGGAACCGGTCGGCGGCGTCCTCGAGGGGCGCGTAGTAGTTGCCCGTCAGCTCCTGGTACGACCGGAGGGCCGCGCGCAGGAAGTGGGTGGCCCCGATGTTGTACTGGCTGGCGATGTCGTGCAGCGTCCGCAGCAGCGCCGACACCTCGTGCGGCGATCGCGTGATGAGCTTCATCAGCTCGCCCGTCCGCAGGCCGAACAGGTCGAACGGGAAGTTGTGGATGGCCGGAGAGGTGAGGAACGCGTGCAGCGTGTCGAACTCGGCGTCGAGCTTGGTCGACACCAGTTCTTCGTACGGACAGCCGAGCCCCTCGGCCATCTGCAGGATCTTGTCCAGCTTGGGGTACTTCTTGCCGGCTTCGATCTCCGCCAGGTAGGAGGTCGACAGGCCCGTCCGCTCGCCGAGTTCGCGCAGCGTGAAGCGCCGGGCTTCGCGGAACCGCTTCAGCTTCAGCCCGAGGATCGTCTTCAGGTTCAGGGGCGCGGCGGGCGCGAGCGTCTCGGGCGTCATCGGCAGGGGCCTCCTCGGCAGTTGCGGGCGTGAGCGTACAGGCTTCAGGCGTTCGCCACAAGCGAATATACCATGCTCAGCGAATATTCGCTTGACGCGGTCTGTTCGCTCCCGTTACGGTACTGCCAGATCGCGCGCCGCGCCCCGCCGGCCCGCGCGCGCCCCATCGCACGGACCACGGACCCCGGAGGTGTACGCATGAACGGACGAACGGAGCCGCTGCGCGCGCAGCACAACCTGCAGACCGACTGGACCACCCTTCCTCGCTGGCGCGGCGTCTCGCGTCCCTACGGTCCCGACGAGGTGCTTCGCCTGCGCGGCTCGGTCCCGATCGAGCACACGCTCGCCCGCCTCGGCGCCGCCCGCCTCTGGGACCTCCTCGGCCGCGAGCCGTACGTCGCCGCGCTCGGCGCCCTCACCGGCAACCAGGCCCTGCAGCAGGTGCGCGCCGGCCTGAAGGCCATCTATCTCAGCGGCTGGCAGGTCGCCGCCGATGCGAACCTGGCCGGCGAGATGTACCCGGACCAGAGCCTCTATCCGGCCAACAGCGTCCCGCAGGTGGTCCGCCGCATCAACCAGACCCTGCGCCGCGCCGACCAGATCGATCGCGCCGAGGGACGGACGCCCGGCGTCGAGACCTGGTTCGCCCCGATCGTCGCCGACGCCGAGGCCGGCTTCGGCGGCGCGCTGAACGTCTTCGAGCTGATGCGCGCCATGATCGACGCCGGCGCGGCCGGCGTCCACTTCGAGGACCAGCTCGCCAGCGAGAAGAAGTGCGGGCACATGGGCGGGAAGGTGCTCGTGCCGACCCGGACCGCCGTGCGCAACCTGGTGGCCGCACGCCTGGCCGCCGACGTCGAGGACGTGCCGACGGTCCTCATCGCCCGCACCGACGCGAACGCCGCCCAGCTCGTCACCAGCGACGTCGACCCCGCGGACGAGCCGTTCCTCACGGGCGAGCGGACGCCGGAGGGGTTCTACGGCGTCCGCGCCGGGCTGGACGCCGCCATCGCGCGCGGCCTCGCCTATGCGCCGTACGCCGACCTCGTCTGGTGCGAGACGAGCACGCCGGACCTGGCCGAGGCGCGCCGGTTCGCCGAGGCGGTGCACGCCCGCTACCCGGGCAAGTACCTCGCCTACAACTGCTCGCCCTCGTTCAACTGGGAGAAGAAGCTCGACGCCGCGTCGATCGCCCGCTTCCAGCGCGAGCTCGGGGCCATGGGATACCGGTTCCAGTTCGTCACCCTGGCCGGGTTCCACGCGCTGAACTACAGCATGTTCCAGCTGGCCGCCGGTTATCGCGAGCGGGGGATGGCGGCCTACGCCGACCTGCAGCGGGAGGAGTTCGCGGCCGAGCGGGACGGCTACACCGCCACGAAGCACCAGCGCGAGGTCGGCGCCGGCTACTTCGACGCGGTGGCGGAGATCGTCAGCGGTGGCGCCTGCTCGACCGGTGCCCTGGCCGGATCGACCGAGGTGGAGCAGTTTACGTAGTGTCCTTCTTCCCCTCGTAGTACGTCGCCATCGTCTCGTTCGCCCGGACGATCGTCTCCAGGACGTCGCTGAACCGGTCCCACAGGGCGGCCGGCACGGCGAAGTACAGCTGATCGTCCGGGAGATCCGTGAACGTCCGGTTCCCCGCGCAGCCGAACGACAGCGCCGCGCGATCGCCCTCGGTGACGAACGGCAGCAGGCTGCACGCCGGACGCCCCAGCGCGCTCACCACCATCAGCGGATCGTCGCCCAGCCGCACGAAGGCCTCGTAGATCAGCATCCCCTGCGCCGGCGTGGCGGCCAGCAGGATCACGTCCCAGGGGAAGGGCGCGGCGTCGACCGGACCGTAGGCGACGGCCGCCGGGCTGCGCGACAGGCTCGGCATCGACATCACGTCGGACGGCAGCAGGTAGCCGGCGCCGATCATGGTGTCCGCCGCCCGGCCGAGCTCCGTGCGCCGGGACGCCGGCAGCGGCAGGCGGTGCGTGTGGCAGCCGACGGGGCAGTTGAAGTGATCGGAGGGGACCGTATAGAAGGTCTCGCCCGCCATCGCCTTCGTCCAGAAGGCGCAGCCGGCGGGCACGCTGCCGCCGTGCCAGCGCGCGAGCCCCTCGGGCTCGTCGTCGAGGAAGCCGATTGCGATGGGGGGCGTCCGGAGGCCGAGCGTCTCCTGGACCGGGCGGCTGGAGCTCATGCCCCGATTCTACGTCGAGGCACGGCCGCCGCGCACGGGCCGCTATTCGTACCTTAGCGCGTCGATCGGGTCCTGCCGGGCGGCCTGCCGCGCGGGATAGAGTCCGAAGAAGATGCCGACGGCGGCCGCGATGCCGAACGAGACGGCGACGGCGTCGCTCGACACGACGGTCGACCAGTGCAGCACCCGGCTGAGCCAGTCGGACGCCGCGAAGCCCAGCAGGACGCCGATGACGCCCCCGACGAGGCTCAACGCGATCGCCTCGGCGATGAACTGCAGCAGGACGTCGCGGGCCCGGGCCCCGACCGCCATGCGGACGCCGATCTCGCGCGTCCGCTCGGTCACCGAGAGCAGCATGATGTTCATGATCCCGATGCCGCCCACCAGCAGCGAGACGCTGGCGATGCTCGCCAGCAGCGCGGTCATCGTCCGGCTGGCGCGCTGGAGCGTCCGGGCCAGCTGCTCGAGCGTGACCTGATCGAAGTTGGAGACGTTGCCCGCCAGCACCCGCGCCACCCGCGGGTTGACGCCCTTGGTCAGCGCCGCCCGCGCCTGCGTGGTCACCGTGAAGTCGTCCGGCATCTTGCTGGTGATCCTGTGGCGGGCGCGCAGCAGCTGCGTCACCTCCTTCGCCACCCGTGTCACCTCGCCCGACGAGGTGACCGTGATCGTGATCGTGTTCAGCTTCGAGAGGTCCAGCAGGCGGTCGACGGTGGTCACCGGCACGTACACGGCGTCGAACTGATCGTCGCCCGGCCCCGGCGGCGTCGTCCACGTCGTGCTGGAGACGACGCCGACGACCGTGAACGGCTGCTTCCAGAGCCGCACGGTGCGGCCCACGGGATTCACGTCGGCGCCGAACAGCCGGTCGCTGACGACACTGCCGAGGACCATCACCTGCCGGGATCCGGCGAGCTCCTGCTGGTCGAAGAACCGCCCGTGCGGGAAGGCCCAGGCACGGTGGATGAGCGGCAGGTCGAGATCCGTCGCGTGGTACCGCGTGAACCACCGCCGCGATCCGCTCACGACGTGCGCGTTGTCGTGAATGCCCGTGGCGACGTACTGCACGCCGCCGAGTGCGCGGATCGCCTCCGCATCCTCGCGCGTCAGCGTGGCCGCCGACCCGAGCCCCGCTTCGGCGTCCCCCAGCCGCTGGGCCGCCGTCGGATGATCGTGCTTCTCCATCGGGTTGTCCTCCGGATGGAAGAAGGCCAGATGGATCGCGGGCCCGCCGCCGTGCCAGACGGCCGGCCGTATCCGGCTCGCGAGCGGCGCCGCGTCGTCGTATGGATCGGTCACGCCCGGTGGCAGCGGCGTGTGCGGGCGGGCGTCGCCCTGGTGCGCAACGACGCCCCCCATGTCGTCATCCTGCTTGGTCTGGTAGTTGCCGGCCGTGACGACGATGACGTTGAGCCCGGCGGCCATGACCTGCTGCTCGATCGACGCCTGCGCCCCGGCGCCGAGCGCCATCGTCGTGAGGACCGCCCCCACGCCGATGGTCATGCCCAGCATGGCCAGCCCCGTCTCGAGCTTGTTGCGCCCCAGGGCGCTGAACGCGATCCGGATGCCCGTCGATGGTGTCATGGGTGGGCTGCGCGCCTATGGTGTGGTCGCCGTCGCATCGGCGGCCGGCTTCAGCTTGCCGGCGAAGGCGTAGAGCACCGTGGCGACCGACTTCTCGGCGCCGGCCATCCCGTACACCTTGCCCGCCCCTTCGATCACGTAGTACTCGTTGGCCGCATGCGCCCGGCCGCCCATGCCCGCGCCGCCGCCGATGATCGGCATCTGCACCGGCTCGACCCGCTGGCCCACCGGACCGTTGCCGAACAGGTACGCCGGCCAGTACGGCCCCAGGATCGACGGGTTGCCGCCCTTCTTCGGGTACGGGATGTGGAAGATGTCGTAGGTCGTCTCGAGCGCCCGGGCGATGTCGGTGTCGTAGCTCATCTTCGCCCAGGGGACGTCGCCGATGATCTTCAGGTCGACGTCCTTGTAGCCGTTGCGATCGAGCTGGGCCCGGATCTTCTTCACCAGGTCGAGGCCGTCCATGTCCGGGATGTACCGGATGTTGTGCTTCGAGGTGATCTTGTCCGGCAGCACGGCCCCCGCGCCGCCCGCGTACATGTTGCCGCCCCAGATGCCGTCCAGGTTGAAGGAGGTCCCGTACGATCCCATCTTCAGCATCGTGAACGGATCGTCGCTGATGAAGCGGCCGACGCCGATGTTCGCCGCCGCCACCTTCATGTCCACCTTCGAGGCGGCCGCCTTCAGGCGGGCCGTCTCCTCGGCGCTCAGCGGCTCCATGTGGTCGTAGAAGCCCGCCACCTTCACCGTGTTCCCGTCGTCGGAGACGAGCGAGGCCAGCATCTTGATGTGCCGCCAGGCCGGGCTGTCCACCGAGCGCTTGAAGGCGCCGTGGATGTTCGAGAGGTTCGGACCGCGGCCCCACTTCTCGCCGCTCGTCGTCAGCTCGATGTAGACGCAGCCCTCCGAGCCGCCCGACAGCTCACCCCCGCCGCTGTAGGACTGGCCGCCGAAGCGGTACATCGCGTCGGCGCCCTTGAAGAGATCCGGATGGTCCTTCATGAACTGGCGCAGTCCGATGTCCATCCGCTCTTCGTCGCCCTCGGCCACGACGATCAGGTTCACCGGCAGCTTGCCCGTGACCTTCTTGATCGCCATCAGCGCGTTCCACTGCGCCATCTCCGGGCCCTTGGAGTTCACCGCGCCGCGCCCGATCAGCACCTTCTTGAACGGCGCCTGCTCGACCAGCCGCCCTTCGAACGGCGGATACTTCCAGTCGGCCGGCTCGCTGATCGGCATCGTGTCGTACATCCAGTAGAGCACCACCGTCTTCGGCGCCCCTTCGTCGCACCGGGCGTACACCACCGGGTTGCCGGGGGCGCCCCATTCGGTGATGCCGACGTCGTAGACGCGCGTCTCCTGGCACCCGAGCTCGTCCCAGAACCCCTTCACCATCTGCGCCGACTCGGGAATCCCTTCGCCCGAGTTCGAGATGCTGGGCTGCTGGATCCACTTCTGGAGGTTGCGGACGTGGTCGTCGATGTGCGTGTCGATGTAGCCGTAGACCTGCTTCAGATCGTCCGGCACCCGGCTGAGGTCCGGCGAGATCTCGGTGTCCCCCTGCGGCCGGATGCCGAGCTTCGGCTCGGCCGCCGCCGCCGGGGCCGCGGCCGGAGCCGGCTTGGCCGTTTGAGTGCCGCCCGAGCAACCGGCGCCGAGCGCGAGCGCGAACAGAACCAGCAAGTAAGGCCGTCGCATATGCCGTCCCCCTCCGATGCGGCCGGGCCCGCCTGCGCGGGTGTCGACCGGCTGCCGATCGAGCGCGAGCGTGCTGCCGATGAATACTGTTGAGCCGAGATTATGCCCACGTAACTCAGCAGGCACAACACGGTGATTGTAAATAGTTGTCTTGCGGCCGGCGCTCGGCGGGCCGTTCGCCTGAACGCGTCAAGCTCGACGGTAGAATGACCGCAGTGCCGGATGCGCGCGGATCGGCGGCCGGGCTCGAAGATCGAAGAGGAACAACGTGCACACGGGGACCCGCTCGCGTGGCTGGCGCCGCGCGGCCGTTGCGGTCGTGCTCGCCGGCGCCGTCGGCCTGACCGCCTGCGGCCGTCCGGATCGCCGCGCCGAGAGCACCAGTCCCGCAGGAGGCACGGCCGGGACGCTTCCGATCGAGGAGGCCGTCCGCTCCTATATCCGGCTGGCGCGGCAGCTCGCCCGGCTCGATCCCGACGCCGTCGAAACCGACTTCGCGCCGCCGGCAGACGCAGGGCCGGGCGGCATCGCACCCTCGTCCCTCGTCCCGGTGATCGAGGCCGCCGAGGCGCTGCGCGACGCCATGCGCGCGAGGCCGCCTGCCGCGGGCGGGCCGTCCACGGCCTTGCGGTGGGCCGTCCTGCGCGGGCAGGTCGACGCACTGGCCATCCAGGCGCGGATGGCGGCCGGCGGGCGTCTGCCGTTCGACGAGGAAGCGCGCGCGCTGTTCGGCATCGCACCACTTCCTGATTCACGCCCGGACGAAGAGCAGGCGCGTCGGGCGCTCGATCGCCTGCTGCCCGGCCGGGGCGACCTGGCCGCGCGCGTGGCCGCCTTCGAGACGCGGGTGCAGATCCCGCGCGATCGCCTGCCCGCCGTTTTCGCCGCGGCGCTGGCCGCCTGCCGCCAGCGAACGGCCGCGCACGTCGTGCTGCCGCCCGGCGAGCGCTTCACGGTGCAGTACGTCACGGGCCAGCCGTGGAGCGCCTACAACCGCTATCGCGGCCACTATCAGAGCGTGATCCAGGTGAACACCGATCGGCCGGTCTCGGTCGAGCGGGTGCTCGACCTGGCCTGCCACGAAGGGTATCCCGGCCATCATCTCTTCCACGTGCTCCGGGAGGAGCAGCTCGTGCGGGGCCGGGGCTGGTCGGAGTTCGCGATCGGGACGTTGATGAGCCCGCAGGGCCTGCTCGAGGAGGCGGTCGCGAACGAGGCCGTGGACATCGCGTTTCCGGGTGACGATCGCCTCGCCTTCGAACGGACGGTCCTGTACCCGCTCGCCGGGCTCGATGGATCGCTGGCGGCCCGCGCCGACGCGGTGCGGCGTCTCACCGCGCGGCTGGCGCCGGTCACCACGGACGTGGCCCGGGACTATCTCGATGGCGTCATCGATGCCGCGGCTGCGCGCCGGGCGCTGGCCAGGCGCGGCGCGATGCCGGATCCGGCCGGGATGCTGGATTTCATCGACCGCTATCGCAGCTACGTCGTCGCCTACACGGCCGGCCGCGACCTGGTGCGCCGCTTCCTCGAGGCGCATGGCGGCACGGCCGACCATCCGGGCCGGCGCTGGACGCTGTTTCTCTCGCTGGCGACCGCGCCGCGGCCGCCGGCCGATCTCGCGCCGACCGTCCGCTGACCGGCGCGCCCGCCGGCGGGCTTGCCTCCGTGAGGGACTTCGGCCAACATGAGCCGGACCGGAGACGCCTCGGGCGGTGGTGCCGGGCGGGAATGAGGGTGCGATGACACGTGCGGACTGGCGCCCGGCACTGATCGTGGCGATGACGCTCCTGCTGGCAGGATGCGGCCGTCCGCCGGCGGCCGCGCCGCTCGGTGCGCAGAACGGGGCGGCTGGCGCGTCGGCCTCGTCACCGATGGCCATGCCGATGATGCCGCACGCGGATCATCGACCTCGCCACGGCGGGATCGTGCTGATGAACGGCGACCTGCACTTCGAGGTCGTCATGCCGCGGACGGCGCACTACCAGGTCTACTTCAGCAACGCCGTGCGCGATCCCCTGCCGGCCTCCATCGCCTCCGACGTCATCATCACCGTCCAGCGGCCCGGTCGGTCACCCGAGTCGCTCACCTTGCAGATCAACGACACGGGCGAGTACTGGGAGGCGCAGGGACAGCCCGTGACCGAGCCGGACGCCATGGCCCGCATCGCGTATGTGGTCTCGGGCAAGCCCTACTGGATCGACATGCCGTACGTCGATCCGGTGGCGAACAAGAAATGAGGGAGTCGTCGGGCTACCGGCTCCGGACTTCGGGGCCCCGTAGCCCGTGGCCCGCAGCCCGTAGCCCGTCGCCCGTCGCCTACTCGTATCTCAACGCATCGATCGGATCGAGCCGCGAAGCCTTGATGGCAGGGTAGTAGCCGAAGAAGACGCCGACCGCTCCGGCAATCGCGAACGCCAGCAGCACCGCCCGCGCAGACACCGCCGTCGGCCACTCCAGCATCGACGTGATGCCGTGCGAGGCCGCGAAGCCCAGTCCGATCCCCAGCAGGCCGCCTATCAGACTGAGTGTCACCGACTCGGCCAGGAACTGGAGCATGACGTCGCGCGCGTGGGCGCCGACGGCCATCCGGATGCCGATCTCGCGCGTCCGCTCGCGCACCGACACCAGCATGATGTTCATGATGCCGATGCCGCCGACGATGAGGGACACCGCCGCAATGCCGCCGAGCAGGGCCGTCATCGTCGTGCCGGCGCGGTCCAGCGTGCTGGTCATCTCCTGCCGCGTCACCTCGTCCAGCTTCGGCAGGTTGGCCAGCGCGAAGGCCGCGACCGACGTGTAGAGCCCCTTGGTCAGCGCCCTGGCGGCCTGCGTCTTCACCGTGAAGTCGTCGGGAACGCCGAGGCCCGTCGACGCACCCGGCATCATCAGATTGCTGCCCGCCCGGGCTCCCTGCGTCGGCACGACGGCCGTGGCCGCCGCCGGATCGTCCAGATGGTGGCGTGCGCGCAGCAGCTTCCGGATAGCGGCCGAGATCTGTGACGTGTCCCCGGCTTCGGTGGCGGCCACGGTGATGGTCTGCAGCGAGTGAACGGAGAGAACGTCCTGCAGGGTCGTGAACGGAACGAAAATCGTCTCGGCCTGGTCGTCCGTCGTCGTCCCCGTCACGCCCACGACGCGGAAGGCGCGGTTGCGGATCATGACCGTCTGGCCGATGGGATCGCTCGTGCCGAACAGGCGGCCGGCTGCCGTGCGTCCGAGGACGGCTGCCGGGACGTGGCCGCCGATATCAGCCGGCGTGAAGCCGGCGCCCCGCACCCAGTCCCATGAATAGATGAGGGGCCACTGGGTGTCGATCCCCTGAATCACCGTGAAGAACGTCTGATCCCCGGCCGCGGCCAGCGCCCGGTCGCTGACTCCGGCCGACCGGTATTGCACACCCTGAATCCGCGCGAGCGCATCGGCATCGGCGACCGTGAGGGTGTTGGCCGCGCCGAGGCCGGACGCAATGTTCATCGATTCGCCGCCCCGGGTGTAGTTGCCGGCGCTGACGAAAATCAGGTTCGCCCCGGCCGATCGGACTTCGGACTCCACCGCGGCCTGCGCCCCCTGCCCGACGGCCACCATCGCAATCACCGCGGCGACCCCAATGATGATGCCGAGCATCGTCAGCAGGGTCCGCATCTTGTTCCGGCCGAGCGCGCTGATGGCGACTCGGAACCCGACCAGCAGGGACATGGGGCACTCCAGAGGAGACGCGGTCGTTACGGGCGCGGCACGCCCGACGAGCAAGCCCGAGCATTATACGGCGGTCGCCCGGGACGACAGTGGCAGGTCCCGAAAGGGGGGAGCCGATGGTTTTGTTCGTGGCGATGGTTTTCACCAGCGCATAGACGACCTGAAGCTCAAGAGTTTTGGATCTGATCGGAGCATGTTGAACAATAATTTGGATTTTGCGAAGAGTCTGTATCTCGAATAAATCGAATATATATTATATAAATATAATAAACATACAGTATGTAGATGTGCTGAAATTTTAAGCTCATGGGTACATTTACTGCTGTAGAGCTCGCCGAAAGCACCCGTGCAATTCGTGGAGAGACGGCGTTGTTTCCATTGCAAGTCGGCTCGGGCGTTCAGCCCGAAGCATGGAGGGGATTGCATGCAACTTCGTAAGCAGGTGGCGCTTGCGCTGGCCACGGTCCTGATGGCCGTGGCGCCGGTGTGGGCGCAGAACGTGAACAGCCGGCTGACCGGCACGGTGAAGGACGCGCAGGGAGCGGTGCTCCCCGGCGTCACTGTGACGGCGACCTCGCCGGCCCTGATCGGCTCGCAGGTGGCCGTGACGGAAGCCAACGGGAGCTACCAGTTCCCGTCGCTGCCGTCGGGGACCTACACGCTGAAGTTCGAGCTCTCGGGCTTCCAGCCGTTCACGCGGCAGAACATCAGCCTGGCCCTGGGCCAGACGCTGAACGTGGACGCGTCGCTGCAGCTGGCCTCGCTGAAGGAAACGGTCCAGGTGACGGCCGAGTCGCCGATCGTCGACACGCAGTCGACGTCGGTCGGCAACACGATGGACACGGCGAAGCTCATCGGCGTGCCGAGCTCGTCGGACCTGTGGGGCGCGCTGGCGCAGTCGCCGGGCATCCGGATGCAGGGCTTCGACGTGGGCGGCAGCCACAAGAGCCAGCAGTCCGGGTACAACGCGTTCGGCATCACGAACCAGACGCGCGTCATCACCGAGGGCGTGGACACGACCGAGGGGACGGGCGGCGCCGGGTTCTACCAGGACTACTACTCGCAGAACGAAATCGCGGTGAGCGGCGCGGGCCAGGACGTGGCGATGAACACACCGGGCGCGGCCGTCGTGTCGACGATCAAGAGCGGTGGTAACCAGTTCAAGTCGCTGATCAACCAGACCTACGAGGGCAAGAGCTTCGTGGGCGACAACACGAACAGCAACATCACCAACCGCGGCGGCTCGGCGTCGCCCAACGTGCTGTTCTGGGAGAACCACGACGACCTGGGCGGCCCGATCAAGAAGGACAAGCTCTGGTTCT
>JAGWRA010000221.1 GCA_028876655.1 Acidobacteriota bacterium | reverse complement strand
CGACGGATGCGGGACGCTGCGCGTCGGGGCGCCGGCGGATATCGCCATCTTCAAGTTCGACGAGACGCCGTTCACGGTCACGGATTCAAGGCGGCAGACGCGTAGAGGCAAGCGGGGGTTGGTGGCGTGGGGGACGTTCAGACAAGGCGTGCGCGTGGCGTAGGGGGGCACGCCCTCCCGGGCTTCTGGCTACGGGCTTCTGGCTACGGGGCCCACGATCGCATGCTTGTGCACCGAGCTTCCGCCTTCGCGCTGCGCGCTTCGGCGGGACCGCCGGGCTGCGCAGAGGCGGAAAGCTCGGCGCCTACGAGTCGCTTGTCGGCTACCGGCTGCGGGCTACAGGGCCCACGGAGCTGGCGCTTGTGCACGGCCTCGCGCCGGGCTCGCGGGTGGCGCCGAACGGGGCCCCCGGCCGCGCGCAAGCGCCTCGACCGTGATCGCGCTCTTGGCGCTGAGCACGGACGGGGTGTTCGGTGACAGGACCCGCCATCGGCGCTCCACGCGGCACCCCCCTTGCCTCCCGACGATGGTAGGATCGCCGCCGGACGCTGATCGACGCCCAGCGGGTGCGCGATTTCGGAAGGAATTCAGCCACATGCAGCCCGAGCCGCTCGAACAGGTGGTGAGAAACGTCGACGCGCGGCTGACGCGCGTGGAGCAGATTCTGCCAACGCTGGCGACGAAGGAGGAGATGCGCGCCGCCATCGCCGAGGCCATCGCCCCACTGGCCACGAGGGCGGAGTTGCGGGAAGCCATCGCCCCGCTCGCCACGAAAGCGGAGTTGCGGGAAGCCATCGCCCCGCTCGCCACGAAAGCGGAGTTACGAGAAGCCATCGCCCCGCTCGCCACAAGAGCGGAGTTACGAGAAGCCATCGCCCCGCTCGCCACAAGAGCCGACGTCGCCGAAGAGGGCGCACGGAGCCGCCGCTATACCAACGTCCTCATCGAGCAGGTGCGGTCGGACATCGGACTGCTCGCCGAACACCTGTCAGCCGTGATGGTGAAGCTGGAAGGACGCTGAAGAACCGATCACCCACAGAGGAGATCCCACCGTGACTGCGAACCCACATCCGCGGTGCCGCCTGCGTCTCACGATCGGACTCGCCCTCGCCCTCGGGATGAGCGGACTGCTCTCGGGCGCGCTCTCGGCCCAGCGCCCCAGCCCGCAGGACGAGCTGCGCGCGAAGCGACAGGCGACGGAAGCCGAGCTCGAGCAGGTCGCCGTCATCGACCGCAGCGTGATGGTCCCGATGCGCGACGGCAAGCGGATGCTGGCCGACGTCTACTATCCGAAGCACGGCTCCGGCCATTACCCGATCATCTTCGTCCGCACCCCCTACAACTTCAATTACTGGGACGTCAGCCTCGGCGCGCCGCGCGACATGAGCCGCGAGCTCGAGGCGGTGAAGCGCGGCTACGCGTACGTCGAGATGAACGAGCGCGGCCACTTCTACTCGGAGGGGCACTACGACATCCTCGGCACGCCGCGGACGGACGGCGAGGACGCCATCGACTGGATGTCGTCGCAACCCTGGTCGAACGGCCGGGTCGGCCTCACCGGCTGCTCGTCCACCGCCGAATGGCAGCTCGGCGTCGTCACGGAAGCGCCGAAGGGGCTGGCGACCTTCAACGTGCAGGGGTTCGGCGCCGGCGTCGGCCGCGTCGGCCCCTACTACGAGCAGGGGAACTGGTTCCGCGGCGGCGCGGTGCAGATGCTCTTCATCACCTGGCTCTACGGCGAGCAGAACCAGGTGCGGCCGATGGTGCCGCCCGGCACGACGCAGGCCGAGCTGACCCGCACGCGGCGGATGTTCGACCTGGCGCCGCACATGCCGCCGGTGGACTGGTCCACCCAGCTCTGGCACCTTCCCGAGAACGACATCATCAAGGACATCGACGGCCCGCCCGGCATCTTCGCGACGCCGATGCCGGTCTCGACCGGCGGGAACATGATCGCCCGGACGCCGAACGATCCCGCCTGGTACAAGGGCGGGCTGTGGCACGACACGATGCCGATCGACCGGCCCGGCCTCTGGTATATGAGCTGGTACGACGTGTCGGTGGCGCCGAACCTCGCTGCCTACAACTGGGTCCGCAGCCACGCGCCGGCGAACGTCGCCAACGAGCAGTACGCGATCATCGCCCCCGTCCTGCATTGTCAGTACACCCGTGCGACGGAGCACACGATGATCGGCGACCTCGACGTGGGCGACGCCCGGCTGGACTACGACAACATCATGTACGGCTGGTTCGACCACTTCCTGAAGGGCGAGGACAACGGCATCATCCAGAAGCTCCCCAAGGTCCGCTACTACGTCGTCGGGCTCAACAAGTGGAAGTCGTCGCCGTCGTGGCCGCCGCCGGGCGCCGAGCCGAAGACGTTCTACCTGCACAGCGAGGGGCACGCGAACACGCTGTACGGCGACGGATCGCTGGCCGCGGGCGCGCCGGCCACGGACCAGCCCGACACGTTCGTCTACGACCCCGGCAACCCGGTGCCCACCTTCGGGGGCGGCGGCTGCTGCGAGGGGAACGCCGTCCACTTCGGCGCGTTCGATCAGCGGCCGATCGAGGCGCGCAACGACGTGCTGGTCTACACCACCGATCCCTTCAAAGAAGGGACGGAGATGAGCGGACCGATCACGGTCACGCTGTACGTCGGATCGAGCGCGAAGGACACGGACTTCACCTGGCGGATCGACGACGTCTATCCCGACGGCCGGGCGTTCAACCTGACGGAGAACATCCAGCGGATGCGCTACCGCGACGGCTACGACAAGCCGGAGGTCTGGATGGAGCCGGGCAAGGTGTACAAGGTGACCTTCCAGCCGATGCAGTTCAGCAACTACTTCAAGCCGGGCCACCGGCTGCGTCTCGAGATCTCGAGCAGCAACTTCCCCCGCTTCGATCGCAACCTGAATACCGGCGGGCCGAACTACGACGAGTCGAAGTGGGTGATCGCGCACAACGTCGTCCACCACAGCACGGAGTATCCGTCGGCGATTACGATTACGGTGGTACCGGGGAACGGGTCGACACGGTAGACGGGCTGCGGGCTACGGGCTACGGGCACGGTCGGCCACGAAGACACGAAGGCCACGAGGCAACGCGCAATGGGCAATGCGCAATGGGTATTGTTCACGCCCAACGGCGAACACGACGCAAACGGCCGGGCGCCTCGCAGGAGGATCTTCCGATGTTCAGAGTGTCACGCTGGTTGATGGTGGTGTTGTTCGTGGTCGGGACTGCGGCAGTCATCTCGTCGAGCGCCATGGCGGCGGCGAAGAAGCAGGCCGGGCAGGTCGCACCGACGATCGATCCGACGCACATCACCTACACGCTGCCGTCGCACATCAAGTGGACGAAGCTGCTGGACGGCGCGCAGAGCGCGGTCCTCGTCGGGGATCCATCGAAGCCGGGGTGGTACGTCATGTTGGTCAAGTGGATGCCGCACCACTTCAGCCAGCCGCACTTCCATCCGCACGACCGCTACATCACGGTCCTCTCGGGCACGTGGTGGGTGTCGTCGAGCGACACGTACGATCCGAGCAAGACGACGCCGATGCCGCCCGGCAGCTTCGTGACGGACCTGGCGGGCAAGGTCCACTGGGACGGCGCGAAGGACGAGCCGGTGATCCTGGAAATCGTCGGCGAGGGGCCGGGGACGATGACGCTGGCGAAGGGGAAGTAGCCGGTAGCCTCTTTACTCACATCGCAGCGCCACGGTCGGATCCACCCGCATGGCGCGGCGGGCGGGCAGGTAGCACGCCGCCAGCGCGACGGCTGCCAGCAGCACGATGGTGCCGGCATAGGCCAGCGGATCGCCGGCGCCGATGCCGTAGAGCTCGCTGCGCAGGATGCGCGTCAGCGGCAGCGCCGCGGCAATGCCGATCCCCAGGCCCGCGGCCGCCAGCACCCCTCCTTCCCACAGCACCATCCGCCGGATCCGGCCCGGCGTCGCGCCGAGCGCGGTCCGGATGCCGAGCTCGCGCGTCCGCCGCACGACGGAATAGGAGACGACGCCGAAGATGCCGGCCGTCGCCAGCAGCAGCGCGATCAACCCGAACAGCGCGAACAGCGTCGCCCGGAAGCGGGGCTGCGCGGCCGTGGCGTCGATCCCCTGCGACAGCGGCTGGCACTGCGTGACCGGCAGATCGGGATCGATGTGCGCCACCTGCCCCCTGATGGCAGCCGACACGGCCGCCGGATCCAGCGCGGTCCGGACCGCCACCACCGCTCCCCAGAACGGCGCCTGATCGTATGGGACGTACATCATCGGCCCTGGCGCCTTCGCCAGCGTCTCGTCGCGCACGTCGCCGACCACGCCGACGATCTCGCGCGAGACGTTCACGTCGGGCGGGAATCCGAAGACGAGATGACGCCCGATCGGGTTCTCGTTCGGGAAGAACTGGCGCGCCAGCGCCTGGCTGATCACGGTGACCTTCGGCGCCGACGCGGCGTCCCGGCGATCGAAGACCCGGCCGGCGACGAGCGGGATCCGCATCACGTGGAAGTAGCCGGGACTCACCGAGACGTAATCCGCGCTGTCGACCACGCCCTGCGGCAGCGGCGGATTGCCGGCGATCCGGAAGCTGAAGTTCACGGTGTCGTCGGCGAGGGGCAGCGGGATGGCGACGGCGGCATCGCGCATGCCCGGCTGCGCCTGAATGCCCTGCAGCAATCCGTCCGCGAACGCCGACCACTGCTCGGGCGTCGAGTACTGATACCGCGGCAGGTCGATCTCGGCCATCCACACCTGCCGCGCGTCGAAACCGGGATCCACCGACGTGAGGGCGTCGAGGCTGCGCAGCAGCAGGCCCGCGCCGACCAGCAGCACGGTCGCCAGCGCGATCTCGACGACGGCCAGCGCGTGACGCGCACCGCCGCGCCGGCTGCTGCCGGCCGCGCGGCCCGTCCCCTCGTGCACGGTAAACGGCACGCTCGTCTCGGCCGCCAGCAGGGCGGGCGCGATCCCGAAGAGCAGGCTCGCCGCGAGCGAGAGCACGAGCGCGAAGATCAGCACGCGGCCATCGACGGCCACCGCATGCACCTGCGGCAGCCCGGCCGGCAGGCGCGACGCGAGCACCCGCACGCTCGCGTACGCCAGCGCGATGCCGGCGCCGCCGCCGAGCAGGCCGAGCAGCGCGCTCTCGGTGAGCAGCTGCCGCACGATGCGGCCGCGGCCGGCGCCGAGCGCCAGGCGGACGCCGAGTTCGGCCCGCCGCGCGGTGGCGCGCGCCAGCAGCAGGCTCGCGATGTTCGCGCAGGCGATCAGCAGCAGCAGGCCGACCGCGCCCAGCAGCACGAGCAGCGCCGTCCGGACGTTGCCGACGATCACGCGATGGAGCGGCTCGATCCGGACCGGCCAGCCAGCGTCGGGCGACGGCGACTCCTTCGCCAGCCGCGTCCCGATGGCGTTCAGCTCGGCCTGCGCCTGGGCGATCGGCACGCCGGGCTTCAGCCGTCCCACCACGCTGAGCCAGTGGCCGCCCCAACGCGGCATCCAGGTGCTGAAGAGCGGATCCTGCACCAGCGGAATCCAGACCTCCGCGAAGTCGGACCGGAACGGCGAGCGGAACGCCGCCGGCATCACGCCGACGATGGTGAACGCCCGCTTGTCGAGCGCCACCGACGTGCCGACGACGGCCGGGTCGGCGCCGAAGCGGCTGCGCCACACCTTCTCGCTGAGGACGACGACCGGCGCGGCTCCCTTCACGCCGTCCGAGGGCAGCAGCGCGCGGCCGACGAGCGGCTGCGCCTGCAGCAGCGGAAAGAAGTCCCTCGTCACCACGACGGTATTCACTTCCGCCGGCTCGCCGCGGCCGGTGAGCGTGAGCTGATGCGCCTGGGTCCCCGCGAGCGCGGTGAACGCCGTGCTCTGCTCGCGCCACGCCCGCAGGTCCTGATAGGAGGCGCCCGTGGGGGTGGCGTTGCGCTTGATCTGCGTCTCGAAGACGCCGACGAGCTGCGACGGATGCGGGTACGCCAGCGGCCGCAGCAGCACGGCGTCGACGACGCTGAAGATGGCGGTGTTGGCGCCGATGCCGAGCGCGAAGGTGAGGACGGCGACGGCGGTGAAGCCGGGCGACCGGCGGAGCATCCGCAGGCTGTAGCGGACGTCCTGCAGCAGCACGTCCACGACGGCGAAGCCCCGCTCGGCGCGATAGTCTTCCCTGACGGTCTGGACGCCGCCGAACGTCAGTGCCGCCTGGCGCCGCGCTTCGCTGGGCGTCATCCCGGCGCGCTGGTTCTCCTCCGCCAGCCGCTCGAGATGCCCTTCGATCTCCTCCTGCAGTCGCGCGTCGTCATCTCGTCCCGTCACGACGTTCGCGAGGCGCCGGACGAACCGCTTCAGGGCCCTCATGACAGGTCTCCGGGCTTCACGTCGAAGAAGCGGCCGATGATCGCCTGCGTCTGCTCCCAGTCGCGCGTCTCGGCGTCGAGCTGCTTGCGCCCGGCGCGGGTGAGGCGGTAGAAGCGGGCGCGGCGGTTGTGCTCGGAGGCGCCCCACTCGGACGCGACCGCCCCCTCCTGCTCGAGCTTCAGCAGGACCGGGTAGAGGGTCCCCTGGTTCACCGAGAGGAGGCCGCCGCTGATCTGCTCGATGCGGCGGGCGATGCCGTAGCCGTGCTGGGGGCCGAGGACGTCGAGGGTCTTCAGCACCATCAGGGCGAGGGTTCCCTGCTGGACGTCGGCCTTCGCTTTCGGGGTCATGGGCGCCTTCCTGTGGGTTTCACAGAGGAAGGATAGCGCGAGACCTTTGGGAAAGCAACAGGGGGCATTCCCGGGGCTCCGGGCGACGGGCTGCGGGCGACGGGCTGCGGGCTACGGGCTGCAGGCTACGGGCTACAGGGCTCAGTCGGGAGACATGGGTAACACTGTTGTCGGGACACATGGGTAACACTTCGCCACTGCACGCAGGAGGAACGCGATGCCGTGGCAGGGAGTGTCGCCCGTGGATCTACGCATGCAATTCG
>JAGWRA010000220.1 GCA_028876655.1 Acidobacteriota bacterium | reverse complement strand
TCAGGAAGTTGGCGCCGAGGACCAGCAGCAGCATGAACCCGGCGAACAGGTTCAGGTACGAGAAGTACCGCGCGTACTCGCTGTCGGTCTCCTCGTGCATGTAGGCGGTCGAGTAGATGTGGATGAGCGAACCGATGCCCGTGATGATCAGGATCATCACGGCCGACAGCGGATCGAGCCGGAGCGTCAGCGGCACGTGGAAGTCGCCCGAGCTGATCCAGGTGTAGGCCGTCTGCTCGAGGGCGCGCGACGAGGCGGGCTGGCCGACCAGGGTCCAGACCGCCGAGACGGCCACGCCGAACGAGGCGAGGACCGCGGCGCAGGCCACGCCGCCCGAGAAGGCCTTCGGCAGCCGGCGGCCCAGGAAGAGGTTGACCGCCCAGCCGAGGAACGGCAGCAGCGGCACGAGCAGCAGCAGGTGCGTGGTCACCATTTGAGCGACGTGAAGGCGTCGGGGTCGAGCGATTCACGGTGGCGGAACAGGGCGATGACGATCGCCAGTCCCACGGCCGCCTCGGCCGCCGCGACGGTCATGACGAAGAAGACGATGATCTGCCCGTCGACCGCCCCGAAGGCGCGCCCGGCAGCGACGAACGTCAGGTTCACCGCGTTCAGCATGATCTCGATCGAGAGCAGGATCGTGATCAGGTTGCGCCGGACGAACACGCCCAGCGTGCCGATGACGAAGAGAATCGCCGACAGGATCAGGTACTGACTGAGCGGAACCATCACTTCGCCTCGCGGCGCGCCAGCACGACGGCGCCGACCATCGCGACCAGGATCAGGATGGACGTCACCTCGAAGGCGAACGCGTAATCGGTGAACAGCGCATGGCCGATCGTCCGGACCGAGGTGACGGCCGGCGGGGCCTGCGACATCGGCCCGAAGACGCCGCCGAGGGTTCCGGCGCTGGCCAGCGCCCAGACCAGCTCGACCACCAGCAGCCCGGCCAGCAGGGCGCCGACGCGCATCGACACCCGGTGGACGAAGACGGGCGACTGCTCGTCGACGTCGGTGTCCTCCCGCCCCACGTTCAGGAGCATGACGACGAACAGGAAGAGGACCATGATGGCCCCGGCGTAGATGATGATCTGGATGACGGCGACGAACGGGGCCTGGAGCAGGACGTACAGCCCCGACAGGCCGGCGAACGACGCGATCAGCAGCAGCACGCTGTGGATCGGGTTGCGCTGGCCGATGACCAGCACCGAGGCCACGACGGCGAGCCCGCCGAGCAGGTAGAAGAGAATCTGATCAGGCACCAAAGTAGATCACCCCGGCCGCCGTCACCAGCAGGTTCAGCGCCGCGATCGGCAGCAGGACCTTCCAGCCGAACGACATCAGCTGGTCGTATCGATACCGCGGCAGCGTCCACCGCATCCAGACGTAGAAGAAGAGGAGCGCGCCGACCTTCACGAGGAACCAGATCCAGCCGAGCGACGCCGGCAGGAACGGCCCGTGCCACCCGCCCAGGAACAGGTCGGTCGCCACGGCCGACACCGTCACCATGTTGATGTACTCCGCCATGAAGAACATGGCGAACCGCATGCTGCTGTACTCGGTGTGGTAGCCCGCGACCAGCTCCTGCTCCGCCTCCGGGAAGTCGAACGGCGCCCGGTTGGTCTCGGCGATGCCGGCGATCATGAAGATGACGAAGCCGACGGGCTGCAGGAAGACGAACCAGCGCGGGATCACGTGGAACCAGTAGCCCGCCTGCCCGTTCACCAGCTCGGTCAGCGACAGCGAGTTGCCGAGGAGCAGCACGGCGCCCAGCGCCATGCCGTACGACAGCTCGTAGCTGATCATCTGCGCCGACGAGCGCAGCCCCCCGAGCAGGGCGTACTTGCTGTTCGAGCTCCAGCCCGACAGCACGATGCCGTAGACCCCCATCGACGTGATGGCGAAGATCACCAGGACGGCGACGTTGACGTCGGCCACCTGCAGCGGAATCGGGTGGTCCAGCAGGCCGAAGAAGGTCGTCGAGGCGCCGAACGGCACCACGGCAAAGGCCGCGAAGGCCGCCGTGACCGAGATGACCGGCGCCAGCGTGAACAGGAAGGCATCGGCCGCCTTGGGCCGCAGCTCCTCCTTGAACATCAGCTTGATGACGTCGGCGAGCGGCTGCAGCAGGCCGTGGGGCCCGGTCAGGTACGGGCCGAACCGCTGCTGCAGCAGCGCCGCGACCTTGCGCTCGACGTACACCATGATCGCCGCCGAGTTCAGCAGCATGAAGAACACGAACAGCAGGATGACGATCTGGGCGATGAGGGTTGGTGACATCGTTTAGTTGCGCCGGGGCCCCACCCCCGGCGTTGCCGTCGCTGACGCTCCGGATCGTGCCGGCCGCGACATGGCTGCTCTCAGTAACGTTAGGTCCGCACCTCGCCCGGTCTCCGCAGCCACCAATCCCGCAGCCTGGAGCCCGTAGCCGGCAACCGTCTCCTAGTGCGCGGCCGCGGCCGTCCCGCGACGACGCCAGCCGGCGTGCAGCGGGCAGCCCCCTTCGCGGACGTGCGCCTCGAACTCGTGCCGGAAGTGCTTCAGCGTCGTCAGCACCGGCGTCGCCGCCGCGTCGCCGAACGCGCAGAGCGTCTTCCCGTTGATGTTGTCGGCCACGCTCTGCAGCAGGTCGAGGTCGCGCATCTCGCCCTCGCCCCGTTCGATCCGCCGCAGGATCTTCAGCAGCCAGTCGGTCCCCTCCCGGCACGGCGTGCACTTGCCGCACGACTCGTGCTGGTAGAAGTGCAGGAGGTTCTCGGCCAGCCACACCATGCAGGTCGTGTCGTCCATGACGATCGCGCCGGCCGAGCCGAGCAGCGACCCCGCCTTCTGGATGCCGTCGAAGCTGGCCGGCACGTCGAGCTGGTCGGGCAGCAGGATCGGCACCGACGACCCGCCCGGGATCACGGCCTTCAGCCGCCGCCCGTTCGCCATGCCCTGCGCGAAGTCGGCCCCGAACACCAGATCCTTCATCGTCGTCGACATCGACGTCTCGTAGACGCCGGGCCGGGCGACGTGGCCGCTGATGCAGTAGAGCTTCGGCCCGCCGTTCTTCTCGGGGCCGAGCGCCGTGAACCACTCGGCGCCGTTCTTCACGATGAGCGGCACGTTGCAGAGCGTCTCGACGTTGTTCACCGCCGTCGGACAGCCGTAGAGGCCGGCCACCGCCGGGAACGGCGGCTTGATCCGCGGCTGCGCCCGCTTGCCCTCGAGCGACTCGAGCAGCGCCGTCTCCTCGCCCGCTTCGTAGGCGCCCGCGCCGCGGTGGACGTAGACGTCGCAGTCGAAGCCCGACCCCTGGATGTTCTTCCCCAGCCAGCCGGCGGCGTACGCCTCGTCGAGGGCCCGCTCGAGCGCGAGCTGGACGTGGTAGAACTCGCCGCGGATGTAGATGTAGGCGACCTTCGCGCCGATCGCGTAGCAGGCGATCGCGCACCCCTCGATGAGCAGGTGCGGGTTGCGCTCCATCAGCACGTGGTCCTTGAAGGTCCCCGGCTCGCTCTCGTCGGCGTTGCAGGCGATGTACTTCGGCTTCGGCGTGTCCTTCAGCACGAACTGCCACTTCATCCCGGTCGGGAAGCCGGCGCCGCCGCGCCCGCGCAGCCCCGACTGCTTCACCATCTCGATGATGTCGTTCGGCGGCAGCGCGAGCGCCTTCTTCAGCCCCTCGTACCCCTGGTGCCGCAGGTAGAAGTCGAGCGTGAAGGAGTTCGGCTCGCGGACGTGCTGGGTGAGGATCGGTTGCATTGTCATTTAGTGGCGGCGGGGCCCCACCCCCGCCGCGAGCTTACGCTGATGCCTCGCCTCGGATTCTCCTGTCCTCGGCTCGGCATGGCCGCAGGCGCTCACCTTATTCAATACCCGTTGCCCGTTGCTCATTGCCCGTTGCGGCGCTCGACACACAGGTGGCAGCCGGTCAGGGCCGCCGTCCCCCGTTCGCGGAGCGCATCGACGAGCGCGGCCGCATCCTCGGGACGGGCGCACTCGTGCCACTCGTCGTTCACCATCACCACCGGCGCCCGGTCGCACGCGCCGAGGCACTCGACCTCGAGCAGCGTGAAGGTCCCCGTCGCGTCGGTCTGGCCGGCCCGGATGCCGAGCTTCTCCTCGAGCGCCTCGGTCAGCCGCTCGGCGCCGCACAGCGCGCACGACAGCGTGCGGCAGACGTACAGCACGTACGTCCCCACCGGCTGGGTGAAGAACATCGTGTAGTACGACACGACGTCCTCGACGTCGGCCGGGGTGCAGCCGATCTGCCCGGCCACGAACGTCATCGCGTGGCCGGTGATGTAGCCCTGCTGCGCCTGCACGAGGTGCAGCGCCGGCAGGATCGCCGAGCGCCGGTGCTCGGGCGGATAGCGCTTCACGATCGCGTCGAAGCGCGCCTGGTTCTCCGGCGTGTAGGCGAACTCGGGCCCCAGCTCGGCCAGCTTCCGCTCGGAGCGGTGCCAGCCGGTGCCGTACGGCATCTTCGGATGAAAGCTCACCGGTCCACGTCTCCCATGATCACGTCCGACGACCCGATGACCGCGACGGCGTCGGCGATGAGGCCGCCGACCATCATCTTCGGCAGCGCCTGGCACGCCAGCAGGGACGGCGACCGCGCCTTCACGCGGAACGGGCGGTTCGTGCCGTCCGAGACGACGTAGAAGCCCTGCTCGCCGCGCGGCCCCTCGATCGGGACGCACGCCTCGCCGGCCGGGACGCTGAAGCCCTGCGAGTACACCAGGAAGTGCTGGATGAGCGCTTCCATCTCCGTGTACACCTTGTCCTTGGGCGGCGGGGCGATGCGGGGATCGTCGACGGCGAACGCGCCGGTCGGCGTGATCTTCTCGAGCGCCTGCCGGCAGATCTTCATGCTCTGCCGCATCTCCTCGATCCGCACCTGGTACCGCGCGTAGACGTCCCCGTCGGTCCGCGTCGGCACGTCGAAGTCGACCTCCGGGTACTTCAGGTAGGGGAACGCCCGGCGGACGTCGTACGGCTCGCCGCTGGCCCGCGCCATCGGCCCGACCAGCCCCCACGCCAGCGCGTTCTCGCGCGTGATGACGCCGACGCCGCGCGTCCGCTTCACGAAGATCTGGTTCTGCGTCAGCAGATCCTCGTACTCGGTCAGCTTGACCGGCATCCGCTCCAGGAACTCGCGCACCGCCTCGTGCAGCCCGCGGGGCAGGTCTTCGCGCAGCCCGCCAATCCGCATGTAGCTCGGGAACATCCGGAAGCCGGCGAGCATCTCGTTGATGTTCAGCAGCAGCTCCCGCTCGCGGAAGCAGTAGAGCATCACCGAGACCGCGCCGATGTCCATGGCGTGCGTCCCGAGCCAGACGAGGTGGCTGTTGATCCGCTGCAGCTCGGCAATGAGCACG
>JAGWRA010000219.1 GCA_028876655.1 Acidobacteriota bacterium | reverse complement strand
GGGCGAGCCGGCGCAGCCGCAGACGACGCGGCGGCCGCAGCCGTCGTGGCGGGACGCGCGCCGGGCGCTCGGCCTGCTGACCGGGCGCGTGACCGAGGACCAGTACTGGAGCGAGCGCTGGATCGGGATCGAGGGGTTCCTGAGCCGGCTGACCGACTGGCTGCGCAGTTCGCCCGCCGTCCGTCACATCGTCGTCGACGAGGGCTGGTCGTCGGACCGCGACGTCGGCGTGCTGGTCGGCCGCTGGGGCTGGCTGGACGTCCGGGCGCTCGTCGAGGAGCACGCCGGCGGCCGCTGTCTGGTGCGCGTGAGCACGCACCTGCGGGCGACGTCGTTCGGCCTGGTGGCGGCGCTGCTCATCGGCGCGTCGCTGCTGGTCGGCGCGAGCGCGGGCGTCGGCCTGCGCTGGCCGATGGCCGGCGCCGGCGTGGCGATCCTCACGCTGCTGCTGGTGGTGGTGGCGGCGTGGCGCACGGCGCAGACGGCGGCCATCCTCCGGCGCGGCCTCACGCAGGTCGCTGCCGAGAAGGGGCTGACGGCGATCACGGGCGGGCGGGCGCGGGGCCCGCTCACCGGCCCGTCGCTGCTCCGGACCTATGCGTTGCGCAGCGTGATGGTGTTCGCGCTGGGGATCTGCGCGGCGGGGGCGAGCACGCTGATGATCCGCGAGGCCGCCACCAGCATGGTGGTCGTCGCCGGGTCGCACACCGGCTACGCGGGCGATGGCGGCCCGGCCATCGCGGCCTGGCTCGACACGCCCGGGGGCATCGCGATCAACGGGCAGGGGACGATCTACGTCGCCGACTCGCACAACGACGTCATCCGGCGGATCGATCCGCGGGGCGTCATCACGACGATCGTCGGCAGCCACCTCACCGGCTTCGCGGGGGACAACGGCCTGGCCACCCACGCCCGGCTCGACACGCCGGACGGCGTCGCCATCGCGCCCGACGGCGACATCGTGGTCGCCGACTCGCACAACGACCGGATCCGGCGGGTCGACTCCGAGACGCATCTCATCATCACGGTCGCCGGGTCGGGCGCGACCGGTTACGACGGCGACGACAAGCCGGCGACCGAGGCGGCACTCAACACGCCGAACGCGGTCGCCTTCGGGCCGCACGGCGACCTGTACATCGCCGACACGATGAACAACCGGGTCCGGATGGTCGACCACGTCACCGGCTTCATCCACACGATTGCCGGCGACGGCCGGACGGCGCAGCCGGACGGGTCGATCGGCGACGGAGGGCCCGCGACCGAGGCGCAGCTGTTCGAGCCGAGCGACGTGGCGGTGGCGCCCGACGGCGACGTCTACATCGCCGACATGCACCACAACCGGATCCGCAAGGTCGACGCGGCCACCGGGATCATCACGACCGTGGCCGGCAGTGGCGCCTTCGGCGCGAGCGGCGACGGCGGGCCGGCGATCGAGGCCAGCCTGGCGGGCCCCGCGGGGATCGCGCTGGTGCCGGCCGGCAGGGGCGTCACGATCTACATCGCCGACTACTACAACGGCCTGCTGCGCGCGGTCGGTCCCGACGGGATCATCCGGCGCGTCTCGACGGGCCCGCGCATCACGCTCGGCGCGCCGGCGCGGATCGCCTACAGCCCGCGCGGCTGGCTGTACGTGACCGACGCGACGCGCGACCGGATCACCGCGGTTGCCGTGCCGAAGCCGATCGCGCCGCCGCACAAGGTGATGCCGAAGCGGCTCGTGCCGAGGAAGGCGGTCTGACATGACGACGCCCTCCGCGCGCCACGCAGCGTCCCGGCCGTCCACCTTCAGGTGGATGCTCGACTGCATGCGGCCGTACCGGCCGTGGATGGCGGTGCTCGCGCTGCTGTCGGTCGTCGAGGTGGGCCTCGGCGCGCTGGCGCCCTGGCCGCTGAAGGTGGTCGTCGACAACGTGCTGCGCGGGCAGGCGTTCCCGCCGGCGCTCGCGGCCCTCGTCGACCGCCTGACGGGCGGCAGCCGCACGGGGCTGCTCGTCCTCGTCGTCCTCGCCGGCTTCGCCATCCAGGTCGCCAACGAGGTGGCCTCGATGCTGCACACGCAGGTGCAGGTCGACACGGGCCAGCGGATGGTGTTCGACCTGCGCGGGCGGCTCTTCGCGCACCTGCAGGCGCTCGGGCTGTCGCACTTCGTGACGACGAGCACGGGCGACGCGGTGTACCGGCTGGAGACCGACGCCTACTGCATCAACGACCTGGTGATGACGGGGCTCTTCCCGCTGGCGTCGGCCGTGCTGACGCTGGCCGTGATGTTCACCGTCCTCGTCCGGCTCGACCCGACGATCGCGCTGCTGTCGCTCGCGGTGGTGCCGGTGCTGTACGCCTGCCTGCGCCACTACACGTCGGCGCTCGTCGATCGGGCCGAGCGGGTGAAGGAGCTGGAGTCGCGGCTCGTCGAGCGGCTGTACGAGACGTTCGCGGCCATCCGGCTCGTGAAGAGCTTCGCGCGCGAGCCGTACGAGGCCGGACGGTTCGCCGAGCACGGCCGGGCGGCGATGGCGGGGCGCGTGAGCCTCACCTGGCAGGAGTCGCTCTTCTCGGTCCTCATCACCACGACGACGCTCGCCGGCACGGCGCTGGTGGTGATCGTCGGTGGCCTGCACGTCCTCAGCGGCCGGCTGACGGTCGGCGCGCTGCTGGTCGTCATCGCCTACCTGGGCGCGGTGTACGGGCCGCTGTCGGCCATCGCGCACACGACCGGTTCGCTGCAGCAGGCGCTGGCCGGCGCGCGGCGCGTGCGGGCGGCGCTGGCGCTGGCCCCCGAACCGGCCGACGCCCCCGGCACGGCCGACGCCACCGCCATCCGTGGCCGCATCGAGTTCCAGCAGGTCGGCTTCACGTATCCCGATGGCACGCGCGTGCTCGACGACATCAGCTTCTCGGCGGCGCCGGGCGAACTGGTGGCGATCGTCGGGCTGACGGGCGCGGGCAAGACGACGCTGGTCAGCCTGATCCCGCGCTTCTACGAACCGACGGCGGGGCGGGTGCTCATCGACGGCGTCGACGCCACCCGCTACGGGCTGCGCGCGCTGCGCCAGCGGATCGCCGTGGTGCTGCAGGAGCCGGCGCTCTTCGCCGGCACGATTGCCGACAACCTGCGCTACGGCCGGCTCGACGCCGCCGACGACGAGCTGGAGGACGCGGCGCGGGCGGCCCAGGCGCACGACTTCATCGTCCGGCTGGCCGACGGCTACGACACGCCGATCGGCGAGGCGGGGGGCGGGCTGTCGGGCGGCGAGCGGCAGCGGATCGGCATCGCGCGCGCCGTCGTGAAGGACGCGCCGATCCTGATCCTCGACGAGCCGACCTCGGCGCTGGACGCGATTTCGGAAGAGGCGGTGTTCAGCGCCCTGCGGCGGCTGCGCGCGGGGCGGACGACGATCGTCATCGCGCACCGGCTGTCGACCGTGCGCGACGCCGATCGGATCCTCGTGCTGGACGGCGGGCGGCTGGCGGCGCAGGGGCGGCACGACGAGCTGCTCGAACGCTCGACGCTCTACCGCCGGATGTGCGCGCGGCTCAGCGTCGGCCGGTCGCTCGACGAACCGGAAACCGTGGACGAGATCCTGACCTTCGGCGGAGCGCTGTCGTAAGCATCACCATGAAGATCCTGCTCGCCGGCATCATCGCCCGGTATCCCTTCGGCGGCGTCACCTGGTGCTCGCTGATGTACCTGCTCGGCCTGCGCGCGCAGGGCCACGAGGTCTTCTACCTCGAGGACACCGGCGAGTGCGTCTACGACCCGGTGCTGAACACGCGGGCGATCGACCCGTCGTACGGCACGCGCTACATCCGGCAGGCGCTGGAGCCGTTCGGCCTGGGCGACCGCTGGGCCTTCGTCAACTACGACGGGACGTACCACGGCGCCACGCAGGCGCAGGTGCGCGAGTACTGCGCCGACGCCGACCTGTTCCTGAACCTGTCGGGCGGCGCCTGGTTCTGGCGCGACGAGTACGCGCGGATCCCGCACAAGGCGTTCATCGATTCCGACCCGGCGTTCACGCAGCTGGCCATCGCGAAGGCCGACCCGTGGTACGTCGAGTTCTTCCGGGGCTTCGACCGCCTGTTCACCTTCGGCGCCAACATCGGCACGCCGGCCTCGCCCGTCCCCGTCGACGGCTTCAGCTGGCGCCACACCTGGCAGCCGGTGGTGATGGACGAGTGGCGCACCGAGGCGCCGCCGGCGCGCGATCGCTTCACGACGGTGATGACCTGGCAGATCGAGAGCTTCACCGACGTCGGCGGCAACAAGGACATCGAGTTCCTCCGCTTCATCGACCTGCCGGGCCGTACCGGCGCCCGCTTCGAGCTGGCCGTGAACGGCCCGCAGGCGCTGCTGCGCCAGCACGGCTGGCCGACGCTGTCGGCCATGGACGTCTCGCGCACACCGGGCGAGTACCGCGACTTCATCCGCTCGTCGAAGGGGGAGTTCGGCGTCGCCAAGCACACCTACGTGACCACCCGCTCGGGCTGGTTCAGCGACCGGACCGAGTGCTACCTCGCCGCCGGGCGGCCGGCGCTCGTGCAGGACACCGGCTGGTCGGCGCACCTGCCGGCCGGCGAGGGGCTGCTCGCCTTCTCCACGCCCGAGGAGGCGATCGACGGGCTCGACCGGATCGAGCACGACTACGCGCGCCACAGCCGCCGCGCCCGCGAGATCGCCGGCGACTGCTTCGCCGCCGAACGGGTGCTGCCGGCCCTGGTCGAGGAGGCCTGCCGATGACCCGTCCGCTCCGCATCGCCCAGGTCGCGCCGGTCGCCACGACGATCCCGCCGCCCAAGTCGGGGTCGGTCGAGCTGATGACGTCGCTGCTGACCGAGGGCCTCGTGGCGCGCGGGCACCAGGTGACGCTGTTCGCCACGGGCGACTCGCGCACCACGGCCAGGCTGCACGCCACCTATCCGCACGGCTACTGGCACGACGACTCGATGTGGCCGTGGGAGCTGTACGAGATGCTGAACCTCGCCGCCGCCGTCGAGCGGGCGCGCGACTTCGACATCCTGCACTACCAGGCGGCGTACTACCCGATGTCGCTCGCCTTCACGCGGCTGTCGCCCACGCCGATCGTCCAGACGCTGCACCACTCGCCCGGCGAGTCGGAGGTCGGCCTCTGGGCGAAGTACGCCGAGGCCCCCTTCATCGCCATCTCCAACGAGCAGGCCCGCCTGCTCTCGGGGCTGAACGTCGTCGGCACGGTGCTGCACGGCATCGACACCGCGGGGTTCACCTTCCGCGAGGTGCCGGACGACTACCTGCTGTTCCTGGGACGCTTCACCGAGGGCAAGGGCGTCCTGCAGGCGATCGAGGTGGCCCGCCGGACCGGCATGCGGCTGCTGCTGGCCGCGCCCGAGGATCCGTACTACCACGAGGCGATCGCCGCGCACGTGGACGGAACGCAGATCGTCTACTGCGGCGAGGTGGACCACGCCGGCAAGGTCGCGCTGTTCGGCGGCGCCCGGGCGCTCGTCTACCCGGTGCAGTCGGCCGAGCCGTTCGGGCTCGTGCTGGCCGAAGCGATGGCGTGCGGCACCCCGGTCGCGGCGCTCGATCGCGGCGCCGTCCGCGAGGTCGTCGACGACGGCGTCACCGGGGTGGTGTTCGACGACCTCGACGCGATGGTGGCGGGCCTGCCGCGCGTGATGGGCCTCGACCGCCGCCGCGTCCACCGCCAGGCGGTCGCGCGATTCGGGATCGATCGGATGGTCGACGAGTACGTCGCGGTGTACGAGCGGCTGCTGACGACGGCCCGGGAGCGGATCGCATGAACGCGCGCGGCCTGCTCGCCAACCGGACGATCCTCGCCGTCTTCGCCCACCCCGACGACGAGTCGCTCGCCTGCGGCGGGACGCTGGCGCGTGCCGCCGAGGAAGGGGCGCGCGTCGTCCTGCTCTGCCTGACGCGCGGCGAGCAGGGATCGATCAGCGACGCGGCGCTGGTGCCCGACGGCGACCTGGGCGCCGTCCGCGCGCGCGAGCTGCGCGAGGCGGCCGCCGTCCTGGGGCTCGCGCAGGTCGTCGTCCTCGATCATCCCGACGGTCAGTTGCCCTGGGTGGACGCCCGGCTGCTCGAGGCCGAGATCCTCGTCTCGATCCGCCACTTCCAGCCCGACGCCATCATCACGTTCGGGGCCGACGGCCTGTACTGGCACCCCGATCACGTGGCCGTGCACGAGCGGACGACGGCAGCCGTCGCTGCGCTGAACGCCCGCCGGCCCGCGCTCTACTACGTGACCATGCCCGAGGGGACGATGCGCGCCGTCGTCGAGGCGGCGCCCGGCAGGGAAGCCGCCGAGGCGCGGCCGTGGGGCCTGAATCCCGACGCCTTCGGCGCCGAGGCCATGCCGCCCACGCTCGTCGTCGACGTCGCGGCGTACGCGGCCCGCAAGCTCGCCGCCCTGCGCTGCCACCGGACGCAGATGGGGCCGGCCAACCCGCTCGCGCGCCTCACCGACGAGCAGGCGCGCGACCTGCTCGGCCGCGAGCACTTCCATGGCGCTCCGCGCGCCTCGACCACCGGCTTCCCGCTCGACGTGCTGGGCGAACCGGCCGCCGAGCCCCCGACCCGCGCTATCCTGTAAGCTGGTTCCAGAGGATCCGTTGCCCCTTCCGAGTGAATCCCGGCCGCCCGCGGGCGGTCCACGCAGCGGCCGCGCCCGGCAGACTGTCGCCACCGGCCTGTTCGTCCTCCTGCTGCTCCTGCCGGGACGCGCGGCGTTCGCGCAGACGGGCGGCACCTGGCTGAACCTGGGCGTCCGGACCACCTGGTTCGGCGCGTCGAGTTCGAATCACACCAACAACGTCGGCTGGGGCATCGCGTACCGCTTCGGCACCGGGAAGACCGGCTGGGGCCCGTCGCTCGGCTTCAACTGGTTCCAGACGACGTTGAAGACCGACATCGCGGGACGGCAGACCCCGCTGGCTTCAGTTCACGTGCGGCCGATCATGGCCGGGTACGGGTACACGTGGAAGCGAGGCCGCCTGGCGGTCGAAGCGAAGGGATCGGTCGGTTACGCCTTCAACGACCTGGAGTTCGACGACGCCGCGCGGCAGGCGTATCTGGATCGGCTCGGCACGTACGTCAGCGGAGGCGTCCGGAACAGCCTGGTGCTGAAGCCGGAAGTGAACGTGTGGTACGACATCGCGCCGCGCGTCGGCGTGAACCTCTCGGTCGGCTACCTGTACACGCATCCCGAGGTCCATCTGACCACGCTGGCGGGAACGACGACCGCCCCCTACTCAGCGGACATGGTGGTGGTGTCGGTGGGGGTGGTGTACGGGATCTTCTGACGCCGCCACCTTCTTTGTTGCGAGCGGGCGCGCGAAGGCGTTCTGGATGTCGTGTGAGTTGATCGCGAGCACCTTGCGGTAGTACTCGAGCGCCTTCGCCCGGTCGCCCGCCTTCTCCCACGACTGCGCCAGCAGGCACACGAGGAAGGGATCCTTCTGGCTCGCCTGCTCGAGCACGGCAATCGCCTGGCGGTAGCGGCCGGCGTAGAAGTCGACGTACCCTTCGAGATAGAAGTAGTCCGGTTTCTGGTCGGCGCCGTCCGGTCGATCGACGATCGCCTTCACCGCGGCCAGGTCGCGCTCGGCGGCCGACACGTCGCCGCGGCGGACGGCGATGCGGGCCGCGGCGTGCTTCAGGCGGAAGTCCCAGACGGCCGCCTCGCGCGCCGGCATGCCGGTCTGCTTCATCGCCGTGTCGTAGCCGCGCTGGTACCAGGTCGCCGCCTGATCCGGGATCCCCGACTCGAGGTAGACCCGCCCGAGCGCGTTCGCGGTGGCCGCCGCCCCGGCCAGGTTCCCCTGCTTCACCTGCTCGTCGAACAGCCGCTCGTAGTAGACCGCCGCGTCCTTCGCGTCGGCCTGGAACGCGTAGGACACGCCCATGGCGCCGAGCACGAGGTCCGACGTGCCCGGCGGTGCCAGCTCGATGGCTTTCGCCAGGTGGGTCCGCGCCTCGGCATAGTCGCCCTTCAGGTCGAGGGCGATGCCGGCGCCGAGGTGGGCGTCGAAGAGGCTGGGCCGGAGGGCGAGCGCCTGGCGGTAGAGCGCCAGCGCTCCGTCCTGGTTGCCGGCGAGGCTGAGCTTGCGGCCCTGCGTGACGAGCGCCTCCGGATCGGGTGGGACGGCGCGCGCGGGCGCGGCCAGCGCAGCGATCAGCAGGCCCGGCGCCAGCAGGGACACGGCCCGGCGCATCCTGAGGGACATGCGCCGATTATCGCACGGGCTCCGGCGGAAACCGTTCCCCGGACGCACCGGGTGTGCGAGACTGGACGTGTGCGGCAACTGGTGATCAACGGGGACGATTTCGGCCTGACCCCGGGCATCAACGCCGGCATGATCGACGCACACCGGGACGGTGTGCTGACGAGCGTCAGCGCGATGGCCGGGGCGCCGGCCATCGACGAGGCGCTGCGGCTGGCGCGGGCGACGCCGACGCTCGGCGTGGGGTGCCACCTCACGCTGGTCGACGGGACGCCGGTGCTGCCGGCCTCACAGCTGCCGACGCTCACGGAGGACGGTCGGTTCCGGCCGACGTGGAGCGCGCTGCTCGCGGCCGGCCTGACGGGCCGCCTGTCGCTGTCGGAAGTGGAGCGCGAGCTGGCGGCCCAGATCGATCGCGTGCGCAGCGGCGGCGTGACGCCGACGCACCTCGACTCGCACAAGCACGTGCACCTCTGGCCGCCGGTCTTCGCCATCGTCGCGCGCCTGGCGGCCCGCTTCGGCATCCCGGTCGTGCGGGTCCCGTACGAGCGGCCGGCCGCCGGGCTGATCGCCCGGCACGCCGGCGAGGCGGCAGCGAGGCGCCAGGCGGTCGAGAACCTGCTGATGGCGCCGTGGGCGTGGCGCGCCGGCCGGCTGCTCGCGCGGCACGGCCTGCCGCCGGCGCCGCGCTTCACGGGGCGCGCGATCACCGGCCTCTGGTCGGTCGCGGCGGTGGAGCAGATCGTGCGGCACCTGCCGGAGGGCCGCAGCGAGCTGATGGCGCACCCGGGGTATCCGGACGCCGCGCTCGACGCCGTGCGGACCCGCCTGCGGGCCGCGCGGGCGGATGAAATCGCCGTGCTGCGCGCGCCGGCGATCCGCGCGGCGGTGGCGCGCGAGGGGATCCAGCTGGTGCCCCACGGGGCGGGCGCGGCCGTCTGATCGATCGCATGTCCCGAACCACCATGACCGAACCCGATCGCGCCCCGCGTCCCGCCGCTCCGCAGCTGTCGATCGTCGTGCCCCTCTACAACGAAGGCGGCACGCTGGACGAGCTGCACCGCCGCCTGTCGGCCGTCCTGGCGGCGCTCGGCCGCCCCTACGAGATCGTCTTCGTCGACGATGGAAGCGCCGATCAGACGTACTTCACGGCGAGCGCGCTGGGCGCGACCGACCCGCACGTCCGCATCGTGAAGCTGGCCCGGAACTACGGGCAGACGGCGGCGCTCGCGGCCGGGTTCGATCACGCCCGCGGCGACATCATCGTCTCGATGGACGGCGACCTGCAGCACGCGCCGGAAGACCTGCCGAAGCTGCTGGACAAGCTGGCCGAGGGCTACGACATCGCGAGCGGCTGGCGGGCGCAGCGCGTCGACAGCTTCCTGACGCGCCGGCTGCCGTCGCGGATCGCCAACTGGATGATGGCGAAGCTGTCGGGCGTCGAGCTGCACGACTTCGGCACGACCTTCAAGGCGTACCGCGCGCCGGTCATCAAGCGGATCTCGCTCTACGGCGATCTCCACCGCTTCATCCCCGCGCTGGCGAGCTGGCAGGGGGCGCGCATCGCCGAGGTGCCGATCGCCAACGTCGAGGCGAAGCAGCGGCCGTCGCACTACGGGCTCTCGCGCACGTGGCGCGTGATGGCCGATCTCGTCACCGTCCGCTTCCTGCTGCGGTACCTCACCCGGCCGCTGCACTTCTTCGGGCCGATCGGCTTCGGCGCGCTGGCCGCCGGGCTGGCCGGCAGCATGTACCTCGTCGCCCACAAGCTGCTGCTCCACGAGAGCATCTTCCTCGTGCACGGCCCGCTGCTGCTGCTCTCGGTCCTGCTGCTGCAATCGGGCATCGTCTTCATCGGCCTCGGCCTGCTGGCCGAGATCCTCACCCGCATCTACCTCGACGGCCGGCACCGGCGGATCTACACGGTCGAGCAGGTCGTCCCGGCCCCCGAGCCGCGCCGCGCGCGGCGGCGGCCGGTGGCGCAGCCCCGCTAGGACCGGATGCCGGACACGTCATCCCGTCGCCGCCGCAACTTCACGCCGGCCGGCCTCGTCGCCGGCGTGCTGGGGCTGGCGTTGTTCGTCTGGGCCGTGCGCGACGCCGGCGTGGGTCACGTGGTGGACGGCCTGCGGCGCGTCGGCTGGGGCTTCCTCCTGGTCCTGCTGGTCTCGAGCGTCCGCCCGCTCGGCCGGACGATCGCCTGGCGGCTCTGCCTCGAGTCGTCCGAGCGGCTGCCGCTCCGCGACGCCTTCACGGCCAGCGTCACCGGCACCGCGCTCGGCGACCTGACCCCGCTCGGCCTGCTGCTGAGCGAACCGGCCAAGGCGATGCTGGTGCGCCACCGGCTCGACCTGGTGACGTCGTTCTCGGCCCTCACCGTCGAGAACCTCTTCTACAGCCTGACCGTCCTGCTGATGATCCTGGCCGGCACGGCCGCGCTGCTCGTCAGCTTCTCGGTGCCGCCGATCGTCCGCCTGGTGAGCCTGCTGCTGGTCGCCGCGGTGCTGGCCGCCGCCCTCTTCACCGCGTGGGTGCTGCGCCGGCGGCGCCGGGTGGTCAGCGGCCTGATGGGGTGGCTCGCGGACCGGCGCATCGCCCGCCGCTTCCTCGTCGATCGCGTCGCCCACGTCCGGGCGCTCGAGGACGAGGTCTTCAGCTTCACGACCCGCCACGAGGGACGGCTGCTGCCGATCTGGGCCCTCGAGATCCTGTTCCACGTCTCGGCCGTCTTCGAAGGGTGGATCGTCCTGGCGCTGCTCGGCGTCCATCCCACCCTGCTGATGGCGTTCGTGCTCGAGTACGTGGACCGGGTGATCGTGATCGTCTTCAAGTTCGTGCCGCTGCGGCTCGGCATCGACGAGGTCGGCACGGGGCTGGCGACCGACATGCTGGGGATGGGGACGGCGCCGGGCGTGGCGCTGGCGATCATCCGCAAGGCCCGGGTCCTCTTCTGGACGGCGCTCGGCGTCGTGTTCCTGATGCGGCGGGGCCTGTCGGTCCGCGGGACGCTGGCGGAGGCCGGAACGGTGGCGCAGGAGGTCGGCGGAGAAGAGCCCTTCTAAACCGCCCGGAAAGGGCGTATGGTTGAGGCAGCTCACTTCCAAGGAGAGCTGCCATGGCCGACACCAAGACGAAGTGCGCCCACCCGAGCTGCGAATGCATGATCGAGAAGGGCGGCAAGTACGGCAAGTACTGCAGCGAATACTGTAAGGAAAAGGGCGACCAGATCGAGCTCCGGTGCGAGTGCCGCTGCCCGGCCTGCCACTAGGCCCGGAGGACGCGGGGGGGACCGCCGGCCCTGCCCGGCGCTCCCCTCGCCATCCCCCTGCGCCCTACCTCACCCGCTTGGTCGATCGCGCCACCGCCAGCCCCAGGATCGCCGTCCCCCACACCGCCAGCGCCGCCGCCTGCGGCCACAGCGCCTCCAGCCCGACCCCCTTCAGGAAGATGCCCCGCACGATCACCAGGTAGTACCGCAGCGGAATCAGGTAGGTCAGCCACTGGATGACGCGCGGCATGTTCGCAATCGGGAAGACGAAGCCCGACAGGTAGATCATCGGCATCAGGAAGAAGAACATCGCCGTCATCATCGCCTGCTGCTGCGTGTCCGACACGGTCGACACGAACAGGCCGAGACCGAGCGCCGTCAGCAGGTACACGAGCGTCAGGACGAAGAGCAGCGCGAGGCTCCCCCGCAGCGGCACCTGGAACCACAGCAGCGCGACGGCGATGACGAGGACGACGTCGACGAGGCCGAGCACGGCATAGGGGACGAGCTTGCCGACGATGAGCTCGCCGCGGCCGATGGGGGTCACGTTCAGCTGCTCGAGCGTACCGATCTCGCGCTCGCGGACGATGGCCATCGACGACATGATGGCGGTGACGACGACCAGCAGCAGCGCGAGGACGCCTGGCACCATGAAGTCGCGGCTCTCCAGCCGCGGGTTGAACCAGATCCGGATCCGCGCATCGAAGCCGGCCGCGGCCGCCGCCGGCGACCGCGCGGCGACGAGCTGCTTCGTGTAGCCGGCGAGGAGGGCCGTTGCGTTGCCGAGCGCGATGGTGGCGGAGTTGGAATCGCTGCCGTCGGCGATCACCTGCACCGTCTGCGGCACGCCCGTCCCGAGGTGGTTGCCGTAGCCCGCGGGGATCGACAGCGCCATCCAGGCCGTCCCCTTCGTCAGGTCGGGATCGACCTGGTCCACCGTCGTCACCACGTGGGTGACGGTGAAGTACGGCGAGTCGTTGAACCGGTCGATCAGCTGGCGGCTGGCCACCGACCGGTCGGCGTCGGCCACCACCATCGGCACGTTGCGGACGTCGGTCGTCGCCGCGTAGCCGAGCATCAGCAGCTGCAGCACCGGTGCCAGGATGACGATGTTCAGCAGGCGCGGGTCGCGCTTCAGCTCGAGCAGCTCCTTCCACATCAGGACCAGCGTGCGCCGGACGGCGGCTCGCATCCGCATCACGCCCACTCCCGTCGCAGCCGGACGGCCGCCAGGCCGATGACGGCCGTCGCGAAGAGCGCCAGCGCCAGCAGGTCGGGCCAGAACACCGCCGGGCCGGTCCCCTTCAGCACGATGCCGCGCAGCGCGACCAGGAAGTACCGCGCCGGCACCAGATAGGTCGTCGCCTGCAGCCAGACCGGCATGCTGGCGATCGGGAAGATGAACCCCGACAGCAGCAGCGTCGGCATGAACGAGGCGAGCGCGGCGATCTGGAACGCCACCTGCTGCGAGTCGGAGATCGTCGACACGAACAGTCCGAGGCCGAGCGCGCCGAGGAGGAAGAGCGTGAGGGTGAGCAGCAGCACCAGCCACGATCCGCGCATCGGCAGGTCGAACAGCCACATCGCCGCCACCACGATCCCGAACGACGAGACGAGCGAGACGATCAGGTAGGGGATGCTCTTGCCCGTGACGTAGGACAGGGCCCCGAGCGGCGCCATCCGGACCTGCTCCATCGTGCCGCGCTCCTTCTCGCGGACGACCGAGAGCGCCGTCGAGATGACGGCCGTCAGCATCGCGATGTACGCGATGAGGCCGGGGACGAGGAACAGCACGCTGCGCAGCTCCGGGTTGTACCAGACGCGCGGCTCGACCCGCACCGGCGGCCGGCCCGCCCGCGGGTACGCCTGCAGGCGGTACTTCGCCGACTGCGTCTCCAGCAGGCTCTGCACGTAGCCCTGCACCGTCGTCGCCGTGTTCGCGTCGTCGCCGTCGATGAGCACCTGGATCGGCGCCGGCTCGCCGCCGTGCAGCCGGCGGGCCGTGCCGTCGGGAATCACCAGCACGGCGCGGACCGTGCCGGCATCCATCAACGCGCCGATGCCCCGGTCGGACACCTCGCCGACGAGGTCGAAGTAGGTCGAGCGGACGAACGCCTGCACCAGCGCCCGGCTCTCGGGCGACCGGTCCTGGTCGTTCACCGCCATCTTCACGTGATGGATGTCCCAGTTCAGCGCGTAGCCGAACAGCAGCAGGAACAGCACCGGGACGACGAGCAGCACGCTGAGCGTCCGCCCGTCGCGCGCGATCTGGCGGAACTCCTTGCGACCGACCGCCAGCGCCTTCCTCATGACGCCCTCCGATCCATGACGTCGAGGAACACGTCCTCGAGCGACGGCTCCACGGGCGCGATCGCGCCGACAGTCAGGCCGGCCGCCGTGAGCCGCTGGCGCAGCTCCGCCAGGTCGTCGTCGCCGTGGCGCAGCACGGCGTGGACGGCCGTGCCGAACACGCTGGTCTTCTCCACCGCCGGCGCGTCCTGCAGCACGCGCATCGCCATCACCGGGTTGCCGGTGTCGATCTCGACGATCGACCGCCCCCGGAACAGCCCCTTCAGCTCGGAGGTCGTGCCGAGCGCCGCCAGCCGCCCGGCGTGCATGATCGCGATCCGGTGGCAGTGCTCCGCCTCGTCCATGTAGTGCGTCGTCACCAGCACGGTGACGCCCTGCGCGGACAGCGTGTCGATGAGCCGCCAGAACCGCCGGCGCGACAACGGGTCGACGCCGCCGGTCGGTTCGTCGAGGAAGACGATCGGCGGCTCGTGGAGGATGGCGCAGCCGAGCGCGAGCCGCTGGCGGACGCCGCCCGGCAGGTCGCGCGTGAGCGACCGCCCGCGTCCCTCGAGACCGGCCATCTCGATCACGAACCGGTGGCGCTCCTCGAACTTCGCGCGCGAGAGGCCGTAGATGCCGGCGAAGAAGCGGATGTTCTCGTCGACCGTCAGCTGCTCGTAGAGCGAGAACTTCTGCGACATGTACCCGATCCGGCGCTTCACCCCTTCCGGGTCGCGCCGGACGTCGACGCCGCCGACGGTGGCCGTGCCGCTGGTCGGCAGCAGCAGGCCGCACAGCATCCGGATCGTCGTCGACTTGCCGGCGCCGTTGGCGCCGAGGAAGCCGAAGATCTCCCCCTGATGGACGCCGAAGCTCAGGTCGTCGACGGCGACGAAGTCGCCGAACCGACGCGTGAGCCGGTCGACGGTGATGGTGTCGGCCCCGGTGTTCATCGGATCACCGTCCCAGCACGCGATCGAGCCGCGCCTCGGCGAGGCGGGCCGCCGCCACGGCCTGCGTGCGATCGAGCTCCGCCTGCAGGAGCGCCACCTGCGCGTCGAGCACGTCGGTGCTGGTCGCCACGCCGGCCTCGAACCGGTTCTCGACGACACGCCGCGCGTCCTCGGCCGCCCGCACCGCCTCGTCGGCCGCAGGGATGGCCGCCTCGCTCGACTGCAGGTCGAGCGCCCGCTCGCGGACGTCGGCGTCGAGCGCCGTGTCGAAGTCGGCCAGCTGCTCGCGCGCCGCCCGCACGCCGGCCGACGCCTGCGCCACGGCCGCCCCGGTCCGCCCGCCGTCCCAGAGCGACCAGTTGACGTTCACCCCCACGTCCCACGACTCGTTCCACTCGGACACGCGGGGGAAGATGCGCGGGTTCGGCCGCGCGTAGTCGACGCCACCCTCGAGCGCCACCGTCGGCCGACGGCCGGCTCCGGCCGCCGTCTCGCGATCGCCGGCCGCCGCCATCCGCGCCTCGAGCGCCCGCCGCTCGCTGCGGTGCGCCCGCGCGTCGGCAATCAGCGTCGCGACCGGGGGGACCGGTGCCGGCGGTTCCAGCCGCGCCTGCGGAACGACGGGCGTCTCGGGCGCCAGCCCGATCAGCCGGCGCAGCGCGGTCGCGGCGATGTCACGCTGGTTGCGCGCCTGGATGAGCAGCATCCGGTCGCGCGCCTCCTGCGCCTCGGCTGCCGAGACGTCGTTGGGCGGCAGCAGGCCGACCGCGAACCGGTGCCGCACGTCCTCGAGGTGCGCCAGCATCTGCGCGTGCGCCTGCTCGACCACGGTCACGGCGTCGCCCGCGGTGACGAGCGCCCAGTAAGCGCGCGTGATCTCGAGCCGGAGATCGGCCCGCGCGGTCGCCACCTGCTCCGCGTCGGCCCCCGCCTCCGCCCTGGCCGCCCGCTCCAGCGCATCCTGCCGGCCGCCCGTGTAGATCGGCCACTGCAGATCGAGCCGCGTGCGGTAGGTGTCCGGCACGTCGGGATAGATCGTCAGGAAGCCCCGGCCCGGCACCGTGAGGCCGAAGGCGTCGATGTGATTGGTCCGCTGGTAGCCGGCCTGCAGACTGACGATCGGGCGGCGCGAGGCCTGCTCGCTGGAGACCGCCGCCTGCGCGGCGTCGTGCTGCGCGTCGAGCGCCGCCAGCTGGTGGCTCGTCGCCAGGCCGCGCGCGATCGCATCGTCCAGCGTCAGCGCGACCGGTCGGGCGGCCGGTTGGGGCGCTGCCGCGGCGGTCGTCGCAGCGGCGAGCGCCAGGCCC
>JAGWRA010000218.1 GCA_028876655.1 Acidobacteriota bacterium | reverse complement strand
CCGGCCCTTCGACGGCGACATGACGCGGTTCGACACGAAGACGAAGCAGGATCAGGACGTCAGTCCGACGCTCGAATATCCGGGCATCTACCGCTCGACCTGGACGCTGCCGGTCCTCTTCTCCCCGCGCAATCCGCACGTGCTCTACACGTCCAATCAGGTGCTGTTCCGCACCGACGACGGGGGGAGCCACTGGACGGTCATCAGTCCCGATCTGTCGCGCAAGGATCCCGGCGTGCCGTCCAACCTGGATCCGGCGACGGCTGCGGACTCGGCGATCGCAGGTCCGCGCCGGGGCGTCATCTATACGATCGCGCCGTCTCCGCTGGTGGATGGCGAGATCTGGGCCGGCACGGACGACGGCCTGATCTGGCTGACCCGCGACGAAGGCCAGCACTGGACGAACGTGACGCCACCGGCGCTCACGCCCTGGTCGAAGGTCGGCATCATCGAAGCCTCGCACTTCGACGCCAACACCGCGTACGCGGCCATCGACCGGCACCGGCTCAACGACTACAAGCCGTACATCTACGTGACCCACGACGCCGGCAAGAGCTGGACGCTGATGGTGCACGGCATTCCCGATGGTGATTTCGTCAACGTGGTGCGCGAGGACCCGGTCAAGCGCGGGTTGCTGTACGCCGGCACCGAGAAGCAGATGTACGTGTCGTTCGACGGCGGTGAGGACTGGCAGTCGCTGCAGCTCAATCTGCCGGTGACCTCGATGCGGGACATCGACGTGCACGGCAACGACCTGGTGCTGGCGACGTTCGGCCGCGGCTTCTGGATCCTGGACGACGTCAGCGCCCTGCGGCAACTCGATGCGAAGGTCGCCGCTGCGCCGGTCCACCTGTTCAAGCCGGCGGCGGCATATCGGATCCGGCCGGGCGGGTTCCTCAGCACGCCGCTCCCCAAGGACGAGCCGCAGGCCAACAATCCGCCCAACGGGGCCCTCATCGATTACACGCTGCAGTCCGACGCGACGACGCCGGTGACGTTGGAGATCCGGGACGCCAGCGGCCAGGTCGTCCACCGCTATTCCAGTGCCGACACTCCCGCGCCGCCGGACCTGCAGACGCTGACGATCACGCCCGACTGGATCAAGCCACCGTCAACGCTCTCCACCCGGGCCGGCATGCACCGCTTCGTCTGGGACATGCATTACGCGCGGCCCCAGGCGCTCAGGGGCGGGGCGGCTGGCGACGACAGCGGCGACGGCGTGTGGGCACCGCCGGGGCAGTACACCGTCACGCTGGCGGCCGACGGGCACCGCGAGAGCCAGCCGCTGGAGATCAGGAAAGACCCGCGGGTGCCGGTCACGCAGGCGGCGCTGCAGCAGCAGTTCGCCCTGGCCCGGCGCGTCGAGGCCCAGCGCCTCGTGCTGACACATGCCTCAGCCGAGGCGAGACACGTGCTCACGCAGGTCGAGGCCCTGCGGGGCCAGGCTTCGCCCGCGGTCGCCGATGCGCTGCAGACCTTCACCCGGCACGTCGCGGCGGTCGCCGGCGTGAACCCCGCGGCGAATCCAGACAACTCCGTCGGGGCGCCGCCGGCGAACCTGACCAGCCTGCACTACCTCACCGGGGCGTTTGCCAACCTGGAAGCTTCCGTGGAAGGTGCCGATGCGGCGCCGACCGTTGGCCAGCGACAGGCTTTCGCCAAACAGATGCAGACGCTGACACGCACGCTCGCGCAGTGGCAGCATCTGAAGCAGGTGGAGCTGCCGCAGCTCAACACGCAGTTGCGCGCCGCCGGCCTGCAGCCGGTCACGCCCTGACGGGCAGCGGGCGGATAAGCGCGGCCTCGGGGCACGGGCACGACAACGCCCTGCCGGGCGCGGCTTGACGCCCGGTCTGGTTACCATATATGGTGGCCATATGGAGAAGCAGAAGACCACCGTGTATCTCGACGAAGAGACGTACCGCCGGCTGAAGCAGATCGCGCGCGGCAAGGGACGTCCGCCCGCGGAGATGATTCGAGAAGCCGTGGCCGAGTACACGGCACGACACGCCCCGCGCCGCAAGGCGCGCAGCGTCGGCGCGTTCAAGAGCGGCCGCCGCGACCTGGGTCAGCGCGCCGAGGAGCTGCTGTCGGGCTTCGGTGAGGAACGATGATCGTCGTCGACACGGGCGCACTCGTCGCCCTGCTCGACACCGACGAAGCGCACCACGACGAGGTGCGGGCCATCTATGACGAGAACCCGGACGCCTGGCTCCTCCCCTGGGCGATCCTGCCCGAAGTCGATTACCTGGTTGCCACGCACCTGGGACCGAAAGCGCAGGAAGCCTTCATGGCCGACCTGTCGAGCGGTGCGTTCTCCGTGGAATGGGGACGCGAAGCGGATCTCACGAGGGCCGAGCAGATCCAGGCGCGTCACCGGGCGCTGCGCATGGGGCTCGTCGATGCGATCGTCATTGCGACGGCCGAGCGCCTGAAGGCCAGCGCCATCGTCACGCTCGACCTGCGACACTTCGGTGCGGTCGCGATCAAGGGGAACCCGAAGCTGCTGCCACGGGATGGGTAACCGGGGCCGTTGCGGGCCGAGCTGAAGTCGGTGTCACTCGCTCCGCAGCGCCACCTGCGGATCGATCCGGCTGGCGCGGCGCGCGGGGACGTACGTGGCCAGGGCGGCCACGGCAACGAACCCGACGGCCGCCGCGACGTACGTCGTCGGATCCAGCGGTGTGAGGCCGAATAGCATCCCCTGCAGGTAGCGACCGAGCGCCGCGGCTCCTGCCAGACCGATGGCAAGGCCCGTAGCGGTCAGCACCAGACTCTGCCGCAACACCAGCCCGAGCACGTGACCGACCTGCGCGCCCAGCGCGCGGCGGATGCCGATCTCGCGCGTCCGCGCCTCGACGGCATATGCCAGCACGCCGTAGATGCCGATGGCGGCGAGCGCGACCGCGATCGCGGCGAAGATCCCGAGCCAGACCGCGTAGAGCCGCGGGCGCGTCAGCGAGTTCGCCAACAGTTCGTTCAGGCTGGCGACGTTGATGATCGACTCCCCCGCGCCGAACCCGCGAACGGCCGCGCGCAAGCTGCCCATCAGCCGCCCGGGATCGCCGGCCGTCCGGATGATGAAATAGGGGCCAACGGGATAGGGCGGGAACGCGAAGTCGCCGATCCACCGGACGTCGGCGAAGACCTCCGGCTCGGGCGGCTGGTCCAGCGCGAACTCGCGGGCATCCTGCACGACGCCGACAATCGTCCACGGCGCGCGACCGTTACCAACGTAGACGCTCTGCCCCACAGGGTTCCTGCCGGGCCAGTCACGCTGCGCCAGCGCCTCGTTGATGACGACGCTTCGCCGCCGGCCCGGTCCTTCGTCGTCGGTCCACGAGCGGCCCGCCATCATCCGCATGCCCAGTGCGGCGAAGTATCCGGCGCTGACGAGACGGGTGTCGGCGCCGTGGCCGGGCGGCACGGGCGAGTTGTCGCCGGAGCCCGCCGGCCCCTGCCCCACCCACGACGTATCCTTCAGATCCACCATCGGCAGCACGCGAGCAGCCGCCGCAGCGTGGACACCGGGAATCCCCTGCAGCCGAGCTGTGAGAACTTCAGCGAACCGCTCGAGCCTCGCATCCGGATACCCGGGCAGCGCGACCTGAAAGGTGAGCGTCTGCGCCGGGTCGTACCCCGGATCGATCCCGGCCAGCTTCGTGAAGCTGCCGATGAGCAGCCCGCCTCCAACGAGCAGCATGACCGCCATCGACGTCTCGGCAACGACGAGCAGGCCGCGCCCGCGCAGCCGCCGGGCGACGTCGAAGCCGGATTGGGCCGACGCCCTTCCCGCGCGCAGGTCGGCCGTCCGGTGCGGCGCCGAAGACCGGACGGCAGCCGCCAGACCGAACGCCACTCCGCTCGCCAGGGCCACCGCGGCCGTGAACACGAGCGCGGTGCCGTCGATCGCAATCTCGTGCAGCCGTGGGAACCGCAGGCTCTGCGCGATGTCGATGCGCGAGAGCGTGGCGGCGAGATGCCGTAGCAGAGCCACGCCGCCCACCGCCAGCACGATCCCGCCGGCGCCACCCAGGCCGGCGAGGAGCAGGCTCTCGGTCAGCAGCAGCCGAACGACCCGCCACCGTCCGGCCCCCAGCGCCATCCGGACGCCGATCTCCGGCTGTCGCGCCATCGTCCGGGCCAGGAACAGGTTCGCGACGTTCACGCAGGCGATCAGCAGGACGAACGCACCCGCGACCGCCAGCACCAGCAGCGCGGGCCGAACCGGCGCCACGAGCTCGTCGCGCGCGGCCAGCAGGTCGAATCGCGGCGGACCGCCAGCGACCGCGACGGCCGTCGTGCCGCGCTCGCCGTTGAGCGCCGCCGCCACTTCCGCCTCCGCCGCCGTCATCGAGGCTCCCGGCGAGAGACGTCCGACGACGAAGCCGCTGGCCCGCGGCGCGGCTGTCAGGAGCGGCATCCAGAGCTCCGACTGCGTATCGGGATCGAGCAGGTGGAAGCCGGGCCGCATGACGCCCACGACCGTGTAGCTCTCCGGCGCCCTGGATCGGCCGAGCAGCGCCTGCAGGCCGACCGACCGCCCGACGATGCGGGGATCCGCGGCGAAAGCGGACTGCCACAGCCGGTAACTGAGGAGCACCAGATGATCGCGGCCCGCCGCGACGTCGTCGTTCGTGAACAGCCGGCCCAGCACTGGCGTCGCGCCGAGGATCGGGAACAGCGACGGCGTCACCCGGGCCCCTTCCAGGCCTGTCGCGCCGGCCGGTCCGACCATGGTCAGGACCGACCCGTTGTACGCCGCGACCTCAGACAACGCCCGCACCTGCCTCAGGGCATCGATGTCGGATCCCGTGAAGTACGGGCGCGTCCCGGGCCCTCCGCCGCGGCTCTGCGCCGCCGGCACGTGCTCGACGAGCCTCACGAGTCGATCGGCATCGGGATACGGCAGCGACTTGAGCAGCACCGACTGGACGACACTGAAGATGGCAGTGTTGGCGCCGATGCCGAGCGCAAGCGTCGACACGACGACCAGCGTGAAGCCGGGCGCGCGGGCGAGGCCGCGGACGGCGTATCGCACGTCCTGCCGCAGGTGCTCGAGCCAGACGAACGACCGCGCGTCGCGCTGCTGCTCCTTCGCCTGCTCCACGCCCCCGAACGCCCGGCGCGCCGCCAGTCGCGCGTCGTCGCCGGACAGCCCGCGCCGCCGCCCCTCGTCTTCGATCAGCGCGAGGTGCGCCTCCACCTCGCGCGCGAGACCGCGCTCCGCGCGCGAGGGGCGGAGGAAGGCGGCGAGACGGGCGACGAAGCGGCGCACAGGCGTTGGCATTATTCAGTTGGCGTGGAGCCCCCCGGGATTTCCCTGTCCCTCGCTCGGAATGGCCGCAGGCGCCAGCCTCTTCGCTCGGGCATGGCCGGAGGCGCCAGGAGGCGACTGTGTTACGCTGTGTACAACCTGGTACAAGGCAAGCATCATGACGACCACACTGTCGGTCCGCATCGACGCGCGAACCAAGAAGCGGCTGGAGGCCCTGGCCAAACGCGCGCGCCGGTCGAAATCGTTCCTCGCCGCCGAAGCCATCGCCGCTTTCGTCGAGGCCGAGCAGTGGCAGCTCGACGAGATCCAGGCCGGCGCGCAGGAACTCGACGCCGGCCGGGCCGTGGCCCACCGTGACGTCTCCGCCTGGCTCCGTTCCTGGGGCCGCACGCGGGAGCGCAAGGCACCACGAACGTGACAATCGTCTGGGCGCCCCGCGCGATCCGCCACCTCGAGCAGCTTCGCGATTACATCGCCCAGGACAGCCCCGCGGCCGCCGGTCGCATCGCGACACTGCTGCTGGGCGCCGTCGAGCACCTCGTCGCACATCCCGGTCTCGGCCGGCCGGGCCGCGTCGCGGGCACGCGTGAACTCGTCGTACCGGACACGCCGTTCGTCATCCCCTATCGCGTCCGCGGCGACCGGATCGAGATCGTCGCCGTGTTCCATGGACGCCGGCAGTGGCCAAAGGCGCTGTAGAGGCTACTCGCTCCGCAGCGCCACCTGCGGATCGATCCGGCTGGCGCGGCGCGCGGGGACGTACGTGGCCGCCGCGGCCACGCCCAGCAGCACCAGGGCGGCGCCGATGAACGTCGGCGGATCGAACGGGCCGACACCGTACAGGAGCGACCGCAGCAGCGGCGCGAGCCCCGCGGCCGCCGTCCCCCCGATCGCGACACCGGCCAGCGCCAGTCCGACGCCGCCGCGCAGCACCATGCGCGCAACCGCGCCTGCATCGGCGCCCAACGCCAGGCGGATACCGATCTCCTGCGTCCGCTGGGCCACCGAGTAGGCGATCACGCCGAAGACGCCGACGGCGGCCAGCACCAGCGCCAGCACGGCAAAGGTCACCATCAGCAGCATGTTGAAGCGGTTCGGCGCCGCCGACGCCGAGATCACGTCCGCGAGCGGCTGCAGTTGCGCGATCGAGAGCTGCGGATCGAGCTGGCGGACGGCCGCGCGCAGATCGGTGGCGAGCAGGCTGGACGCGCCACGGCCGCGCACCACCACGAACACCGAGCGGATCGCCATGGGCAGGAAGGTCGTCCAGGCCTGAGCGGCCATCGTGCGCTCCAGCTGGTCCATCGGCACGAAGATCTGCAGGCCGGCCGGCTGGTCGAGCGTGTCCTGCTTGACGTCGGCCACCACGCCGACGACGGTCAGCCAGGGCACGCTCCCATCGTCGCCACCGAAGCGCAGCCGCTGGCCGAGGGCCGACTGTCCCGGCCAGTACTGCCGGGCCACCGACTCGTTGACGAGGGCGACGGGCGCGGCGCGGCCGTCGTCCTGCGGGGTGAAGTAGCGCCCGCGCACGAGGGTGGCGCCGATCGCCTGCAAGTAGGCCCCCTTGACGGCCGTCATGCTGGCGATGGCGAGCGCGGCGCCCGGCGGCGGCGTGTAGCCATCGGGCGTGAAGACGCGCTGGAACGTGCCGCCGTCGAGCGGCAGCGACGTCGCCAGGCCGGCGAACTCGGTGGCCGGCGAGGCCTGCAGGCGGTCGAGCAGCGACCGGTAGAACTGCCGCTCGTGGACCGCGTCGGGATAGGCTGCCGCCGGCAGGCTGACCGCGCCGGCCACGGCGCCGCGCGGCTCGAACCCGGCCGGTGCGCGCAGCAGATCGCTGAAGCTGCGCATCAACAGGCCGGCGCCGACGAGCAGCATCACCGTGAGGGCCACTTCGACGATGACGAGGGCCGTGCGCAGGCGCCGGGGCGATCCGCCGCCCGAGGCGCTGCGGCTCTTCAGCACCCCCGCTTCCGATCGACTGGTGGCGAGCCAGCCCGGCGCCGTCCCTACGGCCACCGCGGTCGCCACCGTCACGAGCGCGGCGAAGAGCAGGACCTGCCAGCTGAAGTGCGCCTGCCCCAGCAGCGCGAACCGCGCCGGCATGACGCGCCCGAGCGCGCCGACGCCCCACCAGGCCAACAGGCATCCCCCGGCGGCCGCGGCCATGCCGATGACGAGGCTCTCGATCACGAGCTGTTGCACGAGGCGTCGCCGGCCGGCCCCGAGCGCCACGCGCACGGCGAACTCGCCCGCGCGGCTGGCGCTGCGCGCGAGCAGCAGGTTCGTGACGTTCACGCAGGCGATGAGCAGCAGGCAGCCGACGGCGCCGAGCAGGACGAGCACCAGCGGACGGACGGGACCCGAGACCTGCCCGGCCAGCGGCCGGACGATCGCACGGAAGGTGACCTTGCCCGCGTCGGCGGCCGGCAGGCTCTGCACGATCCGCCGCGCCACGCGCTCGACATCGGCGCTCCCCTGCGCCACCGTGACGCCGGGCCCGAGCCGCGCGAGGCCGTTGAAGCTCCAGTTGTCCATCCGCGCCTGACGTTCGACCGGCGTCAGCGACATCGGAACCCAGACGTCGGTGGCCCGGCCGAAGCCGGGACCGGGCAGCGGGAACTCGAAGCCGCGCGGCATGACCCCCACCACGACGTAGGGCACCCGATCGAGATCGACCGTGCGCCCGAGGACGCCGGGGTCGGCGCCGAACCAGCGCTGCCAGAGGCCGTGGCTGATCACACAGACCTTCGCGCCGTCACGATCCTCGGTCGGGGTGAACGTGCGGCCCAAAGCCGGCCCCACCTCCAGCACGTCGAACAGGCTGGGCGTCGCCCGTGCGCCCGTGACGCGCTCCGACTCGCGCGCGCCCGACAGTTCGAACTCGTGCGCGATCCATCCGCCCAGCGCGGAAAAGGCGTGTGTCTGCTGCTCGTAGTCGACCAGGTCCGCGGCCGGCAGCCGGATCGGACGGCGGGAGATGAGCGGAACGATCTCGTTCACCGTCACGAGACGGTCGCCCTGCGGGAACGGCAGCGGGTGCAGCAGCGAGGCGTCCGCCAGGCTGAAGATGGCGGTCGCCGAACCGATCCCGAGCATCAGCGTCAGCACGGCGACGGCCGTGAACCCCGGCGACTTCCGCAGCGTGCGGACGGCGTACCGCAGGTCCTGCCGGATGTGTTCGACTCGCATGAACGATCGCTCCTCGCGCTGGTGTTCCTTCGCCTGCTCCACGCCGCCGAAGGCCCGTCTGGCGGCGAACCGCGCCTCGTCGGCCGACAGCCCGCGCCGCCGGCCCTCGTCTTCGATGAGCGCCAGGTGCGCCTCGACCTCGCGCGCGAGATCGCGCTCCGCGCGCGACGGGCGCAGGAAGGCGGCGAGACGGGCGACAAAGCGGCGGAGCGGTATGAGCATCGTTCAGTTGGCGTGGGGCCCCACCCCCACGCCGTGACTTCGCTGATGCCTCGCCTCGGATCTCCATGTCCTCGGCTCGGCATGGCCGCAGGCGCCAGCTTCATTCAATCGCGTGGCCCCCCCACGCCGTGGCGTCGCTGATGCCTCGCCTCGGATCTCCATGTCCTCGGCTCGGCATGGCCGCAGGCGCGGACTTACGATTCGTCGAGCAAGAGTTTGTTCACCAGCCCGGCGAGGCGGCGCCAGCGCTCGGTCTGCTGGCCGAGGGCCCGCTCCCCCGCCTTCGTGATGCCGTAGTACTTGGCCTCGCGGTTGTGCTCGGTCCGCTGCCAGGTCCCCTTGATCCACCCCTTCTGCTCGAGGCGGACCAGCGCGGGATAGAGCGTCCCCTGGTTCAGCGTGAACGGATGGTCGGCCATCTGCTCGAGCCGCGTGGCCAGGCTGTAGGCGTGCTGCGGCCCCATGGTGCCGAGCGCGCGGAGGATGATGAGGTCGAGCGTGCCCTGCAGGAGCTCGACGCGATCTTTACTAGACATGCCAGTGGTCCGATGAGACGCAGGATGCCATGGCTCTACTGGCGTGTCAAGTGGAATGACGCAAGGTCGCGTCCACCGGCGCGCCCGTCTCGTGTACCATACGCGCGGGAGAAGACGCATGAAGCGCCTGCTGTGTGCCGTCGTGATGCTGTGGTGCTGGGTTCCCGTCGGCGTGGCCCCACGCCTGGCCGCGCAGGCCCGCGCGCCGCACCCGGCCGGACCGGCGCCGATGCCAATGATGATGGCACCAGCCGCGCCGGCCGTGAAGGACGTCGCCGTCGCGACGCACCACACGATCCAGCTCGACGGCCGGACAATCCCCTACACCGCCACCGCCGGCTCGATGGTGCTCGGCGACGGCCAGGGGGCACCGTCGGCGGTGATGTCCTACGTCGCCTACACGCGCGACGACGTCACAGACCCCGCGACCCGCCCCCTCGCGTTCCTGTACGACGGCGGACCGGGGTTCGCCTCCATCTGGATCAACGTCGGCGCCTTCGGGCCCGAGCGCGTCGTCGTGCCCGACGCCGCCTCCGGCGGCGCCCCGCCCTACCGGATGGTCGCCAACGAGTACAGCCTGCTCGATCGGGCCGACCTCGTCTTCCTGGATCCCGTCGGCACCGGCTTCAGCCATGCCGTCGGCCAGGCCCACGACCGCGACTTCTGGGGCGTCGATCCCGACGCGCGCTCGCTGGCCCAGTTCATCCGGAAGTACGTCTCGCGCCACGACCGCTGGAACTCACCGAAGTTCCTGATGGGGCTGAGCTACGGCACGTTCCGGTCCGCCGTCCTCGGCAACTACCTCCAGTCGCACGACAACATCTCGCTCAACGGCATCGTCCTCATCTCGTCGGTGCTCGACCTGGCGACGACGTCGTTCCGGCCCGGCGCGGATCTGCCCTACGAGCTGTACCTGCCGACGTACGCAGCGACGGCGTGGTACCACAAACTGCTGAACCCGCAGCCGCCCGACCTGCCGGCGTTCCTGCAGCAGGTCCGGACGTTCGCGCGCACCACGTATGCCGATGCACTGATGGAGGGAGCCGGCCTGAGCGCCGACCGGAAGCAGGCGATCGGGCAGCAGCTCGCGCAGTACACCGGCCTGCCCGTCGACTACGTGCTGCGGGCCGACCTGCGCGTCAACGTCTCCCAGTTCCTCGCCGAGCTGCAGCGCAGCCACGGTGTGGTGCTCAGCCGGCTCGACTCACGCTACTCGGGGAACGTGTACGATCCGCTGGCGGAGTTCGCGGAGTACGATCCGATCCGGCCGGCGATCTACGGCGCGTTCACCGCGGCGTACCAGACCTACCTGACCCATGCCCTGAAGTTCGAGACCGACCAGGCATACGTCGTGTCGTCGGCGGAGGCGGGGCGGTCGTGGGACTGGCGGCACGCGACGCGCGGGGCACGCGATGGCGGCCCGGGGGAGCCGAACGCGGGGCCGGATCTGCAGCAGGCGCTCGTCACGAACCCGGATCTCTACGTCCAGGTGAACAACGGCTACTACGACTTCGCGACGCCGTTCTTCGCCACGGAATACACAATGAACCACCTGGGGCTGCCGGCGAACCTGCAGGACCACATCAGCCTGCAGTACTACCAGTCGGGCCACATGATCTGGCTGCACGTGCCGAGCCTGGCGCGGCTGTCAACGAACATCCGCGCGTTCATCGCGGCGCACAGCCAGCCGAAGCGGTAGCGCTTCTGAATCGTCGTCAGGCGCTCAGGGACTCGGGACTCAGGCGCTCGCACAGTCACGCTTGAAGGCCCGGATTCTCGGGCGGCTCCCGCGCTCATAGAACCCGTAGGGGCGGCCTGACGTCGCCCGTCCACCGGAATGGCCGCCCCTGGCGCAGATGCGGGTGTCTCCAGGGGCCGCCACCCGCCTGAATTCCCGGCTCGGGCGGCCCCTACGAGCCGGACCGAAGACTGAAGACCGCAGTCGACGGCCTGCGCCGCAGCCTGTAGCCCGCAGCCCGCAGCCCTTACTCGATTCTCAACGCCCGCATCGGCTCGATGGCGGCCGCCCGGCGCGCAGGCAGGAGGCTGGCCACCAGCGCGCACAGGCTGAGCACGATCGCCGCCGCCAGGAGCGTCGCCGGATCGAAGGGCGAGATCCCGTAAAGCTGGCTCTGCATGGCGCGCGCCGCCAGGAATGCGAGCGGCACGCCGAGCACCAGGCCGAGCGCGACGTGGAGGAAGGCGCCGCGCAGAACGAGCGCGCGGATGTCGCCGCGGTCGGCGCCGAGCGCCATCCGCAGCCCGATTTCCCCCGTGCGCCGCGCGACGCGGTACGACGTGACGCCGTAGAGGCCGACGACCGCGAGCAGGAGCGCGATGACGCCGAAGCCGGTGCTGATCCGCGCGATCAGCGTCTGGGCGCTTGTCTGGATCTGCACCAGATCGTCGAAGCTGAACATCGACAGCGGCGTCAGGTTCGGATCGACCTGCGCGAGCACGCGCCGGATCGTCGGCGCCATGGCGTCGGCCGCTCCCTGCACGTGCAGCACGATCGTCCCCATGTACATGGAGCCGTCCTCGACGCGGTTGTCCACCGGCGTGTCGTAGGTCACCCGCTGCGCCAGCGGCACGAAGAACATCGGCTGCACGGGACGCGACGGGTCGTGATAGATCGCGTCCTTCGCCACGCCGACGATCTCGTAGTCGCCGGCGTGCGACAGCTCGTCCTTGCCGAAGTGGCGGCCGAGCGGATTCTCGTTCGGGAAGTACCGGCGGGCGAACGCCTCGTTGACGACCGCCACCTTGCGCGAGTTCGTCGTGTCCTGTTCGCTGAAGCCGCGGCCGCGGACGATCGGCGTCCCGAGCGTCTCGAAGTAGTGCGCGCTCACGCGGTCCCACGACGACCCGCCCTTGCGGTCCGTGCCCTGGATGTACACCCCCTCGCCCCAGTTGTTCCCCTGCTGCGCGGTATAGAGTGACAGGCTCTCCGAGAGGACACCGGGCGTGTGCTTCAGGCGGTCCTCGAGCTTCTCGTACAGACCGGTCAGCCGATCCGAGGTGTAGCCCGCGCTCTGCGGGTCGATCCGGACGACGAGTCGGCCCTCGCGCGCGAACCCGTACGGGGCGTTCTGGAAGTGGCCGAGACTCTGCGTCAGCAGGCCGGCCACCGTGAGCAGGGCCAGCGAGACGGCCGCCTGCAGCACGACCAGGGCCCGCTGCGGCAGCGCGGACGAGTCGCGCATCACCCGCCCCGACCCGCGCAGCGCGTCGGCCGGATCGGAATGCGACGCCATCCACGCCGGCCCGACGCCGAAGACGAGGCCCGTCAGCAGCGAGATGCCGAAGGTGAACAGGAGGATCGGCACGGACGGGCCGGTCGCAATCGGGACGTAGGTGGCGCCGCGAAAGGCGATCAGCACGAGCGCCTTGCTCGCGTACACCGCGACGACGAGCCCGGCGAGGCCGCCCAGCAGCGCGAGCACGACGCTCTCGGTGACGTGCCGGCGGACGATGCGGGCGCGCGACGCCCCCATCGCCAGCTCGACGGCCGTCCGGACGCGGTGCACGGTGCTGCGCGCCAGGAGCAGGTTCGCCAGGTTCGCGCAGGCGATGAACAGCACCGAGATCGCCACGGCCATCAGCAGGAGCAGCCCCTGCTCGTAGTCCTCCTTCATCGCGTTGATCCCGCCGCCGCCCGGGGCGAGACGGATCACCTGCGCGTCGATCTTCGTCAGGTCGTAGTGGGGACCTGCGTTCGCGGGGTCCAGCAGGTACCGCCGCAGCTCGGTCGTCAGCTGCGCCGAGACCTGCGAGGGCTGCGCGCCGTCGCGCAGCCGGCCGAT
>JAGWRA010000217.1 GCA_028876655.1 Acidobacteriota bacterium | reverse complement strand
GCCCCACGCGATGATGACCGCCGGTACGAGGACCGCTTCCTCCTTCGACAGCATCGCGAGGAGCAGCAGCACGCCGGCCAGACCCCATCGCCGCCGGAGCGCGGCTGCCGCGCCCAGCGTGGCGAAGAGCACCAGCAGGAGCGCCGTCCGTCCGCTGATCCACAGCACGGCCATCCGGATGCCGTCCCAGTTGAAGAGCCAGAGAGCCGCCGCGGCGATCGCCCCTTCGGCCGGCAGGTCGAGTGCGCGGGCCAGGGCAAAGACGCCGAGCGCGCAGCCGAACAGGAGGGCGACGTTGGTCCAGCCGTAGATGATGGGCTGCAAGCCGCCGATCGCGCGGTCGAGGGCGAAGGACAATCCGACGACGGGACGGAAGAAGTCGCCCGGCGTGCGGAACAGCGCGACGACGCCAGCGAACGACGCCAGGTGGCTGCGCGCAATCCACCCGAAATCGTCCTTCACGAAGCCGTGGCCGGCATCGGGCAGGTACGCCAGAGCGGCTGCGAGGGCGAGCAGCGAGACGATCAGCATCCTGCGACGGTCAGCCACGAGACCATGATGTCGGACGATCGAGGCCCGGGTTGCACGGGATCGGCGGATGGCAGCAGCGGTGCGGCGATGTGGCGGCGGCGCGGACGCGCGTGCGGCCTATTGCGGCGCGACGCGGTGGAACTCGACGCGGCCGCCGGGCTCGATCTCGGCCGTCCAGGGCGAGTGCGGATCGAACTGGCCGCCGAGGATGCGGTAGATGAAGATCGGCGCGAACGGCTGCGGCAGGTCGAAGGCCGTCGTGATCTCCTGGATGGGCGTCCCCATGCTGATGATCGTCCGGGCCCCCCGGACGAGCGCCCCGTACTCGGGCAGCTGGAAGAGCGTCGCCGATCGCACCCGGAACGGCGCGGCGATCAGCGCGGCCGCGAGCATGGCCACGGCCACCGGCCGGGCCGCCCGCGAGGGGAGGACTCCGGGCAGGGCGAGGGTGAGCGTCAGCACCGCGGCCGGCATGATTGGCAGGTAGAAGTACGGGTCGAGCCCGGACAGCCAGAAGGCGAACCCGACCACCGCCAGCACCTGCGGCAGCAGTACGACGACGAGCAGGACCGGGTCCCGCCGGTACGCGAACGCGAGCAGCAGCGCGCACCCCAGCATCACCCAGCCGATGGCGGGGACGCTCCACGGCCCGGCCACGTCGTAGTTCACCGCCGTGGCGTAGCCGCTGGCGCTCACGGCGAAGCGCGCAGGAGCACGCCCCGTCACGATCTGCGCGATGCTGCCGCTCACGGCATCCATCCCGCCCGGCCCGGGTCCGCTGCGCCACGCGTGGACGGCGTACGGCACCTGCAGCAGCACCACGACGGCCGCAACGGCCAGCGCGACGCGAGCCGCCGCCCGGCGGTCGCGCCGCAGCAGCGGCTCGAGCACGAGCGCGGCGAAGACACCGAGCGCCACGAAGATCGCCCCGGTGTAGGCATGCACGGCGCTCCACGCCACGGCCGCGACGATCCCTGTTCTGGCCAGCGATCGATCGGCCCACCCGAGGACGACGAGCGCGATCGCCAGTTCGGACAGCGTGGCGCCCATCACCGGGTTCCAGATGACGGCGGCGAGCGAGAGCGGAAAGGACGCGGTGGCGAGCACCGCCACGGCGGTGACTCCCAGCCAGGGCGACTGCGTTCGCTTCCACACCGCGGCGAACAGCACGACGTCGACGGCGGAGGTCAGCGTGGCCTGGCCGATGCCGCCCCCGTGCGGCAGGTCGTGGAACCAGGGACCGAAGGTGACGCGGATCAGCCAGAGGATCCAGTAGAAGGCGGGACCGATCGTGTAGCCGCCGACGTGGGTTGGGGATCCGACGAGCGGCAGCTGGGTGAACGGGCGGAGCGCGATCCCCCAGTCGCGCATCTGATCCTCGAGGAGCCAGAAGTGCTCGCCGATCCCCCGCACGCGGATCGCGAGCGTGACGATGAAGATGGCCAGCGAGAGGATGACGACGAGGAGGCGATCGCGGCGGGCAGACGGCGGGCCGGCGGACGCGGACGGAAGCACGCACCTACTCTACCGAAGCGCTCCGGCGCCTTCAATCGGGATCGAACGCGGCCGTCCGCATGACGCGCAGCCGCGCGACCGTCTCACGTCCGGCTCCGCGGTATCATGTCGTCCGTGAGTCCAGACGCCGACACCCGGCCGGATCGTGCTGCCGCGCAATCACCACTCGTCCGCCGCCTGCTCCTGCTCGTGCTGCTGGTGGCCGCCGTCGTCCGGTTCTGGGGCCTCACCTTCGGCCTGCCGATCTACCTGGCGCGCCCCGACGAGACCGCACTGGCGGGCCCGGGCGTCATGGCGCTCGAAGGGGAGTTCCGGCCCGGGGACTTCAACTATCCGACCGCCTACATGTACGCGCTCGGCGTTCTGTATGCCGGCTACTACGAGGTCAGCCGGCCCTTCAGCCACTGGCCCTCGCTGCACGCGTTCGCCGAGAGCCGGCGGCAGAGCCTCGTGCCGTTCTTCTACATCGACCGCGGGTTGTCGGCGCTGATGGGCGTGCTGACGGTCTGGTGGGTGTTCGCGCTCGCCAGCCGGTTGTTCGGCGAGACGACCGGCCTGGTCGCGGCGCTGTTCCTCGCGCTGTCGTTCCTCCACGGCCGCGACTCGCACTTCGGCGTCACGGACGTGGCCATGACCGGGCTCGTCGTGGCCGCCGTCCTGCTGATCGTCCGCTGGCAGCAGGAGCGACGCCTCGGGCAGGCTGCGGCCGCCGGCGTCGTCGGCGGCCTGGCGATGGCGACGAAGTACAACGGCCTGGGCGTGGGCCTGCCGTTCGCCGTGGCGGTCGTGCAGCAGCTGATCGAGGGCCGCCAGACGCTGGCGGCTGAAGTGCGCCGGCTGGTGCCCGCCGCGATCGTGTTCGGCGTGTTGTTCGGGCTGACGTTCGTCGTGATCTTTCCCTACGCCATCCTCGACTGGCGCCAGGTGCTCCACGACACGCACGGCGTCGCGTCCATGCTGGCCAGCGGCAACGGCCTTGCCACACCCGTCGGCTGGTGGTACCACGCCGTCTTCACGCTGCCGCTCGCGCTGGGATGGCCGGTGTATGCCGCCGGGCTGGCGGGCGTGGCGGGGTTGCTCGTCACGCGACTGCGGCAGTCGGCCGTGCTGCTCGCCTTTCCGATCGCGTACTACGTCATCGCCGGCAGCGGACACACGGTGTTCGCCCGCTACATCATCCCTGCGCTGCCGTTCCTGGCGATCGCGGCCGGCTGGTTCGTGGTCACGGCGGTCGGTCTCGCCATGCGGACGCAGCGGCCGGCCCTGCAGTCGCGGGCGATTGCCCTCGTCGCGGTCCTTGCCGTGGCGCCGTCGGCCGCCCGCCTCGTGCAGATCGATCGCCTGCTGACGCGGACGGACAACCGGCTGGTCGCCACGCGCGCCTTGTTCGACCTCATCAAACCGGGCAGCATCGTCTATCAATCCGGTTCCGTCTACGGGCTGGCGCCGTACGAACTCGACGGGCGGACGCTCGACATCCATCTGCGCGGCTGGGAAGACGGTCACTTCACGCCCGAGGGTGGGCCGTTGCCCGACTGGATCATCCTGCAGCGTTCGGCCCTCGTGCTGTACAGCGAGGTGCCGGCGGGAGTCGAGCGGCTGGTGCACGAGCGCTACGAGCTGGCGGCGACCCTGACGGCTGCGCCACCGCGACCCGGTCGCATCTACGACCAGGCGGATGCCTTCTTCCTGCCGATGGCCGGTTTCGGAGGGATCGTGCGGCCCGGTCCGAACTTCGAGATCTACCGCCTGAAACAGGCTGCCGATCAGCCGCAGCCGTAGCCGCGTCGAACCCGGCGGCGGGCATGATCGCCGAGGGAAGCTGGAGCGATAATGCTGGTATGCCTCTGACGCAGCCAGCCGATACCGAGACCTTCTTCGAGGAACTCCGGCGGCGCGAGTTCGCGCGTCTGGACGCCAGCAACCTCGCCTACCTCGATTTCACCGGCAGCGCGCTCTATGCCGAGTCGCAGATCGAAGCGCACGTGCGCGAGCTCGAGCGGGGCGTGTTCGGGAATCCGCACTCGGCGCACGCGCCGTCGCACGTCAGCACGCACGTGCTGGACGCGGCCCGTGCCGACGTGCTGCGGCAGCTCGACGCGGATCCGGCCACCTACGGCGTCGTCTTCACCGCCAACGCCTCGGCCGCACTGAAGCTGGTCGGCGAGGCCTACCCGTTCGGGCCGAACGCCGGCTTCGTGCTCGCCACCGACAATCACAACTCCGTGCGCGGCATCCACGAGTACGCCAAGCGGGCCGGCGGCCCCGTGCACGAACTGCCGCTGGACGATGAGCTGCGGCTGCTCGAGCCCGAGGAGCACCTGCAGGCAATCGAGACCCGCGGGCTGCTCGCCTTTCCCGCGCAATCCAACTTCTCGGGCGTCGTCCATCCGCTCGATCTGGTCGGCCGCGCGCGGGCGCTCGGCTTCGACGTGCTGCTCGACGCGGCGGCGTACGTGCCGACGCACGCGCTCAGCCTCCGCGAGACGCCCGCCGACTTCGTCGCGCTCTCGTTCTACAAGCTGTTCGGCTTCCCGACCGGTGTCGGCGCCCTCGTCGCGCGGCTCGATGCGCTCGGGCGCCTCGTGCGGCCGTGGTTTGCCGGTGGGACGGTGACGTACGTGTCGGTGTTCCTCGACCGCTACCACCTGCGCCCGGGCTACGAAGCGTTCGAGGACGGAACGCCGAACTTCCTCGGCATCGCGGCGCTCGCGCCCGGATTCTCGCTCCTGAACAGCGTCGGGATGTCCCGCCTGACGGCGCACGTGCAGCGGCTGACGGCGCGCCTGCTCGACGGTCTCGCGTCGCTCACGCACCGGGACGGCGCGCCGCTCGTCCGCATCTACGGGCCGATATCGACGGTCGGTCGCGGCGGCACGATCGCGTTCAACGTGCTCGATCGTGCCGGCAACCCGGTGCCGTTCGAGGAGGTGGAGGGCCGCGGCCGGGACCTGGGCGTGGCGATGCGCGGCGGCTGCTTCTGCAATCCCGGCGCCTCCGAGCGGGCATTCGGGGGCGATCCGGGCCGGGCCCGCGCCTGTCTCGACGGGCTGCACGACCATTTCACGCTGGCCGGCCTGCGCGACTGTCTCGGCCCGTCCGCCACCGTCGGTGCCATGCGCGCGTCGGTCGGACTGCCCACCAACGCCCGCGACGTCGATCGGGCGATCGAGGTCGTCGCGAGCTTCGGCGGGCACTGACGCCGCTCACCGCCCGGGCGACACAGGGTCGTCCGGCACGACAATGAGGCCGCCGCGCCGAGGGTCGCAGACGTACGCGTGGCCATGCGTGTCGGCCACCACGCAGTGTGAGCCGGACGCCGCCGGCACGGTGGCCACCAGCGACAGGCGCCCTTCGGGCGAGACGGCAAGGATCGACAGCGTCGCGCTCGTCGCGCCTGGGACGTACAGGTGCCGCAGCGCCGGGCTGTAATCGATGATGTCCACGCCGGCGCCCGCCCGCAGGCTGCCGATCTGCGCGCCGCCGCGCGCCAGGTCCATGACGACGGCCTTGCCCTCCGCGCATCCCGCAAACAGCCAGCCGTGAGCCGGATCGAGCGCGATCCCGCGCGACCCGCGGCAGCCGTTGGACCACGTGCCGACGATCCGCCGTGCCTTCAGGTCGATCGCCACGCTCTTCCCGGCCCAGAGGTGGGTGTAGGCCCTGCTGTGCGTCGCGTCGATGACCAGCGACTCCGGTCCGCCCGGCACCGGGATGAACGACTCGTGCACCGGCGTGGGCGGCGCGTCGCCCGTCAGCCGGAAGACCTCGATCCGATCGCGTCCGGGTTCACTCACCCAGAGTTCGTGCGTGGGCGCGACGAACCGCACGTAATCCGGACCCGACGCGAGCCGGGCGGAGGCGACCGTCTTGCGGGCCGCGGCATCGATCACGTCGATCCGATCCGCCGTGCGGTCGGTCACGAACAGCCACCGACCGTCCTCGGTGACCGACGTAATCCCTTCGCCATGACCGCCCGCAAAGCGGCCGGTCGCGCTGAACCCCTTGATGGTCGTGACGGCGTCGGTCGCCGGATCGAGGAGGTCGAGGTCGCCGGTCCGCCCCGCGGGGATCAACACGCGATCGAGCCGGGCCGAGAACTGCAGGTCGTCGAACCCGATGCCGGCCGAGCCCCCTGGCAGGGCGACGAATCGGGGCGCCGGCGCGGTACCAGCACCGGGGCTGCCGGCTGCGTTGCCGGCCAGCATCGCCGCCAGTCCCGCGAGGCCGAGCGCGAACAGTCTCCTGACCCTGAATATCATCGCATCCTCCATGCGTGCCGGCCGTCCAATCCCGTTCATACATACGCGCGGTCTGGCATGCCGTGCAAGCGCACAGTGCTGACCAGTTGGAGTGACGCGGGGTTGACACGTCAGACGGCCCGCCGCTAGAGTGGATCCCGATGTTGCTGTCGAACGCTTCCACCCGCGCGCACCACGCCGCCGTCATGGCGATGTGCATGTGTTGCTGCGCCTGCATGCCCAGGCGGGTGGGAGTGGTCTGACCCTGTTGCGCTGATTGTCGACGCCATCATCGGGACACGCCGCGGCCGCTCGCACGAAGAGCGGCCGTTCTGCTGTACGGGCCGCTCGTCATCGGGCGGCCGTTTTCATGTACATGCGGAACTTCGCGGAGGAATCGTCCATGCACTCGCTTCGTCGTCTGCTCGTCCTGTCCATCGCACTCGCCGCACTCGCCTCGACCGCGCGGGCGCAGACGCCCGGCACGCGCCTCGTCGGCACCGTCACCGATGCGCAGGGGGGCGCGCTCCCCGGCGTGACCGTCACGGCCACCTCTCCCGCCCTCATCGGCTCGCAGGTCGCCGTCTCCGAGGGGAACGGCACCTATCAGTTCCCGGCGCTGCCCGCCGGCACCTACACGCTGACGTTCGTCCTCGACGGCTTCCAGACCGTGACCCGCGAGCGGATCGCCCTGGCGGTCGGCCAGACGTTGACGGTAGACGCGCAGTTGCCCCTGGCGTCGCTAAAGGAGTCGGTCACCGTCACGGCGGGCTCGCCCGTGGTCGACACCCAGACGACCGCGATCGGCAACACGCTGAACGAGGCGAAGCTGACGGGCGTGCCGACGTCGACCGACCTCTGGGGCGCGCTGGCCCGCACGCCGGGCCTCCGGATGCAGGGATTCGACGTCGGCGGCAGTCACAAGATCCAGGCGACCGGGTACGACGCCTTCGGCATCACCGGCCAGGCCCGCGTCATCACCGAGGGGGTCGACACGACCGAAGGGAACAGCGGCGCCGGCTTCTACCAGGACTACTACGCGCAGAGCGAGATCGCGGTCAGCGCCGCGGGACAGGACGTGACGATGAACACGCCCGGCGCGCTGATCGTCGCCACCGTGAAGAGCGGTGGCAACCAGTTCAAGGCGCTGTTCAACCAGACCTGGGAAGGGCGGCAGTTCGTCGGCCGCAACGTCGACGCCGCCACGGCCGCGCGCGGGTTCACCGGCCAGCCCAACCTGCTGTTCTGGGAGACGCATGGCGATCTCGGCGGACCGATCCTCAGGGACCAGCTCTGGTTCTTCGTCTCGCGGAACCACTTCCACGCCGACAAGGCGATCTCCGGCGTGCCCCAATCGGTCGCGACCGACCTGGGCATCGTCGACGACGTGACGACCAAGGAGACGTGGAAGCCGGGGGCGCGCGACACGCTCATCGGTTACTACCAGTGGCAGCACAAGCAGGCGCCGCTGCGCGGCCTGTCGGTGACGCGCGGGCCGCAGTCGACGCTGGCGCAGTCGAGCTACGCCTGGATGTACGACGGCCGCTGGCAGCGCGTCTGGACCAACCGCCTGTTCACCGGGTTCACGGTGGGCGAGTGGGGCTACGACTTCCCCGAGAAGCCGTCGATCGACTATCGAACCAATCCGCCGCGCACCGACCTCGTGACCGGCGTCGATACGGGCGCAGGGTTCACGCAGGGCGGGATCGCGGGCCCGTTCGATGCGCATCCCGCCAAGCCGCAGGTCTTCGGGACGGCGACGTACTACCTGCCCACGAAGCACCGGGGCGGTCACGACCTGAAGGCTGGCTTCGAGTGGCTCGACGATCGGACCAGCGTCGCGTACAGCGGCGCCTCCGGACCGCTGCTCTATCTCGACAGCAACGGCGCGCCGAGCGAGATCCGGCTGACCGATCTCGGCAATCCGGCGGACCTCGGCCGCACGTGGTCGGCGCCGGACGATGGGGACCGGCGCCTGGCACTGTATGCGCAGGACCGCTGGAGCCTGGCGAACCGCGTCACGCTCACCGCGGGACTCCGCTACGATCGCCAGCGGCCGTACTACACCGCGTCGAAGCGCGATCCGGTCTTGGCGGGGGTCTTCCCGGCTGTCACGACGCCGGCGCGGACGCTGTTCGTCCGCAACACCTTCGCGCCGCGGCTGGGCGTCAGCTACGACCCGGCCGGCGACGGGCGGTCGGCCGTGAAGGCGTTCTGGGGTCGCTACGACGACAACTTCTCGACGATGTTCGCGGGCGTCGATCCGGGCGGGGTGAACACGCGGACCTACGTGTTCCACGACCTGAACGGCAACGGGCTCTACGACGGCCCGCAGGAACTCGGCGCGCTGGTCGCGTCCACGGGTGGCGCCAGCACGTCGTTCGATCCGAATCTGAAGACGCCCTACACCGACGAGATCGACGTGTCGTACGAGCGGCAGGTCTGGCGCCAGTCGGCGCTCCGCGTGGCGTACGTCCGCAAGATGAGCCGCAACGCGCTCTCCACCTTCAACGCGGCCTGGCAGGGACAGTTCACCGTGCCGGTCGTCGTGCCGCTGACGTTGCAGGGCGTGACCGGCGGGACGCCGGCCGTCCAGACCTTCACCGTCTACGACGTGCCGGAGGCCCTGCGGGGTGTCGTCGACAACGCGATCGCCAACACGCCGGCCAGCGCAGGCGGCGGCGCGGCGGACTACGACACGGCCGAAGTGGCGTTCAACGAGCAGATCGGACACGAGGTCTTTCTCGACGCCAGTTACGACTTCACCTGGCAGAACGACCTGCGGACGCCGGTCGGGACCAGCAACAGCCCGCTGACGCAGGCCGATCCGATCGCGGAGGGCTACTACGAGAACGCCTATCCTGCCGTCTCGAACCGGCAGCGGACGACCGACTGGGTGTTCCACCTGTCGGGCCGGTACGCGCTGCCATGGGCGATCGGCGTGGGGGCGAACCTCGCCGTGCAGAGCGGCTGGAACTACGCGCGGGTGATCACCGTGCAGCTGCCCGGCAGCGGGACGCAGCGCTTCTGGCTGCAGAACCTGGACGCGAACCGGTCGCAGACCGTGCCGCTGCTGGACCTGCGGCTCGACAAGGCGTGGCCGATCGGCGGCCACCGGCTGACCGGCATGCTGGATGTCTTCAACGTGCTGAATTCCAACGCCGTCGTGAACTTCAACCTGGCGAACGGTCCGCGGTTCGATCAGATCAACGGCGCGCTCGACCCGCGGACGCTGGAGCTGGGGCTCCGGTTCGAATTCTAGAAGACAGTGTCGGCGACCGGTTCCGTGATGGTACGCTGCGGTCATCATGGAACTGGTCGCGGACCTGACGCTCGTCCTGATGGCGGCGCTGGCCGGAGGCTACCTCGCGCACCGGCTGGGGCAGCCGCTGCTCGTCGGCTACATCCTCGCCGGCGTCGTCATCGGGCCCTTCACGGGAGGATTCACCGTCGCCCACGTGCAGGGCCTCGAGGAACTGGCCGAGGTGGGGGTCGCCCTCCTGCTGTTCTCGCTCGGGCTCGAGGTCTCGTTCCGGCAACTGGCGTCCGTGCGGGGCGTGGCCATCGGCGGCGCGGCCGTGCAGATCGTCCTGACGATCGCGCTCGGTGCCGGCCTGGGGCGGTGGCTCGGGTGGACGGGGACGGCGTCGCTGTGGCTCGGCGCGATCGTGGCGCTCTCGAGCACGATGGTCGCGCTGAAGACGTTGCAGAGCCAGGGGCGGCTCGGCACGCTGTCGAGCCGCGTCATGCTGGGCATGCTCGTCACGCAGGACCTGTCGGTCGTGCCGCTGATGGTGATCCTGCCGGCCCTCGGCCAGACGTCCGCCGGCCTCCTGCCCGTGGTCATGGCCATCCTCCGGGCCGCGGTCCTGCTGGTCCTCATCGTGGTGGTGGCGACCCGCCTGATCCCGCGGCTGATGGCGCTGGTCGTGCGAGGACAGTCGCGCGAGCTGTTCCTGCTCTCGACCATGCTGGTCGCCGTCGGTGTGGGATATGCGGCCTGGATGGCGGGGCTCTCGGCGGCGCTGGGGGCCTTCATCGCCGGCCTCGTGGTCAGCGAGTCCGACTACGCGCATCAGGCCCTCAGCGACATCGTGCCGCTGCGCGACCTGTTCGGCATGCTGTTCTTCGTCACCGTCGGCATGCTGCTGGATCCGGTGCTGGTCTGGCGCCAGCTCCCCACGCTGGTGCTGGTGATCGTCGTCGTCGCGGTCGGCAAGGCCGTCATCGTCGCCGGCGTCGTCCGGCTGTTCGGCTACCGGCGGATCGTCCCGCTGGCCTCAGGGCTGACTCTCTTCCAGGTCGGCGAGTTCGCCTTCGTGCTGGCAACCGTCGGGCGGGCGAGCGGCGCGCTGACGCCGGAGTTCTACGCGCTCGTCCTGAACACGGCGGTGGTCACCATGGCGGCGACGCCCCTGGTCTCGAGCGCGACGCCGTGGATCTACCGCCGGTTCGCCGGACGGGCAGAGCGCGAGGCCGTCGAGCCGTTCAACATGCCGCTGGACGGCCTGGATGGTCATGTGGTGGTTGCGGGCGCCGGACGGGTCGGGCGGACGGCTGCGGATGCGCTCGCGCGCCTGCATCAATCGTGCATGCTGATCGAGCTCGACGATCGGCACGTCCGGTCGGCCCGGGCGGCCGGCCTGCCCGTCATCTATGGCGACGCGAGCCAGCCGGTGGTGCTCGAGGCCGCCCGTGTCGCACGCGCCAGGGTCCTCTTGATCACCGTGCCGGCCCTGCCCGATGTCCGGGCCATCATGATGGCGGCCCGCCGGCTGCACCCCGGGCTGGCCGTTGTCGCGCGGGCCGACGGCCCGGACGCGGTGCGCGATCTGCGCGCGCTCGGGGTCGAGCACGTCACGTCGCCCGAATTCGAAGCGGCCGCGGAGATGACGCGCCAGACCCTGCAGGTGCTCGACGTGCCGGCGGCGTTGATCCTGAGCGTGCCGGAGCTGATCCGGCGCGACCGGTACGCGCCGCCGGATTGACAGACCCGGACCGGCCGGTCACGATGGAAGGGTCATGAACCTGCGTGGCCGCCAACCGCTCATCGTCAGCCTCCTGGCGGGGCTGACGCTGCTCGGTGTCCCGACGCAGACCATCCGGCCTGCCGGGGCCCTGCACGTGGTGCCGAGCGCGGTCGCACCCGTGGCGGTCTCCCACGACCTCCGGCCTCGCGTCAGCGGCGAACGCCTCGACGCGCGGGCCGGTCATGCGGCACACGCCGGCAGCACGCTGGCGTCCACCGGCCTCCGGCTGCAGCCGTCGGCGGCCGCCGCGGTCGCCAGGCCGTCGACCCGTCTCTGGCCCCAATCCGGTCTGCGGTGCCTGACGGCGCCGCGCGCTCCACCGCTTCCCCTGACACGCGCGCTCTGACGGGGCCCTGTGGCTCGTCGCATCAGGACCGGCGAGCCGGCACGCCCGTCGTGTGTCGACTCGACAGATTGCAGGGGGCGTCGATGAACGCTGATGAGATATTCGTGCTGACCATCCTCACGCTGAGCGTGATCGGTGTTGCGTGGGGCGCCTGGCACTCGCGGCAGACTCGCGAGACAGGCGGCGCGAGTCATGGGGAAGAGCGGACGGGGCCGGCGGGCCGAGACGATGGCCGTCGCGGCACCAGCTCACGTCGTTCGTGAACGGGCGGGGGACGGCGGGCGTGGTGACGCGCCCGCCGTCAGCGCCGCTCGTGAGATGCGGCGTGCAGAGGCGTGCGGGCGTCAGAGCAGGTGGCGGCCGTTCTTCCGGAGCCAGCGCTCGGCCTCGCGCCAGTCCGGGCAGACGCGTTCGACCGCGCGCCAGAAGCGGATCGAGTGATTGGGGTGATGCAGGTGCGTCAGCTCGTGGAGGATCACGTAGTCCGACACGGCCGGCGGCATCTGGACGAGGCGCCAGTTCAGCGTGATGACGCCGCGGGTGGAGCAGGCGCCCCAGCGAGAGCGCTGGTTGCGCACCGAGATGCGTGCGACCTGTGACTGGACGTCGAACTGCCCGGCCAGTTCGCGGCAGCGTCCCGGCAACTCGGCCTCGGCGAGCGCGCGCCAGTATTGCTCGAGCGTCCGGCGCACGTCGCCGCTGTCGAGCATGACGTGCTGGCCGCCGAGGTGAATCATCCCGCCGGCCACCCGCAGTGTCATCGATTCACCGCGCATCAGCACGGTCGTCCCATCCGTCCACGGGCGGTCGCGTTCGGCCTGCCGCTGCCGTTGCCGCGCGATCCACGCTGCCTGCCGTTCGGCGAATCGCAGGCCGGCGGCGATCGATCCCCGGCGCGGCACCGTCAGCCGGATCCGGCCGTCAGTGCCAACCCGCAGCACGTACCGCCGTGCCCGGTGGTGCCGGACGATGTCGACGGCGATCGGTGCGCCGGCGATGGTGATAGCGTGCTCGCGCGGCGCCCGACGCCGGGGCGCCAGCACGTCCCAGGGGAGGCGGAGTTGCACGGAGCTATTGTACGGCGCGGGAGGCGGCGTCATGACGTCGCCGTCCTCGCGCGGGACTACTCGGACGCCAGCCGGCTGGACTGTGGCACGGGCAGCGCCTCCTGATGTCCGGCGGCCGGTTGCGCCTCGGCCTCCGCTGCTCTGACCCTGCGGCGGCTCCTCAGTCTCTGCAAGCCATCCATGTACGTGTAGAACACCGGCGTCAACGGGGACCCTTGACCCTTACAGGGGGAACAACCCGATTCCGAGACGATCGGCTGCGGTGGCGAGGCGGGCATCGTACGTCGCGAGCGGAATATCCTGCTGATGCTTGCGGAGGAAGTCCAGGGCGGCCAGGTGCAGCGCATCCAGCGTGCGGATCGCGACTGGCCAGGGTTCCAGGGCGCGAGCCAGCACGACTGGCGTCAATTCGAGCCAGCTCAGACGCGCAAAGAGCTCGCGCACCAGTGGACCGTGCGAGCGTCCGAGACTGCGGGCATGGATTCGCGTCCAGACCTCGTACTCGGTGAGACGGCTCGAGACCAATGGTGTCGCCCACAGGCTCTCTGGAGGACAGCGATCCTCGGCCAGGAGCTGGGCCAGGACTACGGAGGTGTCCACGTAGATCATCGATCCGCGCGGTCCTGATCGAGTTCGTTCATGATCGCGTCCAGAGGCGCGATCGGCTGACGCGGCGCGGGAGACGCCGCGCGGGTGCCGGTGAGCGGCGGCGTCAGGCAGCCCTGGCGCACGAGATCGGCCAGCACCGCATCGTCAACGGTCTGGCTCCGGCCCTGCGAGGGGGGCACCAGTTCCGCCACGATGCGGTCGTGGTCGGTGATGAGGACGGCTTCACCGCCTGCGGCCAGGCGTACGTACTCGCTGAGCTTGTTCTTCAGAACCTTGAGCCCGACAGCTCTCATGGATTCGACGGTAGCTTCCAGAAGCTTCTTTTGTCAAGTGGCCACGGTGAGGCCGGTTGGCGCCAGGCCGCCGGAGGCTGCCGGCTACCGCTGTGCCGGCAACGCCGCGTACTGAATCCCCAGGCCCAGGCCGAGGGAGCGCAGTTGCTTGTTGAACGCCTCGCCCTCCGTCCGGTTCAGCGCCGCCAGTCCCGCCCGCACCTGGTCGATCTCGCCGACCAGCGTCTTGTTCACGGCGATGGCCTGTTCGGTCGGCCCCAGGTCGGCGCCGCCGCCGTACCGGCCGGTGCCGTTGAAGTCGGCCGCCAGGCTGCAGAGCTTGGCGTAGAGCTGCACCGGCGTGATGAACGACTCCTCAACGCTCTCGCTGGCCAGGTGCGTGTCGTAGAGCTTCCCCTCGAACGCCACGTACTTCGCCTCGAGTGCACGATCGGCCTGCACCGCTGCCGCCGTCCCCGGATGCTGCGCCAGCACGGCGACGGCGTCCTCCAACTGCTTGCGCGTGGTCTCGACGCCGTTGATCATCTCCGCCACGTCGCTGATCTCGTTCCCCATCATCAGCGCGAACTTGAGCTGCGCCTCCATCGTCGCCTGCGTGCCGGAGGCGGCCGGATCCTTGAGCACCGTCAACGGCTCCGTGCCCACGCCCTTGCCGTCCACGGTGAGCTGCACCTGGTAGGTGCCGGGCACCACCCGCGGCGAGCCCGACTGGCCGCCCCAGGCGACCAGCGGACGCCATCCCTCCGGACCCACCTTGACCCACGGCTTGTCCGGCGGCGGCGTGAGCAGGTGCACCACCGTCGGCATGGGGTAGCGGAGGTTCCACCAGACGCGGTTCAGCCCGGTGCGCGTGGTCCCCTTGACGGTCTGAACGACCTGGCCGTCGCTGCCGCGGATGGTCAGCGTCGCCGACTTCGCGCCCGCGGGCAGGTAGTAGTCCAGGTCGGCTCCGTACGGCGGGTTCTGGCCGATCACCGGATCGTTGGGACCGCTCTGCGGCACCAGCACCGAGCGCCGGAAGCGGTAGGCTGGCCGCGGCTTGAAGAGATGCACCGCGCCCGCCTGCGTCACCGCCGCCCAGCTCCGCAGCGGCGTGATGTCGTCGAGGATCCAGATGCCGCGCCCGTAGGTGCCGACCACCAGATCGCTGAAGTGCGGCTGGATCGTCAGCCAGTACATCGGCGCCGCCGGCAGGTTGTTCTTCAGCGGCATCCAGTGTGCGCCGTCGTCGAGCGTGACGTAGATCGTGTTCTCGGTGCCGGCGTAGAGCAGGCCGCGCTGCACCGGGTCCTCGCGCACCACGTGCACGAAGCTGAACAGCGTGTGCGGGATGTCGCCCGAGATGCTGGTCCAGGTGCGGCCGAAATCGGTCGTCTTGTAGATGTAGGGGTTGTAGTCGCCCATCATCATCAGGTCGTCGCTCAGGTAGGCGGTACCGGCGGCGAAGTGCGACGGGTCGATGCGGGTGATCTCGCCCCAGGGCGGCAGCCCCGGGATGTTGGCGGTGACGTTGTTCCAGGTCTTGCCGCCATCCCGGGTGACGTGGACCTGGCCGTCGTAGCTGCCCACCCAGATCACGCCGGCCTGGACGGGCGAGATCGAGATGTTCGACAGCGTCTCGCTG
>JAGWRA010000216.1 GCA_028876655.1 Acidobacteriota bacterium | reverse complement strand
CGCAGGCGGGCGCGCGGGGGGCGGCCAGGCCGGGCATCGGGGCGGCACGATGATCGACGATGTGAGAGTCGGGCCGGAACCGGGCCGGCAGGAGCTCGCGCCCGGGCAGCTCTGGAACCCGGACGACAAGATCAAGTTCCCGCCGGCGGCCCCGCCGCGCGGCCGGCCGGCCCTCGTCTGGGTCGTGGGCGACGACGGGAAGCCGCAGCCGATCCGCGTGCTGGTCGGGATCTCCGACGGCGCGAGCACGGAAGTGCTGTCGGGCGGCCTGCACGAGGGGCAGAAGGTGATCACCGGCGACATGTCGGCGGGCGCCCGGCGGCCCGGCGGGCCCGGTGGCGGCGGATTCCGGTTCCGGTTCTGAGAGACGGAGGCCTCCTCATGATGTCCCTGTGGCCGGTCGTCCGGTCGGCGTTCCGCGCGCTGAACCGCAACAAGATGCGGTCGGTGCTCACGATGCTCGGCATCATCATCGGCGTGAGCGCCGTCATCGCCATGGTGTCGGTCGGCCAGGGCGCGACCGCGATGGTGCAGGACCAGATCAAGAGCATCGGGACGAACATCATGTTCATCTGGCCCGGCAGCATCACCCAGGGCGGGGTGCGGCTCGGCGCGGGTGCGAAGGAAACCCTGACGGCCGACGACTCCGACGCGATCGTCCGCGAGTGCCCGGCGGTGGCGGCGGCCTCGCCGGTGGTCTTCTCCTCGGGGCAGTTCGTCGCGAGCAACCAGAACTGGTACACGCGGATTCAGGGGACCAACGAGGCCTTCCCGACCATCCGCGACTGGCCGGTGCAGGAGGGGGCGTTCTTCTCGGCGGCCGACGTGCACGCCGCCGCCCGGGTCGTCGTGCTCGGGGCGACGGTGGCCACGAACCTGCTGCCGGGCGTGGATCCGGTGGGGCAGATCATCCGGGTGCGCGACCTGCCGTTCAAGGTGGTGGGCGTGCTGGTGGCGAAGGGGCAGTCGATGGTCGGGCAGGATCAGGACGACATCGCCATCATGCCCTACACCACGGTCGAGAAGAAGATGCTGGGGGACCGCATCCGCCACATCAACCAGATCATGGTGTCGGCGGCCAGCGCGCAGCTGGCGGGCGTCGCGCAGAACCAGATCGAGTCGCTGCTGCGGCAGCGGCACAACCTGCAGGGGCGCGCGCCCGACGACTTCATGGTCCGCAACATGACCGACGTCGCGGATGCCGCCAGTCAGACCAACTTCATCATGACGCTGCTGCTCGGCAGCATTGCGGCCGTGTCGCTGCTGGTCGGCGGCATCGGCATCATGAACATCATGCTGGTGTCGGTCACCGAGCGGACGCGCGAGATCGGCATCTGCATGGCGGTCGGCGCCCGGCCGCGCTCGATCCGCGAGCAGTTCCTCACCGAGTCGGTCGTGCTGTGCCTGGTGGGCGGGTTGATTGGCGTGCTGCTCGGCGGCGGGCTGGCGATCGTGATCTCGCACCTGCTCCGCTGGCCGACGCTGGTGTCGCCGCTGTCGGCGGTGATTTCCTTCGCCTTCGCGGCGCTGGTGGGGATCTTCTTCGGCTACTATCCCGCCCACAAGGCGGCGTCGCTCGATCCGATCGAAGCGCTGCGGTACGAGTAGTTCTCAGTTCTCAGTTCTCAGTTCTGAGTTCACAACTTCCCGCCCTCGCCCCCCGGCGACGCCGGTGCCGCCGCTGCGGGAGCGGCGGAGACGGCCGGCGTGTGGGGCTCCGCCGCCGGTGCGGTCGCTTCGAGGGCCGGTGCCGCTGCGTCCGGGGACGGCGCGGCCGCGGCGGCCGTCGGGCCCGCCGTCAGATCCCCCAGCCCGGTGTGCTCCAGCGCCTTGGCGGCCAGCGTCTTCTGGAGGTTCGGGCCGCGCATCGCCTGCAGCGAGTCGGTCACCTTCTTCGCGTCCTCCGCCGACACGCCGACTTCCTTCATCAGCTTGTCGCCGGCACCGTCCATGGTGTCCTTGAAGTCGCGCAGGCTCTTGCCCAGCCCCTTCCCGAGCTCGGGCAGACGGCTGGGACCGAACACCAGCAGCGCGATGGCCAGGATGATCAGCACATGAACCGGCTGCAGCAGTCCTTCGAACATCGGTTCGTCCTCGTGCAACGCGATCGGGCGGGCGGAGCCGGGATGCGGTCGCCCGGATCGACGCGGGGCGGGAAGTGCAACCCGGGACCGGCGGGGAACGGACGCCGGTCAGCCGTCCGGGTCGCCCGCGCGCGTCCGCGGGCTTCGTGGAAGAGAGGAGAACGCGGCCCGCGACACGACGGGCCGCCGGACACGTCCGGGTCCGCTACGGCTGCGGCTTCTTGTCCTTCTCGGAATCCTTCCCCTCGTTCAGGGCTTCCTTGAAGCCTCGGATCGATTCTCCGAGCCCCTTGCCGAGCTGAGGGAGATTCTTCGGACCGAAGACCAGCAACGCGATGGCCAGGATCAGGATCAGGTGCGTCGGCTGCAACAGGCCTTCAAACATCGTTCGTGCCTCCAGGTTGGGTCAGCAGACCCACACCACAGTATAGCTGATTGGCGCACCGGCGGCAGGCCGGCCGCTTGTCATACCTTGTCTCCGGCCTCCGGGGCCGGTCCGCCCGCCGTGCGCCCGGCCGATCTCAGCCGGCCTGCCCGTCGAGCCGGGTCCACCGCCGCAGGAGCCCGGTGAGCGTCGCCCGGGCGTCCGTCAAGGCCCGCAGCTCTTCGGTGGTCGGGGCCCCGCGCGCAGTGAGCCGGCCGCCTTCGCGGCCAGGAAGATCACGTGGCCGCTTCGGCGAGCTCCGCCGAAGCGCGACGCGCGAAGGCGAGGGTGTGGGGCGGAGCCCCCAGCGTAACGGCCTGCACGGCAGGCCCGCGAACGGAACGGAGCGAGCCGCAGGGGCGAGCGAGTGCAGTGAGCCGGGGTGTGGGGCGGAGCCCCCAGCGTAACGGCCTGCACGGCAGGCCCGCGAACGGAACGGAGCGAGCCGCAGGGGCGAGCGAGTGCAGTGAGCCGGGGTGTGGGGCGGAGCCCCACGCAGAACTAGTTCGGGTGGGTCGTGACGAGCGTGAACGTCGTCGGCTTGCGGCCGTTCTCGTAGACCACGCGCAGCTGATAGCCGGTGCCGCCCGCGAGCGACGCGCTGATCGCCTGCTGGGTGACGAACAGGTCCTGCCCCTGGGTGATGATCTGCCCGGTCGCCGGGACGTAGAGCTGCAGCATCAGGTACACGTCCTCGTCGGGCCAGGTGAGCGTGGCCTCCAGCGGACCGTCGTGATGCGCGTTGACCGGGTACACCTGACAGCCGTGGATGAGATAGCACTGCGGGTCGGTCGGTTTCGCCTGGCCGGTGATCGTCTGGTCGACGGTCTTCGGCTCGGGCGTCAGTGCCACGTTCAGGTTCTCGTCGCGGAAGGCCAGCAGGTCGCTGGTGTACGAGCGGTAGCCCGCGGCGCTCACGCGCAGCTGAATGCTGCCGACGAGCCCCTGCAGGTAATAGTGCCCGTCCTTGTCGGTTTTGTCCGTAGCGACCTGCCGGGTGCCCGCCCACGCTTCGACCTGCGCATCGGGGATGTAGACGTCGGTGGTCGGGGCCGACTCGGTGATGCGCCCGCTGAGCATGAACGACCGCGGGGTCGCGATCGTCATCTCGTGGGTCTCCAGCCTGGACATCCGGTAGTTCTGCCAGGTCGCGACGCCGAACCAGACGACCCCAGCGACGATCACGGCCAGGAGCACGAACTCGGCCACCCGCACCTCGTGGCGCTTCTGGGGGGATCCGTGGTCGGAGTCGTGGGTGCGCATGGGCGATGGCGGTGCCTGTTCCGGTGCCTCGGCGCCGGTCCGGCAGGCGCCCCTTCATTGTAGCCCGGACGTGCCGCGCCGCCGGGGCGGCACGGCTGATCAGTGCACGAGTCCCACCGTGTCGCCGGCCTCGTCGGCGCCGGCGAAGGCGACGCCGCGCGTCTCGGGGCCGATCCACATCATCAGGGCGACCAGCAGGCACGAGGTCGTGATGCACAGCATCATGGCGTGCGGCAGCGCCATGCCCCGGTCCTGCAGGGCCCCGATGAGGAACGGCGTGAACGATCCCAGCCCCGCGCCGACGTGATAGGCGAAGCCGGCCCCCACGCCGCGCGCGGCCGTCGGGAACCGCTCGGTCAGGTAGGAGGGGACGACGCCCCAGGCGCCGGAGGCGGTCAGGCCCATCAGCAGCGCGCCGATCCAGAGCAGGGTCGCGTCGTGGCTCAGCACGTAGATCGGCATCGTCGCGACGCCGCCGAGCATGGCGAGGATCGCCGAGCCGCGCCGCCCCAGCCGCGACTCGGAGAGGTGGCCCCAGATGAAGGCCCCGGCGATGCTGCCCGCGTTGAAGGCCACCAGGAACCGGAGCGGCGCGAGGTGGGAGGTCCGCAGGAACGTCGGGTACCAGAACGTCAGCGAGTGGTAGGAGAAGATGAAGGCTCCCATCAGGATCGACGTCTGCAGCGTGACGCCGATGAGATCGGGCTGGAAGATCCGCACGAGCGACACCTGGTCGGTCTGGCGCCGCTCCTTCAGGTGGCCCTGCCGCGCGAGCCAGACCGGGCTCTCCTTCACCTGCTTGACGATCCAGAAAATCATCAGTGCCGGCAGGACGCCGATCCAGAACATCACCCGCCAGCCGAAGTCGGGGCGCGTGTTCACCAGCGGATAGACGAACGTGTAGACGAGCGTCGAGAGCATGAAGCCCCACGACCACCCGCCCTGCAGCAGGCCCGACGCGATCCCGCGCAGGTGCTTCGGCCAGTGCTCGATCGTCAGCGGCATCGCCGCCGCCCAGACGCCGCCCATGCCGATGCCGAAGAGCGCCCGCAGGCCGAACAGCATCGCGTAGGAGGTGGAGAAGCCGCTCAGGAAGGCGAAGAGCGAGTACCAGAGGATCGAGAACATCAGCGGGAGCTTGCGGCCCCACTTGTCCGCCGCCGTCCCCGCACCGATGCCGCCCGCCACCCGGAACAGCAGCGTCACCGTGCCGAGCGCGCCGGCGAGCGCCTTGCTGACCGTGAAGCTGTGCTCGAGATCGACCAGGATGAAGGTGAGGATGGTGAAGTCGAAGCCGTCGAGCACCCAGCCCATGAAGCAGGCGAAGAAGGCCCGCCACTGGTCGGCCGTGACCTCGCGGTACCAGGGGATCGGGCGGCCCGTCTGGCCCGTGCCGGCGGGAGTCGACTGCTCCACGGAACCTCCTTCGCGCAGCCGCGGGATGGGGCGCGCCGGGAGATTCTACCCCGGGCGGCCGGAGGTCCGATCCGGTACTATTCCGGGAGCCGCGGTTTTCACGCGATCGCCAGCCCGTGCCCCGTCCCGTGCGGGGCCCGCGCGGTCCTCATCCGCGGCGCCACCAGGAGGGTGACGTGACGGCAACCGACCGGCCGATCCGGATCGGCATCTCGGCGTGCCTGCTGGGCGAGCAGGTCCGCTTCGACGGCGGCCACAAGCGGGACGGCTTCCTGGTCGACACGCTGGGGAAGTACGTGGAGTGGGTGCCGGTCTGCCCCGAGGTGGAGGTCGGGATGGGGACGCCTCGGGAAGCGGTGCGGCTGGTGGGCCGGCCGGACGCCCTGCAGATGCTCGGGGTCCGGAGCGGCGCGGATCATACCGAGGCCATGGTGCGCTACGCGCGCCGCCGCGTCGAGGCGCTCGCGGCCGTGGACCTCTGCGGTTACGTCCTGAAGAAGGACTCGCCGAGCTGCGGCATGGAGCGGGTCAAGATCTACGGGGCGCACGGGATGCCCGCGCGGCAGGGGCGCGGCCTGTTCGCCTCGGCGCTGCTGGCGCGGCTGCCCGATCTGCCGGTGGAAGAGGAGGGACGGCTCTCCGACCCGCGGCTGCGCGAGAACTTCATCGAGCGGATTTTCGCCTACCGCCGGCTGCGGGACCTGTTCGGCGGGCGGTGGACCGTGGGAGCGCTCGTCGCCTTCCACACGCGCCACAAGCTCGTGCTGATGGCGCACGCCCCGCGCGCCTATCAGGACCTCGGCCGGTTCGTGGCGGGCGCCAGCCGGCTGCCGCACCAGGAGATCCTCGCGACGTACCCGGCCGCCTTCATGGCCGCGCTGAAGGTGATGGCGACGCCGAAGCGCCACACCAACGTCCTGCAGCACATGGTCGGCTACTTCAAGCGGACGCTCGATGCCGCGTCACGCGACGAGCTGCTGCAGACGATCGAGGACTACCGCCAGGGGCTGGTGCCGCTCGTCGTGCCGCTCACCCTCGTCCGCCATTACGTACGGCAGCTCGGCGTGGCGTACCTCGCCGATCAGGTCTACCTGGAGCCACACCCGAAGGAGCTGATGCTCCGCAATCACGTCTGATGTCGAGGGAGTCGGGGAAGGACCGGATCGGGCCGGGTGCCGCACAGGGCGGCGCGTGGCCGCCCTGTCGGTCGGCGCGGGCCCTTCAGAAGACGAACAGCAGCGTGGCGCCGATGAGCGTGATGACGACCGCCAGGCAGACGACGTCGAGTGCATCCGAGCAGGCGACCGTGGGGCGATTCTCGACGCGCGGCGAGACCACGTCACCGCGATTGCGATGAACCAGGGGCTCGGGACCTGACGCGACGATGGACCGGGTCATGGTGACGCCCTCCTGCTACATCCCGAGAGCAAGACCTCTGCCGGACTGAAGAGACTGAAGAGATCGAAGATGGCTGAACGATACGCCGAAATTTTCCGCCCGTCCAGAAATTTTTGTCCTGCAGGGAGGTCAGCCTGTCCGGAAGAGGAGGACGGCGGCCGCCAGGGAGCTGAAGATGAGGTGGCGGGGGGAGGGAACGGAAGCCGGGGGACGAGAGCGAACTCCCGTCCCCCGCAGCCGGCAGGCTACTTGGCGGCCGTGACGGCGGTCACCACGATCGTGTCGCCCTTCTCCTCGCCGGTTACGGTGGCCTTCTTGCCGGCCAGTTTGTTCAGCTCGGCCTTGAGTTTGGCGTTGGCGACCTTCAGCGTCAGTGCCTTGTCGCCGACGATCAGCGCGTAGTCCGACCCGCCCTTCACGCAGTCGCGCGTGCAGGCGACGGCGTCGCTTTCCATGTGCGTGACGCCGCACATCGAGTCGCCCACCTCGCCCGTGAACGTCTTCGCGGCTGCGGCCAGCGGTGCCATCGCCCCCGCCATCAGGCCCAGGGCCAGCAGGCCCCCCGCCATCGCCCCTGTCAATCGCTTCTGCATGTCTCCTCCGTTGTCTGCGTCCGCCCGTCGTGACTGCGCGACCGCTGGCGGCGCGTTGCCGTCGCCCGGAATGGACGGCCGGCTCTGGTCGTTCGCTAAGACGCCGGAAGCGCCGCGGGCGTTGCGTGAGGGCCGGGCGGCGCCGGCGCAAGATCGAGCGCCGCGCTGAGGCGCGGCAGGATGACGCCGCAGCGCCCCTCCACCTTCACGGCGAGCAGGTCGTCCGCGCGGGTCCGCCCGAGGTTGACGGCGGCGATCGGGATGCCGCGCTCGGCCGCCGCGACGGCGAAGCGGTAGCCGGAGCGGACCATCAGTGACGACCCGACGACGAGCAGCGCGTCGGCTTCGGCGAGGCGGTCGAGCGAGTCGTTCACCCGGTCGGGCGGCACCGATTCCCCGAAGAAGACGACCGCCGGCTTCAGTATGCCCCCGCAGGCGGCGCAGGCGGGGACGGTGAAGGCGGTGAAGTCGACGCCCTCGAGGTCCGCATCGCCGTCCGGCGCCGCGGCCGCGGCGTGCCGCCACCCGGGATTCAGGGCGTCGAGGGCAGCCTGGAACGTCTCGCGCGGCTGCGTCGCGCGACAGCCGAGGCACTGCACCGTGTCGAGCCGGCCGTGCAGATCGGTGACGCGTCGGCTGCCGGCCCGCTGATGCAGGCCGTCGACGTTCTGGGTGATGAGCCAGTGGACGAGGCCCGCTGCTTCCAGGCGGGCGAGGGCCAGGTGCGTGGTGTTCGGTTCGGCCCGGGAGAAGCGCTGCCAGCCCGCGAAGCTCCGGGCCCAGTACCGGCGGCGGACGTTCTCGCTGCGCACGAAGTCCATGTACTGGACCGGCTGCTTCCGCTTCCAGGCCCCCTCGGTGTCGCGGTAGTCGGGAATCCCGGACTCGGTGCTGCAGCCCGCGCCGGTCAGCACGAGCAGACGGCGGCTGCGGTGGACGAGCGCCAGCAGCGCATCGAGATCGCCGTCGGGGGCGCGGCCGTCCGTTTCGCCGGGCAGGGACGACATGATGCCTCAGTGTACCTCGCTAGCGGGGGGCCGGGACGGCGGGCTCAGGTGCCTGCGGGATCGGCCACGGCCTCGAGCGGTGCGGGGGCGTCCATGCGGGCGATCTCGCCGTGCCGCGCGAGGGCCGAGCGGAACAGGATGGGGCCAACCAGTTCGTTCAGCGAGATGAGGGCGACGATCAGGACCTCGACGCCGCGCCCCCAGGTGGGATACTCGGTCGCCACGATGATCACGAGGCCGACGGTCACGCCGGCCTGCGACACCAGCCCCATCCAGACCGACCGGCCGACCGCCGGGTCGATCGTCGATCGCCGCGCGGCGAACGTCGTCCCCGCATAGATGAGCACCAGGCGCAGGACCCAGACGGCGAGGGCGACGACGCCGACCAGCGCGAGGGCATCCAGATGGAGGGAGGCGCCGGTGGCGGCGAAGAAGACGATCAGCACGGGGCGGGCGCCCTGCTCGACGGCCTCCTTCAGCGCGACGCTGCCCGGTGCGGCGATGTTCTCCACGACCAGGCCGGCCGCGAGGGCGGCCAGGAGCGGCTCGAAATCGAACCGGGCGCCCACGCCGCTCAGGACGACGCAGAGCGCGAGCAGCACCAGGGTCAGCTCACGGCCGACGTATCGCATGTAGAGCGCGAACAGCGATCCGGCGGCCGCCCCGAAGGCGAGCGACCCGATGACCTCCCACGTCACGCGGGGCAGCATGCCGACGGTCTGTTCGGCCGCGCCCCCGAGCGCCCAGCGCACCGCCTGCATCGAGAAGGTGAAGAAGAGGATCAGCGCGAGGTCGGCCAGGACGACCAGCGCGATCGTGGCCTCGCTGAGCGGCCCCCGCGAGCGGGTGTCGGTGATGACCGCGATCGTGACCGTGGGCGAGAAGCTCGCCACCACGGTCGTCAGCAGGACGACGAGCGCCAGCCGGGCCAGTCCCGTGGCGGCCGGGTCGATGGGCAGCCAGGGCCAGGAGAGCCAGAAGGCGGCGAACAGCCCGCCGTAGAGCAGGGCCATCGTCCGCCAGCCGAATCGCAGGAGGGCCGGCAGCCGGGGGCGCAGGTGGCGGATGTTCAGTTCCAGGCCGGCCATGAAGGCGATCAGCGCGATCGCCAGGCCATTGAACAGCTGCAGTTCGCGGGCCATCGACCGCGAGATGATGTTCGCCACCGACGGTCCGCACACCAGGCCGAAGATCAGGTAGCCGCTCACGCGCGGCAGCCACAGGTGCTCGAACAGATCGCCCGCCAGCGCGGCGGCGATCAGCGCAAAGCCCAGGCCGAGCGCGGCGGTCCGCAGGCCTTCGCCGCCCGCCTGGCGGGCGAGGAGCGTCGCGGCCACGACGAGCACGAGGGCGAGGATGCGCTTCATGCCTCGTCTCCGCGGCCGGGCAGTTCGATGAGCGCCAGCAGCTCGCAGACGAGCGATCCGGCCGCCACCGCCGCCATGACGGCCGACCCGGTGACCGGCGGGGCCACCTGCAGCACGTTCAGCGCGAAGGCGATCCCGATGACGCCGGGCGGCAGCAGGTACGCACCGAGCTCGGCCGCCGTCACGGGCGCCGCCAGCCGTTCGGCGGCCTTCGCGCCCGCCAGCTTTCCGGCCACCCGGAACAGGACGAAGGGGGCGAACAGCCAGAGCGCCAGCCGGCTCCACTCGAGGCTGGCGCCCGAGGTGATCAGCAGCAGGATGACGAGCGGGTGCTGGATCTTCTGCAGGTCGTCGCGGATGATCCGGTCGGCCCGGCCGGGCGACTGCCGCCAGAACCATCCGGCCACCAGCCCGGCCAGCAGCGGCGACAGCGACAGGTAGGCGGCGAGGCCGCCGAGCAGCACGATGGTGCCGACGACGAAGACGCCGCGCTCGGCCGCGTCGTGCGCCCGCTCGAACAGCAGCCAGCCGGCGGCCCCCACGATGAGGCCCAGCGCCCCCGTCAGCGCAGCGAGCAGGCCCGCCTGCCAGACCGTGGCCCCGCGCAGCGCGACGAGCACCAGCCCGCCCGCCACGATCGGCACCACGTCGTCGAGCTCGGCGATGTGCGTGGCCACGACGTGATAGAGGTTGCCGCGCACTTCGGCGGCGCCGCCCGACGACGCTGCCGCGCAGATGCCCAGCGTCAGGGCGGCCGCCAGTGGCGGGGCGTCGACCGGCGCCTGCCAGGCGACCAGCAGGAACAGCGTGGCCGCGGCCACCATGACGATGGTGACCGTGCTCTCGAGGTCGGCCGCCCACAGGAGCCGGCGGTCCTGGCGCGATCGCGGATTCAGGGCCAGGCCGACGAAGACCCCGAGCGTCGCCAGGGCGACCGACACCACCGCATCGAGGTGGCCGAGGACGTTCGGGCTCAACAGGTTCAGCACGTGCGGGCCGAGCAGCACGCCGAGCGGCACGAAGACGAGCGCCGGCGCCGGGGTCGCCCGGAGTCCCAGGGCCTGGCGGGTGCGCAGCAGGAGATCGAGACGGCCGAATCCGCCGGGGCCGCGACGCGTCCTCAGCGCGGCGTCGATCGGATCGCGGCCGCCGACCTCGTGGAAGATGACGCTGGGCCGCTCGCTCATGGCTTCCGGAGGGCCACGACGAGGGGACGGCCGTTGCGCTCCACGCTCGCGACGAGATAGGTGCCCGGCGCCGCCTGGCCGAACGCGCGCGTCACCAGCGCCGGGGCGGGCGCCGACGTGCCGCCGAACCGGACGATGAAGTCTCCGGCGAGCAGTCCGGCCCGGGCGGCGGCCGAGTCCGGCTGCACGCGCATCACCTGTGCGCCCACGCCCGGTGTGGCCCGCAGCGACAGGCCGAGCACGGGCCGCGAGCGGGCAGGTGCCGTGGCCGCGCGAGGCGGCTGCGCGACGATGCTGGCGGTCATCGGGCGTCCCTGGCGAAGGAACGTGATCGTGGCGGTCGCGCCGGCGGGAATGGTGGACGTCCAGTGTTCGAACGCTTCGGGCGAATAGGTCGGTTCTCCGTCGAGCGTCTGGATGACATCTGCCGGCTGCAGCGAACCGGCGGCCGGGCCTCCCGCGTCGATGCCCGCCACCACGACGCCCTGCGGCGCCCGCAGGGCCTCGGCGAGCCGGGGTGTCAGCCGCTGGACCTGCAGGCCGAGCGCCCCCGCCTGGGCCGCGTTCCCCTGCATCAGCCGCGTCACGCTGCCCCTGAGGTTCGACACCGGCACGACGAGCCGCATGCCCTGGTCGTCGATGACCAGCCCGACGAGCGAGCCGTCGAGCGTGAAGATGAAGCTGCCCGCCGGCGCCCGGGCGTAGCCGCCCATCGCCAGCAGCGGGCCGGTCCAGCGCGGGTCGTTCACCGGATCGAGGCGGCCGACGAAGAGGGGCCGCAGCGTCAGGCCGCCCCGCCCGCCCTCGGCCACGGCGAAATAGCCCGGTGTCTCGAGACTGGGCGTGCGTTCGCGCAGCCAGTCCGGCGCGTCTTCGTTCCCGGGCAGGCGCACCAGCGCCACGTGCTGCACCGGGTCGCGCGCCAGGACGACCGGGACGGCCGTACTCGACCCGACCAGCCCCTGCACGCGTCCGCCCGGGCCGAGTGCCACGAGCAGCGTCTGGCGATCGACGCGGACGGCGGTCACATACTGCGAGTCGAGCGGCGCGTCGGCTGGCGCGCTCGAGGGGAGCGGGGCGATGTGCAGCACGGCAAGTCCCGGCTGGACGCGTACCTGCAGCTGGGCGATGATGGAGCCGAGTTCGTCGTACGTGGCCCGTGCAGCCAGTTGCTCGAGGGGGGCCGGGGCCGGATTGACGATCGGCACCTGCAGCGGGAACCGGAAGCGCGCGAGCAGGAGCAGCGCGGCGACCGAGACCCCGATGGTCAGCAGCAGCAGCCGCGTCTCGCGCGTCACGCGCCGCCGCGCGGCGGGCGGCGGCGAGGCGCCCGGTCCTTCGGCGGGCGTGGGTGCCGGCTCGTTGGTGGCCATGTCCGGAGGATAGCCCACCGGGCGATGCCGGCCAAGCGCGCCGGCGGCGAGCGCTGTCGCGCGCGGGTGACTGCGGCGCGACGGCAGGAGGAGCTTCGATGGATCGCGCGCACCTGCAGATGCTGTTCGGCTACACCCGGTGGGCCAACGCCCGGACGCTCGAGGCGGCGGCCGCGCTGAGCGACGAGCCGTTCCAGCGCGATCTCCACAGCAGCTTTCCATCGGTCGGCGCCACGCTGTCGCACATCGCCGCGGCCGACTGGATCTGGCTGGAGCGCTGGCACGGCCGATCGCCGTCGGCGCCGCCCGCCTGGTTCCCGGCGCGGACGGCGGCGGATCTGCGCCCGCGTTGGGAGGTGCTGATGGACGAGCGCGACGCCTTCCTCGCCGCGCAGACCGACGCGGCGCTGGCGGCGCCGCTCGAGTACGCGAACATGAAGGGCGAGCGATCGTCCCAGCCGTTGTGGCAGCAGCTCCAGCACGTCGTGAACCACGCCACCTATCACCGCGGGCAGGTCACCACCCTCATCCGGCAGCTCGGCGGCTCGATGGTCTCCACCGACCTCGTCGCCTACCTGCGCGAGTGTCCGTACGACGCAGCCGCCCGCCGGGGCTAGCGGCCCCCGAAGACCGCCCTCAATTCCGGTCCGAACTCCCGCAGCAGGTTCACACCGGCCTGGACGCCGATCCGGATCGAACCGTCCCGCAGCCCGTCATGAACCGGACGGGCGGGCCCCGGCAGCCAGGCGGCGGCAATCGCCGCGGAGCCGTAGGCCGCGGTGACGGCGGGGATGTCGACCCGCATCCGGCCCTGCGCATCGGCCGTGAGGACCGTCATCTTCAGCGCGTGGCCCAGGCGCTGCCATCCCCCGTCACAGCCGCACCGCAGATAACGTGTGTCGTAGCCCAGCGCCGCGGCCGTCGAGGCCCGGATCGTGTCGGACAGAGTGAACCGGGCGAACGTCGAGGCGGTCCGCCGGGCATAGCCGGTCGCTCCTTGTCCCCACTCGGCCGGGTCGTTGGCGAACTGCCCGCCGGCGGCCGCTCCCAGTGCCCGGAAGTAGGCGCCGGGTGAGAGGAACGTCGCGCGCCAGTACTGGTCCCATCGCCCGGAAGGGGTCATCGGGACGTACCGCCGCAAGGTCGGTGCGCTGTCGGACGGAGCCGCGACCGGCGCGAGTACGGCCGGTGGCTCGATGGGGGGGACCGACTGGCCGGCGGCCGGAGCGGCTGCTGGTCCGGCCAGTAGGAGCAGGGCCACGGCGGCGAGTGCGTTGAGGCGATACCGGCGAACCAGGCGGACTGCCATGTGCAACCTCGTGGTCAGGGTGCGGACGCGTACCGTCGTCTCCTGCCTGTAAGACGGCGACCGCCCCGAGATCGTCCCGCGCTCCCCGCAGCACGGGTCGTGTGGCCCGTGCGCCGCGAGACCAGAAGGCGTGCCGCTCCGAGACAATAAATGACAAATTTTTCCTGAGCCACGTGTGCGCTTTCCTGCCATCCTGCTGAGCCATCAGGCGCGTCTGGCCGGGCCTGCCCGGCCCGGAGGGGGAATCGAGGGATGCGGAGCGGAGTTCCGTGGAACCGGGGATGGGGGCTGGCGGTCGCGCTCTGGCTGTCGAGCGGGGCTGCGGCCGCGGCCGGGCCCGCGCCGGCCTCACCGGCCGTCATGCCGGCGGCTGCGCAGACGGCGCTGGTGCAGCAGTACTGCGTCGGCTGCCATGACGATGCGCAGAAGCCGGGCGGCCTGTCGCTCGCGCCCTTCCGGGGGACCGGGCCGCTCGCCCCGAACATCGCCGCGATGATGGTGCAGAAGCTGAAGGCCGGCCAGATGCCGCCGCCCGGCCTGCCGCGGCCGGACGAAGCGACGCTGCAGGCGTTCATCGGGGTGCTCCAGGCGGCGGCCATCCCGGGCATGGCCGAAGCGGCCGCCGCGGCGCCGGCAGCCGCGGCCGCGCCGGTCGTCGTCGCCTTTCCGCACCACGGCACCGTGATGACCGTCGCCGCGCAGAACGCGATGGTCCACCAGATCTGCACGCAGTGCCACACCGACCAGCGGAAGCCCGGGGGGATCTCTTTCCAGCACTTCGACATGGCCACGGCTCCGGCGCACGCGCGCCTGGCCGAGGACATGCTGGCGAAGTTGCGCGCCGGCATGATGCCCCCCGCGATCGCGCCGAAGCGGCCCGACGAGGCGTCAGTCCATGCCTTCGTCGTCTCGCTCGAGACGCGGATCGACCGCGAGGCGGCACGCCATCCCGATCCGGGGGCGCGCCTGTCCCAGCGGCTCAATCGCGCGGAGTACGCCGAGTCGATCCAGTCGATGCTGGGGCTGTCGGTGGACGTCAGCCAGTGGCTGCCGCCCGACACGATGAGCCACAACTTCGACAACATCGCGGCGGTGCAGGATCTGTCGCCGACGCTGCTGCAGAGCTATCTGGAGGCCGCCGGAGAGATCAGCCGCCTCGCCGTCGGGGATCTCGAGGCGACGGCGACGTCGGTCAGCTACAACGTCGGCAAGTTCGCGTCGCAGACGGGCCACGTCCCTGACACGCCGATGGGGACGCGCGGCGGGATGTCGGTGGTGCACGTCTTCCCGGCATCCGGCACCTACCGCTTCAAGCTGCTCCTCTACGGCACGGACGATGGCGGCGTGGGGCGGCTGTTCGGGCTGACGGCCGGCGCGCAGCAGATCGAGGTGTCGATCGACGAGCGGCGCGTGGCGCTGCTCGACGTCGACCCGCGCATGGCGGAGACGGGGCCGCACGGCCTCACGCTGGAGACGCCGCCCATCGAGGTCGACGGCGGGCCCCACCGCCTCTCGGCAGCGTTCCTCGGCCAGGCGGACGGTCCGGTCGACGACCTGATCGCCCCGCAGGCCTACATGCTCTCGGACCTCGACATCGGCGAGGCGCAGGGGATCACGACCTATCCGTTCCTGCGCACGGTGACGGTCAGCGGCCCGTTCCACGTCACCGGCGTCTCCGACACGGTGAGCCGGCGGAAGATCTTCATCTGCCGGCCGGTGAGCGCCGACCAGGAGCTGCCGTGCGCGACGCGGATCGTCCGTCACCTCGCCGACGAGGCCTACCGGCGGCCGGCGACGGCGGGCGAAGTGGCCGACCTGATGAAGTTCTATCGCGAGGGGCGCGCGTCCGCCGACTTCGAAGCCGGCGTGCGTCTGGCGCTGCAGGCGATGCTCGTCAGCACGAAGTTCCTGTTCCGCCTCGAGCCGCAGCCGGCGGCGGCCCGGCCGGGCGCGGACTACCGCGTCAGCGACATCGCGCTGGCCTCGCGGCTGTCGTACTTCCTCTGGGCCGCGCCGCCCGACGGCGAGCTGGTGCGGCTGGCGATCGCCGGCCGGCTGCACGAGCCGGCGGTGCTCGACGCGCAGGTGGCGCGCCTGCTGCGCGACCCGCGGTCGTTCGCCCTGGCGACCCGGTTCGCCGCGCAGTGGCTGCGGCTGCAGGACGTCGACAAGGTGCATCCCGACGCGCTGATGTACCCCGACTACGACGCCACCATCGCCGGCGACATGAAGGAGGAGACCGAGCGCTTCTTCGACAGCATCGTCAAGGACGATCGGAGCGTGCTCGACCTGCTGACGGCCGACTACACCTACGTGAACCAGGATCTGGCGGCGTTCTACGGCCTGCCCGGGGTGGCGGGCCCGCAGTTCCGGCGGGTGTCGCTGGCCGGCACGCCGCGGCGCGGGCTGCTCGGGCAGGGGAGCATCCTGGTCGAGACGTCGGTGGCGAACCGGACCGACCCCGTGCTGCGCGGAAAGTGGGTGCTCGAGGTGCTGCTCGGGCAGCCGCCCCCTCCGCCGCCGCCCAACGTGCCGCCGCTGTCGGCGACCGGCGCGGTCAGCAAGGACGGCCGGCCGCTCTCCGTGCGGCAGCGGATGGAGGCGCATCGCGCGAACCCGTTCTGCGCGTCGTGCCACAGCATGATCGATCCGATCGGCCTGTCGCTCGAGCACTTCGACCCGACCGGCGCGTGGCGGCTGCGCGACAACGACGTGGCGGTGGACGCGTCGACGACGCTCTACGACGGGACGAAGATGAACGGGCTGGAGGGGCTGGACCAGGCGCTACTGAAGCATCGCGACACCTTCCTGCGGGTCTTCACCGAGAACCTGATGGCGTACGCGCTGGGGCGGCAGGTGGAGTACTACGACATGCCGGCGGTGCGCGCGATCGTGCACGACGCGGCGGGCCGGGGCGACCGGTTCTCGGCGTTCGTGCGGGGCATCGTCTCGAGCCGGGCGTTCCTGATGAGCCGCGCGGCCGTGGTCACGGCCGACGGCCGCCGGACCGCCGCGCGGGCCGGACAGCGCTAGCGATTCGAAGGGGGAGCGATGGTGATCACGAAGAAGCACCTCTCGCGGCGGACGGTGCTGAAGGGGATGGGCGTCACGCTGGCGCTGCCGTTCCTCGACGCGATGGTGCCGGCCGGGACGGCCTGGGCGAAGACCGCCGCGGCGCGGGCGGCCGGACGGACGCGGCTGGTGGCGCTCGAGATGGTGCACGGCTCGGCCGGCAGCTCGCAACTCGGGATGACGCTGAACATGTGGGCGCCGGCGGCGGCCGGGCGCGACTTCGATCTGTCGCCCACGAGCCTGCAGCCGCTCGAGCCGTTCCGCGAGTACGTGACGATCGTCAGCAATACGATGGACCATGCGGCCGAGGCGTGGTCGGCGCCCGAGGTCGGCGGCGATCACTTCCGATCGAGCGCGACCTTCCTCACGCAGGTGCACCCCCGGCAGACCGAGGGGTCGGACATCCACGCGGGGATGTCGCTGGATCAGATCTACGCGGCCGAGTACGGGCAGGACAGCGCGATCCCCTCGCTGCAGCTCTGCATCGAGCCGGTGGATCAGGCCGGCGGCTGCGACTACGGCTACGCCTGCGTCTACACCGACACGATCTCGTGGGCTTCGCCGACCCAGCCGCTGCCGGCCATCCGCGACCCGCGGGCCGTGTTCAACCAGCTGTTCGGATCCGGCGGCACGCCCGAGGCGCGCGCGGCGCGGCGGGCGCAGAACGCCAGCATCCTCGACTGGCTCACCGTGCAGATCGGCGACGTGAAGCGGCAGCTCGGCCCCGGCGACCGGCAGCGCTTCGACGGGTACCTGACCGACGTGCGCGAGATCGAGCGGCGCATCCAGAACGTGGAGGCGCGCAACCGCAGCGGGGAGCTGCGGAACCTGCCCGAGGCGCCGGTCGGCGTCCCCGACTCGTTCCACGAGCACGTCCACCTGATGATGGACCTGATGGCGGCCGCCTTCCAGGCCGACCTCACGCGCGTCTTCTCGCTGAAGCTGTCGCGCGACGCGTCGAGCCGCGTCTACCCGGAGAGCGGCGTCGGCTCCGGCTTCCATCCCGCGTCGCACCACCAGGAGAAGGAAGACAAGCTGCGCGTCCTGCAGAAGATCAACACGTATCACGTGAGCATGATTCCGTACCTGCTGGCGAAGCTGAAGAGCCTGCCGGAAGGGGACAGCAACCTGCTCGAGCAGAGCCTGGTCATCTACGGCTCGCCGATGGGCGACTCCAACCTGCACAACCACCGGCGGCTGCCGCTGTTCCTGGCCGGCCATGCCGGCGGCCGGCTGCGCGGCCACGTGCACATCAAGGCGGCCGACGACACGCCGATGGCGAACGTGTGGCTGTCGGTGCTGCGCACGCTCGGGGTCGAGAAGGAGAAGTTCGGCGACAGCGTCCAGGCGATGGATCTCAATCCCTCGTTCGCCGCCACGACCGCCGCCGACCGCCGGGAGGGGAACTAGCGTATGTGGCGCAGATGGACGGCCGGGCTCGCGCTCGGGGTGCTCGTCGCAATCGGCGGGGCCGCGCCCGGCGCGGCGCCCGGTGACGCCCCGCTCGCCGACGCCGCGCGGCGGAACGACCGCGCGGCGGTCGAGGCGTTGCTGAAGCAGGGGGCCGACGTGAACGCGGCGCAGGCCGACGGCATGACGGCGCTGCACTGGGCCGCGATGAACGGCGAGACCGGCCTCGCGCGGATGCTCGTCTACGCCGGCGCCGACGTCAGCGCGGCGACCCGGATCGCCGCGATCACCCCGCTCGACCTGGCTGCACGCACCGGTCGTCCGGCCATCGTCGACCTGCTGCTGAAGGGTGGGGCCGATCCCAATGCGGCCGATGCCCACGGGACGACGCCGCTGATGTTCGCCGCCGAGTCGGGCAGCGCGCGGGCCGTGGCCGCGCTGCTGCAGGCAGGGGCGAACGTCGACGCGCAGGAGACCGCGCGGCATGAAACGGCGCTGATGTTTGCCGCCGCCGCCGGGCGCGCGGACGTCGTCCGCGTCCTGCTGGCGCACCATGCGGACTGGCGCGCGACCAGCCGGGTGTTCGACTGGGCGGGGCTGCCGAAGGACGATCCGCGGCTGCTCGGGTTCGGGCCGGCTCCCGCGGCCGGTGCGGCGGCCAGGGTCGGCGAGGGGCCGCGCGG
>JAGWRA010000215.1 GCA_028876655.1 Acidobacteriota bacterium | reverse complement strand
TCACTACATCGAGATCCCCTTCGACCTCTCGCGCGTCCTCTTCATCGCGACGGCGAACCAGCTCGGTCCCGTCCAGCCGGCCCTGCTCGACCGGATGGAGATCATCGAGCTGGCGGGCTACACCGAAGAGGAGAAGGTGCACATCGCGCGGCGGTACCTGATTCCCCGGCAGCTGACCGAGAACGGCCTCCAGCCCGAAGCCCTCGAGCTGACCGACGAGGCGCTGCGCACCATCGTCGCCGACTACACGCGCGAGGCCGGCGTCCGCAGCCTCGAGCGCCGCATCGGCGCCGTGGCGCGGAAGGTCGCGGCCCGGGTCGCCACGCAGGCGGCCGGCACGCCGGCCCCGACGGCGCGCGTGGACACGCCGGATCTGAAGGACTACCTCGGCGCGCCCCGGTTCCACCGCGAGACCAGCTTCCGGACGTCGCGGCCCGGCGTCGCCACCGGCGTCGCCTGGACGGAGGCCGGCGGCGACGTCCTGTTCGTCGAAGCCAGCCTGCTGCCGGGCGGCTCGCAGAACATCATCCTCACCGGCCAGCTCGGCAACGTGATGCAGGAGTCGGCCCGTGCCGCCGTCAGCCACATCCGCGCGCGCGCGGCGCAACTCGGCGTCCCGCCCACCTTTCTCGAGAAGCACGATCTCCACGTTCACGTGCCGGCCGGCGCCATCCCGAAGGACGGCCCGTCGGCGGGCGTGACGATCGCCACCGCCATCCTCTCCGCGATCCGCAACGAGGCCGTGCGCAGCGACGTGGCGATGACGGGCGAGATCACCCTCTCGGGGCTGGTGCTGCCGGTCGGCGGCATCCGCGAGAAGGCCCTCGCCGCCCGGCGGTACGGCGTCACCACCTTCGTCCTGCCCGCCCTCAACGAGCCCGATCTCGCCGAACTGCCCGAGACGGCCCGCACCGGCATGACGTTCGTCCTCGCCAGCACGCTGGACGACGTGCTGCAGGTCGCCCTGCCGGCGCCGGCCCCGGCGCCGTAACCTTCGCGCCGTGACCGTCCGACCGTTCCGGCTGCCGCCGTCGGGTCCGTCGCTGGTCTTCTACGTGTCGTGCCACGGCTTCGGTCACGCCTCGCGCGACATCGAGGTCATCAACGCCATCCGCGCCCGCCGCCCGGCCCAGCGGATCGTCGTCCGCACGACGGTCGCCCCGTGGCTGTTCGACGTCTCGGTCGAAGGACCGGTCGAGTACCAGGCCGTCGAGTGCGACACGGGCGTCGCCCAGATCGACAGCCTGCGGCTCGACGAGGCCGAGACCCTCCGGCGCGCGAGCGCGTTCTACGAGACGATCGACGCACGGGCAGCCGCCGAGGCCGGGGCCCTCCGGGCCGCGCACGCCGCGCTGGTCGTCGGCGACATCCCGCCGCTCGCCAGCGCGGCCGCGGCGGCCGCGGGCATCCCGTCGGTCCTGCTCGGCAACTTCACCTGGGACTGGATCTACGAGGGCTACGCCGACTCGATGCTGGACCCGGCCCTGCTCGGCGCCGTGCGCGCGGCCTACCGTCACGCCACCCGGGCGCTGCGGCTGCCGATGTCGGGCGGCTTCGACCCGGTGGCGCACGTCACCGAAGACATCCCCTTCATCGCGCGGACGTCGCGCCGCGACCCGGCCGAGGTCCGCGCGCAGCTGGGGCTGCCGTCCGGACGGCCGGTCGTGCTGGCGTCGTTCGGCGGCCACGGCCTGCGCGACTTCGACCTGCGCGTGCTCGAGCGCAACGCGGGCTACACGATCGTGACGACGGGCCCCGCCGGTCCCGGCGTGCCGCCCGCCAATGTCGTCGTGGTCGACGCCCCGGCGCTGTACCGGGAGGGCTTGCGCTACGAGGATCTCGTCGCTGCGGCCGACGCCGTCGTGACCAAGCCCGGCTATGGCATCATCTCGGAAGCGATCGCCAACGACACCGCGGTCCTGTACACGTCGCGCGGTCATTTCGTGGAGTACGAGGTGATCGTGGCGGCGATGCACCGGCTGACCCGGTGCCGGTACCTGCCGGGAAGCGACCTGATGGGCGGCCACTGGGCCGGTCATCTCGACCGCCTGCTGGCCGAGCCCCGCCCGCGGCAGCGGCCCGACCTCTCGGGCGCCGACGTGGCGGCGGGGCGGATCCTGGAAATGCTCTAGACGTCCTTGCTCATGCCTTCATCCGCCGCCCCTCTGCCCGCCCTGCCGCCCGGCGCCGTGCCGGTCGATCCGTTTCCGACGCTGCCGGGCTCCCGGTCCTTCGTCACCGGCGATCCCGGCGGCTCGCGCCTGCGCGTCGTCTACTTCCGCCTGCCCGGCAGCGATCGCCTGCACGGTCGCGTCTGGTTCGGCCCCGACGCGCAGGGACCGCCCGGGCACGCGCATGGCGGCAGCATGGCCGCCGTGCTCGACGAAGCCGCCGGCGCCGCGGCGTGGCTGGCGGGACACCAGGTCCTGATTGCACGGCTGACCACCGATTTCCGGCAGGTGCTGCCGCTCGGAACCGACGCGCGGCTCGACGCGTGGGTGGAGCGGGTCGAGGGCCGCAAGGTCACGACGCGCGCGCGGCTCGTCGATGCCGCCGGCGCGCCGTACGCCGAGGCGGAGGCGCTCTGCGTGATGCTCGAGGCCGGCCGCCTCGATGCCCTCATCGAGCGCGCCGGTTCCTGAGCGACACGCGGCCCGTCGCCGCGTGCCGTGACGGGCGATCGGACGTGCCGGGCTAGCTCGCGTGCGGTTCCCTGTCAGCCTTGATGGACGTGACGAGCGACCAGATCGGGGGGATGTTCACCTTCTCGATCGAGACGGGCTCGAGTTCGGCCTGCGCGAGGAACGCCGGCAGGTCGAGATCGGACTTGAAGCCGATGTGGATGGTGAAGGGCGAAATCAGCCGGTCGATCCGGCCGATGACGGGGTTGCGGCTGCGGAAGTGGTTCAGGATGATGATGCGGCCGCCGGGCCGGCAGACGCGCACCATCTCGCGCGCGACGGCCACCGGATCCGGGACGACGCTGATCACGTACGGCGCGTAGACGATGTCGAAGGCGTCGTCGGGGAACTTCAGGTCGGCGGCGTCCATTTCGAGCACGCGCATGTTGCGCACGCCCTTGCGCGCGATCCGCTCGCGCGCCCGCTCGAGCATCGACGCCGAGAGGTCGATGCCGACCACCTGGATGTCCTTGGGATAGAGCGGCGCGTTGATGCCGGTGCCGACGCCGACTTCGAGGATGCGGTCGCCCGGCCGGATCTGCATGCGCTGCAGCGCCTGGATCCGGCCCGCGTGCAGCGTCGGCCCGAACGTCAGATCGTACACGAGCGCGAGCTTCTCGTAGACGCCGGCCACGAAGTCGGTCTCGACGACCGTGCCCGACAACGCGCGGGTCGCCGCATCGCTCGATGCGATGATCTCCCGCCGGTCAGCGTCCTTCCGCTCGAATAGCGCCATTGAGATCCTCAGCGGCCCAACGGGCCGCGACGTGCGAATCGTCCCTGCGCACCCCGGGACGCGGCGGCGCCGCGGCCGGGAAGGTCGCACACGGAATATATATCCGCCCGGCAGGCGGGCACAAGCCCGAAGCCCGGCCGTCGGCGTGCGCGTGCCGCCGCAAGGGGGCCGCGGACGAGCCTCAGGCGAGTGCCTGCAGCACGCCCAGCACCCCGTCCAGCGCGCCTCCGGCCGACGCGGCCAGCTGAATCCCCTGCACCATGGGCCGGAGCGCTGCGGCAATCTCGCGGGCGATCGCCACCCCTTCGGCCGCCTCCGCCTGCGGCCCGTCGGCCCGCCGCATCCGCGCCAGCAACGCGTCGGGCACGCGCACCTCGGGCATCTCGTTGGCGACGAACTCGGCGTGCCGCGCGCTCTCGAACGGCCAGACGGTCGCGATGACCGGCACCCGGCTCCCTTCGATCCGCTTCAGGAACGCCTCGAACGCCGCCACGTCCACCACCGGCGTCGTGACCGCGTATTCGGCCCCGGCCTCCACCTTCCAGGCGAACCGGCGCAGCTCGTGATCGAGGTTGAGCGAGGTGGGATTCACCTCGACGCCGATGTGATAGGCCGTCGGCTGGCCGATCGCCTGGCCGCCGATGTCGAGCCCCTGGTTCAGCCGCGCGACGACATTGGTGAGACCGATGGAGTCGACGTCGAAGACCGCCGTCGCGTCGGGATAGCCGCCCACCTGCCCCGGCGCGCCGGTGACGAGCACGACGTTCCGCAAGCCCATCGCGTGGGCGCCCAGCAGGTCGGACTGCATGCCGAGCAGGTTGCGATCGCGGCAGGAGTAGTGCAGCACGGTCTCGATGCCGGCCTGCTGCTCGACCAGCACGGCGAGCGACAGCGCGCTCAGCCGGCCGCTGCCCGGCTGGCCGTCGAGGATGTGCACGACGTCCACGCCGTGGATCTTCAGGCGGCGCGCCCGCTCGATCGTCTCGTCGCACCGGTGGCCGCGCGGCGGCACCAGCTCGACGGCGACGACGAAGCTGTCGCGGGCGAGCGCGTTGGCGAGCCGCGACTTGTGCGGGCGCGCCACCGGGGTCCCGCCCGCCGGCTCGATCGGCGGCACCAGCACGGCGGCCGCCCGGCTGGCGGGCGTCGTGCCGCGCACCGCCGCCCGGATCTGGCGGATGTGCTCGGGGGTCGTCCCGCAGCAGCCGCCGACCAGCCGCACCCCCTGCATGGTGAACCGGCGCGCGTAGGACGCCATGTAGTCCGGGGAACAGAGGTAGATGTTGCGGCCCTCGACGTCGCGCGGCTGCCCGGCGTTCGGCTGGGCCGACAGGCGCGCGTCGGTCACGGCCGCCAGCCGCTCGATCGTCTCGAGCATCGGTGCCGGGCCGACGCTGCAGTTGACGCCCACCAGGTCCGCGCCCAGGCGGACCAGTTCGGGACCGAAGCGCTCGGGCGGCGTGCCGTCGAGGCTGTTGCCGTCCCGCTCGGTCGTCATCTGGGCGACGACCGGCAGGTCGCACAGGCTGCGGACGGCGGCCAGCGCGGCGCCGATCTCGCTGAGGTCGCGGAACGTCTCGAGGACGAACAGGTCGACGCCCCCGTCGAGCAGCGCCTGCACCTGCTCGCGGAACCACTCCGCCGCCTCGTCGCGGCCGGTCTTGCCCCACGGCTCGATCCGGATGCCGAGCGGGCCGATGGCGCCGGCGACGTACGCCTGATCCCGCGCGGCATGACGCGCAATCCGCGCCCCCTGCGCGTTGATGGCGTGCAGCTTGTCGGCCTGGCCGAACGACCCCAGCTTGATCCGGTTGGCGCCGAACGTGTTGGTCTCGATGACGTCGGCGCCCGCCCGCACGTAGTCGGCGTGCACCTCGGCCACCAGATCGGGCTGCGTCAGGTTCAGCGCGTCGAAGCTCCGGTTGATGAAGACACCGCGCGCGTACAGCATCGTCCCCATCGCGCCGTCGCAGACCAGTACACGTTCGTCGATCGCGTCGAGGAAGGGGCGCATGGGGATGATGCTTATGTGTCTCGCTTCTCGTAGTGAAACGACCCGGCGTCGATCAGGAGATAGGACTGGCGCACCATGTCCAGGCAGATCGACGTCACGCCCTGCGCGACGCGCGCCACGAACTGGTGGTGGTGGCCGAACAGGTGCAGCCGCGGTCGCATCGCCGCCAGCACCTCGTTGATGGGGGTCTTGCCGGCATCGCGCGGCCCCTGGCGCCCCCGCCGGCCGTCCTCGTCGGTCACCAGGAACGGGCGCGCCGCCTCGTGGGTCAGGAAGACGTCGACGTGCCGCAGCGCCTTGCAGGCCTCGACCTCGCTGCGGACGAAGTGGCGCCGCTTGTCGTCGCGCGCGGCGCCGAGCTTCCGCACCGGGCTGCCCGGCCGCGGCATCCGGCGCGCCCCCGGCAGGTCCGACGGCCGCTTGTCGTACCAGGTTGGCGCAAACGTGCCGCCCAGCCCGGCGACGCGCAGCGGGCCGATCTGCTGCGCCAGTCCATTGGCCAGATAGTGCAGGTTCGCCAGCAGGCGGCGCCCCTGCAGCTGGTCCCGGACGAAATCGAAGTCCTCGTTGTTCCCCTTGATCCAGTAGAGCGGCGCCGGCGGCGACTCGTAGTGGCCGTCGTTGGCGGCCACGTCGCCCACGCACAGCCAGAACGGCACCTCGGGGTGCCGCGTCATGATCGCGCGGACCGCCTCGAAGTCGCCGTGGATGTCACCAAGCGCGCCAAAGGTCACGGTTGCGGCGGCGCCGGACGGCGCCCGTCAGGCGGAGGTCCCCGGTGCGGCGACCGCGGCCGGCACCAGCAGGTCCTGCTTGTCCCAGATGAAGTCATCCTTGCTGTAGACCGCCAGCTCGTAGTCCTTGCCCATGAAGATCGCGCTCACCGGGCAGGCTTCCTCGCAGTAGCCGCAGAAGATGCAGCGCGTCTTGTGAATCTGGTAGATCTTCGCGTAGCGGGGCCCCGCCTGGACCGACCCGTCGTTCTCGGCCGCCTCCAGGTAGATCGCATCGGCCGGGCAGGCCACCGCGCACAGCCCGCAGGCCACGCACTTCTCCAGCCCGTTCTCGTCCCGCATCAGCACCTGTTTCCCCCGGTACTTCGGGAACACCGGCACCTTCTGCTCCGGGTAGTTCACCGTGACCGGCTTCTTGAACATGTGCTTGAACGTCGTTGCGAACCCGGTGATCAGGGGACGGACAATCGCCACGGCTACCTCACTCGCTCCTCAGACGGGACAGTCGACCTGCGCCGGCCGCCCCTCGGCGGCCGTACCGGACAGTTCACCCCAGGCCCCCGCCGGCTGTCAACCGGCCGGGCCCGGCGGCGGGCGCTAAGCCGTTCAATCATAACACTTTCATCCCGGCGGTGTTTGACACTCCCCCGAACCGGCCGCTAAGATGCCGATGATCGTTCCGTGATACAAGGCCCGCAGTTCCTCTCCGCCGATCAGTTCCTGCTGACGACGCTGGTGGTGAAGCTCGCCATCATGGCGGCGCTGGCCACGATGCTCGTACGGTACCGCCGGTTCCGGCACATCCTCATCTTCGAGCGCCGGGCCTGGCCCGACCGGCTGACCTTCGCCTTCAGCTTCGGCATCCCGCTGACCGCCGGCGTCGCCGCCCGGCTCCTGCTCGGCTACAACGCGGCCGACCTCAGCCTGGCCGGCCCCTTCGTCCTCGGCCTGGTGGCCGGGCCGTACGCGGGGGCCCTGGTCGGCGTCATGGTCGGCACGCCGCCCATTGCCGCCGGCGAGTGGATCGCCCTCCCCTTTGCCGTCGGCTGCGGCTTCGCCGGGGGCGGCCTGCGGGCGCTCTGCCCGGCCGAGTCGATCTGGCACTTCTCGCCCTTCATCTTCAGCCAGCTGCCCAAGCGGCTCTGGAAGATGATCCGGACGCCGCAGGTCGACTGGCAGGTGGTGCTCGTGCTGGCGCCGGTGGCGCTCGAGCTGCTGCGGCAGGTGCTCGGCAGCCGCTTCGGGACGCACCACCGGCTCTTCTACCTCTCGTCGCCATCGCCGTGGATGATGCTGCTCGTCCTGCTGGCGACGGTGCTGGCGGTGGCGACGCCGATCAAGATCTGGAACAATGCGCGGATCGAGCACCGGCTCCAGGAACAGGACAAGCTGCTGCTGGCGGCGCAGATCGAGGCGCTGGCCAACCAGATCAACCCGCACTTCCTGTTCAACACGCTGACCTCGATCTCGTCGCTCATCCGGACCAAGCCGGACACGGCGCGCATGCTCATCACGAAGCTGTCGGCGCTGCTCCGCCGGCTGATGAAGAGCCACGAGCACTTCGTGACACTGCGCGAGGAACTGGCCTCGATCGACGAGTACCTCGACATCGAGGTGGTCCGGTTCGGCTCGAAGCTGCGGGTGGCCAAGGAGATCGACGAGCGGACGCTGGGCGTCATCGTCCCGAGCATGATCCTGCAGCCGCTGGTCGAGAACTCGATCAAGCACGGCCTGACCCGGCGGGTCACCGGCGGCCAGATCACCATCCGCAGCACGCGCCGCAGCGACGGCCACACGGTCATCGAGGTCGCCGACGACGGGCTGGGGATGTCGGAGGACCGGCTGAGCAGCGCCCTGCAGGACGGCATCGGCCTCAGCAACGTCAACGAGCGGCTGCGCGTCATCTACGGCGCCGGCTACCAGCTCAGGCTGCACAGCGTGCCGGGCCGGGGCACCTCGGCCCAGATCGAGATTCCGGACATGATGATGCCCGATCGGATCACCGCCTGACATGGACCTGCGTGCCGTAGTGGTCGACGACGAGCAGCCCGCCCGCGACGAGCTGTGCTACTTGCTGGAACAGGCCGGCGGCGTGGAGGTCGTCGCGCGCGCCGGCGACGGCCCCGAGGCGCTGGCGGCCGTCGAGCGGCTGATGCCCGACCTGCTGTTCCTCGACGTGCAGATGCCCGGCCCGTCGGGCTTCGAGGTGGCGCGCCAGCTCGTCGCCGAGGGGCTGCAGCCCCACATCGTCTTCGTCACCGCGTTCGACCAGTACGCCATCGAGGCGTTCGACGTGAACGCCGTCGACTACCTGCTGAAGCCGGTCGATCCCGCCCGGCTCGAGCTGGCGCTCGAGCGGGCTCGCCGCCGCGTCGATCACGAGCGGCCGATCGACCAGCGGCTCGAGAAGATCGTCCAGATGGTCGCCGAGCGGCAGAGCCGGCGCGAGCGGCTGGCCATCAAGGTGGGCGAACGCCTCCTGCTCGTCCAGGCCGACGACATCATCTACGCCTCGATGGCCGACGAGGGGATCACCGTCGCCAGCAGCCAGGGCACCGGGACGTCCAACTACCGGACGCTGGACGAGCTGCAGGCGCACCTCGACCCGGCCACCTTCTGGCGCGTCCACCGGTCTCACCTGGTGAACATCAACAAGATCCGGGAGATCGTCCCCTGGTTCAGCCGGAACTACCTGCTGAAGATGAAGGACGCGAAGGACACCGAGATTCCCGTCAGCCGCACGCAGACGCGGCGGCTGCGCGACTACCTGAAGCTGTGACGACGCCCCCCGAGCCGGAACCCGACGCCCCCGACGCCGGCCTCCGCATGGTGCTCGAGGCCGAGGAGCGTCCGCCGGCCTACGAGCTGCCGCCCACGCCGGTCGAGGACGCGCCGCGGCTCTCGAGCCCCGGCCTGCGCCTGGCGCAGGTCCGGGACGAGCTCGTCATCTGGCTGAAGACGATCCTCTCGGCCGCCGTCTACGCCACGCTGATCGTCACCTTCGGCTTCCAGGTGGCGCGCGTCGAGGGCCAGAGCATGGCCCCGACGCTCGAGAACCAGGACCGCCTGATCATCAACAAGCTCGCCTACCGGCTGTCCGATCCGCAGCGGGGCGACATCGTGATGCTGTACTATCCGCTCGACCCGGACAAGGCGTTCGTCAAGCGGGTCATCGCGGAAGAGGGCGACACGGTCCGGATCACCGACGGCGTCGTGTACGTCAACGACGTCCGGCTGCCGGATCGGTACGTGCTGCCCGCGTATCGGAGCCACGACGACTGGGGCCCGCAGGTGATCCCGGAAGGCTACTACTTCGTGCTGGGCGATCACCGCGACGACAGCTCGGACAGCCGCCAGTGGGGCATGGTGCCGAAGCGCTACATCGTCGGCCGCGTGCAGGTCCGGTGGTGGCCCCTCGATCGGCTCAAGGTGTTCTGAGCGCCGCAACGGCCCGTTCCGTGCCATGACGCCACTCACGCCCCGCCCCGCCGTCCCCGACGCGCCGCCGGCCGACCGGCACGGGGCCGTCGTGCGCGTGCTGTTCCGCGTCCTGCTGTTGAACCTCGTCGTGGCCGGCGCGAAGCTCGCGTTCGGCTACGCGACCGGCACGGTCAGCATCCTGTCGGACGGCTTCCACTCGCTGACCGACGGCTCGTCGAACGTCGTGGCGCTGGTCGGGACGCGCATCGCCCGGCGCCCGCCCGACGAGGACCACCCCTACGGCCACCGCAAGTACGAGACGATGGCCGCCGTCGTCATCGCCGTCTTCCTGGCCCTGGTGATGGTGGAGGTGCTGCGGACGGCCGCGCACCGGCTGCTCGGCAGCGCGCCCGCGCCCCATGTGGGGCTCGCCAGCTTCCTCGTGATGCTCGGCACGCTGGGGGTGAACGTGTGGGTGGTGCGGTACGAGCGGCGCGAGGGGGCGCGGCTCGGCAGCGAAGTGCTGCGCGCCGATGCGATGCACACGCAGAGCGACCTGCTGACCTCGCTCGCCGTCATCGGCGCGCTCGCCGGCACCAGGGCCGGCTACCCGATCCTCGACCCGCTGGCCGCCGGCCTCGTCGCGGTCTTCATCGGGCACGCGGGCTACCAGATCGCCCTCGAGGCGTCTCGCATCCTCGGCGATCAGGCGGTCTTCAGCCGCGACGACCTGCGCGAGGTGGTGATGGGGGTCTCCGACGTGCTCGGGTGCGAGAAGATCCGCACGCGCGGGTCGGCCGACCAGGTGTTCCTCGACATGCACGTCTGGTTCCCCGGCACGATGCCGCTGGACCGGGCGCACGAGCTCTCGCACGTCGTCAAGGACCGCCTGATGGCCCGCTACCCCCAGATCGTCGACGCCATCATCCACATCGAGCCGCCACCGCGTGAACGAGAGGGCGCTGACGATGAAGGGTGAAACGACCCCGTAGACCGTCCGGCGTGGCAGGCGCCCGCGAGCCTCAGTACCCCGCCCGCTTGTCGACGACGTTCAGCAGCGATGCTCCGCGCTCGAACCGCCGCAGGTTCTCCAGGAACAGATCGGCGATGCGATCCCAGTAGCCTTCGATCGCGCCCGACACGTGCGGTGAGACGATGACGTTCGGCAGGGTCCAGAGCGGGCTGGACGGCTCGAGCGGCTCGTGGACGAAGACGTCGAGCGCCGCGCCGCCAATCACGCCGGCCCGCAGCGCGTCCACCAGGTCGTCCTCCCGCACCAGCCCGCCCCGGCCGACGTTGATGAGCAGCGCGTGGCGCGGCATCCGCTGCAGCGCCTCGCGGCCGATCAGCCCCTCGGTCTCGGCGGTCAGCGCCGAGGCGAGGACGAGGACGTCGCTCTCCGCCAGCAGCTCCGGCAGCCGATGGGGCGGCAGTACGGCGCGCACCCCCGGCGGTGGCGGCTCCTCCGTGCGACGCCGGATACCGCGCACCTCCATGCCGAAGGCCGCGGCCAGCCGCGCCACCGCCTGCCCGATCGCCCCGAGCCCGACGATCCCCATCCGGCGCCCGGCCAGCGTCCACATGCGGCCGCCGCGCTCCAGCTCGTCCTGCGCCCAGAGGCCGGCACGCTGGCGGTCGCGCGTGGTGTGCAGCTGGCGCGCCAGCATCAGCGCCAGGCCCATCACGTGCTCGGCGATCGCCGGCGCGCGGATCCCCCGGCTGTTGGTGAGGACGATGTCGCTCTCGACGAGCGCCGGCGTGAGCAGGTGGCCGACGCCGGCCGCCTGCGTGTGAATCCACCGCAGGCGCGTCGCCGCCGCCAGTTCGTCCGCGGTGAGGCCCGGGACGAACGCCACGTCGGCCTCGCCGATGTGGCGGGCGATGTCGGCCCGCGCGTAGACGTCGTGGAACGTGACGTGCGGCAGCGTCCGGACGATGCGCCGGCGCTGCTCGGCGGGCATCTCCCAGATGGGCACGTGGCTGAGGGGGGCGAGGAGGACGATCACGGGGCTTCGGGCTCCGGGCTCCGGGCTTCAGGCTACAGGCTTCGGGCTACAGGGAGGGCCGGCGGTCGTCGCCTTGCGGCCCCGTAGCCCGCAGTCCGGAGCCCGCAGCCTACTTCCGTCGGTACTCCCCCGACCGTCCGCCGCGCTTCTCGACGAGCCGGATGTCGGAGATGACCATCGTGGGGTCGGCGGCCTTCACCATGTCGTAGATGGTGAGCGCGGCAACGCTGACGGCCGTCAGCGCCTCCATTTCGACGCCGGTCTGCGCCCGCGTCCGGACGCGCGCCTCGATGGCGTAGCCGGTCGCCGTCTCCTCGAGCGTCAGGTCGATGCCGCTGAGCGGCAGCGGATGGCACAGGGGGATGAGATCGGCGGTCCGCTTCGCGGCCATGACACCGGCCAGGCGTGCGGCCTGCAGCGGGTCCCCCTTCTTCACGGCGCCGCGGCGGATGAGCGCGAGGGCGGCCGGGGCAATCGCGATCGAGCCGCGGGCGACCGCCTCGCGGTCGGTGTCGGGCTTGGCGCCGACGTCCACCATCGCGATGCGGCCGGCGCGGTCGACGTGGGACAGCGTCGGGTGCTTACGCGCGCGCGTCGCCGGCTTCTTCATGATCCCCCGCCTCGTTCCGGGCCAGGTAGAACGACAGGCTCTCGAGCGACACCGTGAGGTCGACGCTCTTCAGCTTCACGCCGGGCGGCACGTCCAGCGTCTCGGGCGAGAAGTTCAGGATCGCCTTCACCCCGGCCGCCACCACCATGTTCAGCACGTGCTGGGCCGAGTCGGCCGGGACCGCGATCACGGCAATGTCGATCCGGTCGCGCTTGATGACCTCGCCCAGCTCGGTGATGTCGTAGATCGGGACGCCGCCCCGCGAGCGACGGCCGACCTTCGCGCTCAGGGTATCGAAGAGCGCGGTGATGGCAAAGCCCTCCTGCCGGAACCCCGGATAGTCGGCGAGCGCGAGGCCGAGGTTGCCGGCCCCCATGACGGCGACGTGGAGCTGGCGGTCGAGGCCGAGGATCTGCCGCAGGTGCCGCTTCAGGTCCTTCACGTAGTAGCCGACGCCGCGGACGCCGAACTCGCCGAAACAGGCCAGATCCTTGCGGATCTGGGCCGCGTTGAGGTGGAACTGCTCGGCCAGCACCTGGGACGACACCGTGGTGGCGCCGGCCGCATCGAGCAGGTTGAGACAGCGGAGGTAGACCGAGAGCCGGTTCGTGGTGAGCTCGGAGACCTGGTCGGCCGCCGGCTTCGCCTTGTTCGTGTTTTTCACAAGCGTCTCGGCCGATTGTAGGGTCCGCTGAAATGGCCCGTCAAGCTCAAGGGACAAAGAGCCGTGCTACCATCCCGCCCCATGCAGACAGCCACCTCGGAGGCGCCGGCCAGGCCGGCCTTCAAGCCCTACGTCGCGCCCGGCGATTCCCCGGCCGAGTTCACCGCCAAGGCGGTCTTCCTCGGCGTGGTCTTCGGGCTGATCTTCGGCGCCTCGACCGTGTATCTCGGCCTGCGCGCGGGCCTGACCGTCAGCGCGTCGATCCCGATTGCCGTGCTGGCGATCTCGGTCCTCAAGAAGCTGGGCGGCTCGACTATCCTCGAGAACAACATCGTCCAGACCATCGGCTCGGCCGGCGAGTCGGTGGCCGGCGGCGTGGTCTTTACCATCCCGGCGCTGATCTTCCTGCTGCCCGACGGCCCCGCCTACTTCAACTACTTCCAGATCACCGTGCTGGCGTTCGCCGGCGGGATCCTGGGCGTGCTGATGATGGTCCCGCTGCGCCGGGCGCTCATCGTGAAGGAGCACGGCGTCCTCCCCTATCCGGAAGGGACGGCGTGCGCCGACGTGCTGATTGCCGGCGAGCGGGGCGGCCGGCTGGCCGGGCTCGTCTTCGCGGGGCTCGGGATCGGCGCGTTGTGGAAGGGGCTGTCGTGGGTGTTCGGCCTGTTCGTCACCGAGGTCGCCTACGCGACGCCGAAGACGAGCCAGTTCCCCAACGCGATGATGGACGTCGACATCTCCCCCGAGTACCTGGGGGTCGGCTACGTCATCGGGCCGAAGATCGCGGGGACGATGTTCGCCGGCGGCGTGCTGTCGTGGCTGGTGCTGCTGCCGCTGCTGTCGATCCTCGGGCGGTACATGACGGTCCCCTTCCCGCCGATCCATCCCGACTTCGCCAACAACCCGGCCACGGGCCATCCGTACCTGATCTCGGAGATGTCGCCCGGCCAGCTGTGGAGCGCCTACATCCGCTACATCGGCGCCGGGGCGGTGCTCGCGGCCGGGCTGATCACCCTGGCGCGCACGGTGCCGACCATCGTCAGCTCGTTCCGCGACAGCGTGAAGGAGTTCCGCGCGTCGAGGCGCGGCGCCGTCACGGCCCAGTCGCGCACCGAGCGCGACATCCCGGCGATCGTCGTCCTCGTCGGCTCGCTGGCGCTCGCCGTCTTCCTCGCGCTGGCGCCGAAGATGCCGACGCAGGGCAACTTCCTGGCGGCGGTGCTGATCGTCGTGTTCGGCTTCTTCTTCGTCACGGTGTCGGCGCGGATCTGCGGCCTCATCGGCTCGTCGTC
>JAGWRA010000024.1 GCA_028876655.1 Acidobacteriota bacterium | reverse complement strand
GTCGTCGAGCACTACAACAAGGGGGGCGACCCGAATCCGTGGCTCGATCCCAAGATCAAGCCGCTGCACCTGACCGACCAGGAGGTGCACGATCTGGTGGCGATGATGCAGGCCCTGACCGGCGACACCCGGACGGGCACGAAGGTCGTCACGTCGTTCCCGCAGTAGGCGCCGCGCTGCGGGTGCGACCGGCCCACCCGGCTCTGCCATTCCGTTGCCGCCCGCGCCGCCGCTGCCGCCGGCGGCGCTCCCTTTCCTGCGATACGCCGTCGGGGTACACTGGCCGTGGCCCGACGGCCGCAGGACGACCACATGGACGAGCACTCATCCGGACAGGCACAGGCGGGAGCTGCGGCGACCGCGATCGACCCCGTGTGCGGCATGACGGTGACGCCGCCGACGAAGGCGGGCAGCGCGCGGCACGAGGGGAAGACGTACTGGTTCTGCGGCCCCGGTTGCCGGACGAAGTTCGAAGCCAACCCGGCGAAGTACGTGGCGCCCGCGGTCGCGCCGCCCGTGCCGCCGGCCCCGCCCGGGGCGAGCGACATCCTCTATACCTGCCCGATGCACCCGGAAGTCGTGCAGCAGGGGCCGGGTGCCTGCCCCAAGTGCGGCATGGCGCTCGAGCCGAAGGAAGTCCAACTCGAGGAGCCGGAGAATCCGGAACTCCTCGACATGTCCCGCCGCTTCCGCATCGGCGCGGTGGTCGCGCTGCCGATCGTGCTGCTCGAGATGGCCGACATGCTCTCGGGCGGCCGGGTGCGCGCCGCGCTGGGCGCCTCGCCGGCGAACTGGCTGGAGCTGGTGCTCGCCACGCCCGTCGTGCTGTGGGCCGGCTGGCCGTTCTTCGAGCGCGGCTGGGCCTCGATCCGGTACGCCAGCCCGAACATGTTCACGTTGATTGCCGTCGGTGTCGGCGCCTCGTACGCGTACAGCGCGGCGGCGACGGTGGCGCCCGGCCTGTTCCCGGCAGGGTTCCGCATGGGGGGCGCGGTCGCCACCTACTTCGACAGCGCCGTGGTCATCACCGAGCTCGTCCTGCTCGGCCAGGTTCTGGAGCTGAGGGCGCGCAGCCGGACGACCGCCGCCATCCGCCAGCTGCTCGGGCTGGCGCCGAAGACGGCGCGGGTGATCCGGGACGGCCGGGAAGAGGACGTGCCGCTCGAGGAGGTCCGCGTCGGCGACCTGCTGCGCGTCCGTCCGGGCGAGAAGGTCCCGGTCGACGGCACCGTCGTCGACGGGCGCAGCACCGTGGACGAGTCGATGGTCACCGGCGAACCGATCCCGGTCGAGAAGGCGGCCGGGGCGCGCGTCATCGGGGCGACGCTGAACGGCACGGGGGGCCTGACCATGCGCGCGGAGCGGGTGGGCCGCGGGACGCTGCTCGCGCAGATCGTGCAGATGGTGAGCGAGGCGCAGCGGACGCGCGCACCGATCCAGCGGCTGGCCGACCGGCTCGCCGGCTGGTTCGTGCCGGCGGTCGTGGCCGTCTCGGTCCTCACCTTCGTGGCGTGGGCGGTCCTGGGCCCGCAGCCGCGCCTGGCCTCCGCCCTCGTCAACGCGGTGGCCGTGCTGATCATCGCCTGCCCGTGCGCCCTCGGCCTGGCGACGCCGATGGCGATCATGGTCGGGACGGGGCAGGGGGCCCGGACCGGCGTGCTCATCCGCAACGCGGAGGCGCTCGAGCGGCTGGGGGAAGTCGACACGCTGCTCATCGACAAGACCGGCACGCTGACCGAGGGGCGCCCGCGCCTGGTGGACATCGTGACCGTCAACGGCTTCGAGACCGACGAACTGCTGCGCCTGGCGGCTGCGCTCGAGCGGGCGAGCGAGCATCCGCTGGCGGCCGCGGTCGTCGCCGGCGCGGGGGGCCGGGGGCTGACGCTGCCGGAGACGACCGAGTTCGAGTCGCTCACGGGCAAGGGGGTGCGGGGAACGGTCGACGGGCGGCGCGTGAAGCTCGGCACCGCGGCGATGATGGGCGAGTTCGGGATCGACACGACGGCCCTCGACGAGCGGGCCGACGCGTGGCGACGCGACGCCCGCACGGTGGTGTTCGTGGCGCTCGACGGCCGGGCCGCGGGGCTCCTCGCGGTCGCCGATCCGATCAAGCCCTCGGCCTCGCAGGCCATCCAGCGGCTGCACGACGAAGGGCTGCGGATCGTGATGATGACCGGTGACAGCCGCGCGACGGCCGACGCCGTGGCCCGCTCGCTCGGCCTCGACGAGGTCCACGCCGAGGTGCTGCCCGGCGGCAAGCGCGACGTCGTACGCGACCTGCAGAGCCGGGGCCACGTGGTCGCGATGGCCGGGGACGGGATCAACGACGCGCCGGCCCTCGCCGAAGCGGCGGTCGGCATCGCCATGGGGACCGGCACGGACATCGCCATGGAGAGCGCCGGCATCACCCTGGTCAAGGGCGATCTCGCCGGCATCGTCCGGGCGCGCCGCCTGAGCCTCGGCACGCTGCGCAATATCCGCCAGAACCTGTTCCTGGCCTTCGTCTACAACCTGGTCGGCGTCCCCGTGGCCGCCGGCATCCTGTATCCCGTCGCCGGCCTGCTCATCAGCCCGGTCTGGGCCAGCGTGGCGATGACGATGAGCTCGCTCTCGGTCATCAGCAACGCGCTCCGGCTGCGGCGGCTGAAGCTGACGTAGGGAATCCCAGCGGGCTGCAGGCTGCAGGCTGCAGGCTACGGGCTGCAGGGCCCCGGAGTCCGAGGCCCGGAGCCGAAGCCATTCCCTTCACCTTGCCAGCTTCAACCTGGCGTCGGCGGCGAGCGAGCGCTGGCCCTTCGGGGCGGCGAAGAACGGGTTGATGTCGATCTCCTGGATCTCGGGGAACTCGCCGACCAGGTGGTTGAGGCGCAGCAGCGTCTCCTTCAGCACCGCGAGGTCCACAGGGGCCAGGCCGCGGGCGCCGGTGAGCAGCGGATACCCCTTGATCCCCTTCAGCATGTCGTCGGCGTCCACGTCCGCGATCGGATAGACGCCGAACACCACGTCCTTCAGCACCTCCACGAACACGCCGCCGAGGCCGAACATCAGCAGCGGCCCGAACTGGGCGTCGAGCGACGAGCCGAAGATGACCTCCGTGCCGCCGCCCGTCATCCGCTGGACGAGCAGCGTGGCGGCCCGGTCGTGCTCGCGGGCGCGCGCCAGCATGGTCGTGGCGGCCGTCCGGACCGCCGCCGCGTCGCCGAGATTCAGCACCACGCCGCCGACGTCGGACTTGTGGACGACGACCGCGGAGCTGATCTTGAGGGCGACCGGGAAGCCGAGCGCCGTGGCAGCCGACGCCGCCTCGTCGGGTGACGCGGCCTCGCGCCACGGAGCGGTCGGGATGCCGGCGGCCTCGATGACGCGGCTCGCCTCGGCCAGCGTGAGCTGCAGGCGATCGGCCGCCCGCGCCTGCGCGAACACCTCCTGAATCGTCCGGCGGTCGAAGTCGTCGAACGCCGGGGTCACGCCGGTCGGCCGTTCGCGCCAGGCCTGGTAGCGGACCAGGGCGTGGAGCGCGAGGGCGGCGTCCTCGGGGAAGGTGTAGACCGGCAGCCCGGCGGTCTTCAGGCGTTCGATGGCCTCGCGCGACGCCAGCTTGCCCATGAAGCAGACCACCGCCGGCTTGTCGCGCCCGGCCAGCCCGTTCACGATCCCCTCGGCGACGGCGAGGCCGTCGATCATCTCGAGCGAGGTGAAGATCGCCACGATGGCGTCGATGTTCGGATCGGCCGCCATGGCGCGGAGGCAGATCTCGTACTTCTCGCCGGTAGCGGTGGCGATCATGTCGACCGGGTTGGTGACGCTCGCCTCGGGGGCCAGCGCGGCGCGCAGGGCGGCCTGCGTCGGGGCGTCGAGCGTGGGGATCTGGAGGCCGAGCTGGACGCAGGCGTCGGTGGCCAGGATGGCGGGGCCGCCCGAGTTGGTGACGATGCCGATCCGGTTGCCGCGCGGGACCGGCTGCGTGGAGAAGGCGGCGGCGCAGACGAACAGCTCGTGGATCGACGCCGCGCGGATGACGCCGCACTGGTAGAGCAGCGAGTCGACGGCGCGATCGGTGCCGGCGAGCGAGCCGGTGTGCGACGCGGCGGCCCGCGCCCCGGCCGCGGTGCGGCCCGACTTCACGACGAGGATCGGCTTGCTGCGGGTGACCCGCCGGGCGATCCGGAAGAAGCGCCGCGGGTTGCCGAAGCTCTCGAGGTACATCAGGATCGCGCGCGTGCGCGGGTCCTGCTCCCAGTATTCCAGCAGGTCGTTGCCCGAGACGTCCGCCTTGTTGCCGAGCGAGGCGAACATCGAGAGGCCGAGCCCCATCTCGCGCATCGACGCGAGCACCGCCTCGCCGAGCGCGCCCGACTGCGACGAGAAGGCGACGTTGCCGGCGAGCGGCTCGGTGGCCGCGAACGAGGCGTGCAGCCGCACCGCCGGATCGGTGTTGATGATCCCCATGCCGTTGGGGCCGATGATGCGCATGTCGTGGGCGCGCGCGAGGTCGCGGATCTCCCGCTCGGCCGCCGCGCCGGCCTCGCCGACCTCCTTGAATCCCGACGTGATGATGACCAGGCCGCGCACCCCCTTGCGCGCGCAGCTCTCCACGGCCTCCTTCACGAGCGCCTTCGGGACGGCGATGACCGCCAGGTCGATCGCGTCGGGAATGGCCTCGACGTCCGGGTAGCACTTCACGCTGTGCACGACCGGCGCGTGCGGGTTCACCGGGAAGACCTGCCCCTGGAATTCGTAGCCGATCAGGTTGTGCAGGATGTCCCAGCCGATGGCGTGCCGCTGGCGGGAGGCGCCGACGAGCGCGACCGACCGGGGCCGGAAGAGCGCATCGAGGGAGGTGGCGGCCGCGCGGGCGGCAGGGGCGGGCAGGGTGGACGCCTGACGGTCGGGCATATGGGGCCTCGGGAGCGACGCGGACGTTGGGGACTGCTGTCGATTGTGTCCCGCGGCCGGGCGGTGCGCAAGGCGCCGGTGCGGGGCCCGGCCCCGGGCGCGGGACGAGCGGTCGGGCTCAGTCGCCGGTGTCGCCGGCCTGGCTGGTGACGCTGGCGGCCGGGACGCCGCCCGCCATCTCCTGCGCGACGAGGAGCTGGCGCGCCTGGATCCGGTGCGCGGGCAGCCGCAGCCAGAAGACGACGGCGCTGGTCGCGCAGGCCAGGCCGCCGAGGGCGAGCGCCCACCGGACGCCGAGGCGGTCGGCGATGGCGCCGGCCGCCAGCGATCCGAACGGCGCCATCCCCATGAACATCATCGAGTAGACCGCCATCACGCGGCCGCGCAGCGCGTCGGGGACCATCGCCTGGATGAGGGTGTTCGACGCGGACATCTCGATCATCATCGCCGCGCCGACCGGCACCATCAGCCCCATTGCCAGCCAGAAGGTCCGCGAGGTGGCGAAGACCACCAGCAGCAGGCCGAACGCCAGCGACGCGGCGGCGACCCAGCGGCCGAGGCCCCGGACGCCCTGCCGCGCGGCGATGCTGAGTGCGCCCGCGAGGGCCCCCAGGCCGGCCGCCCCCATCAGCAGGCCCAGCGTGTCGGCGCCGCGGTGCAGGACGCGGGCGGCGAAGACGGGCATCAGCACGGAGTAGGGGAGCGCCGTCAGGCTGACGATCCCGAGCAGGACCAGGAGCGCCCGGATGGGGCCGGTGCGCCAGACGAACCAGAAGCCCTCGACGATGGCGCGCCCGGCCGAATGGGCCCGGTGGGACGCCGCGCGCGGCGGCAGGCGCATGGCCAGCAGGCAGCCGAGCACGGCGAGGTAGCTGGTGCCGTTCACCAGGAAGCACCAGCCCTCGCCGATGGCCGCCACGAGCAGGCCGGCGACCGCCGGCCCGACGACGCGGGCGGCGTTCACGAGCGAGGAGTTCAGCGCGATCCCGTTCATCAGGTCTTCACGCCCGACCAGCTCGACGAGCAGCGCCTGCCGCGCGGGGATGTCGAACGCGTTGACGACGCCGAGCAGCGTGGCCAGGATGAAGATCTCCCAGACCCGCACGGTGCCGCTCAGCGTGAGCCCGGCCAGCGTGAAGGCGAGCAGCATGGCCGAGCTCTGGGTGCCGAGGACGGCCCGGTGCCGGCTGTGGCGGTCGGCGACCGCGCCGCCGAGCGGCGCCAGCAGGAAGACCGGGAACTGGTTGGCGAATGCCACCAGGCCGAGCTGCACGGCCGACCCGGTGAGACGGTAGACGAGCCAGTCCTGCGCGATCGCCTGCATCCACGTGCCGGTGACCGAGACGAACTGGCCGAAGAAGTACAGCCGGTAGTTCCGGTGGGCGAACGCGCGGAAGAGGACCGGGAGGGGACGGGACGACGTCGTCAATTCATGCTGCAGGCGCCCGGACCGCGCGGGTCACCGCAGGCGCCGCACGGCGCGATGGGCCGATCGGAGGCCGAGGACGTCGTGCCGGTGGCGCCGACGGCGAAGACCGACAGCAGGCGCTCGAGGTGCGATCCGTGGCAGGCCGGGCAGACCGGATCCTGGCCGTTGCGCACGAGCGCTTCGAACTGGCGACCGCAGTCGCGGCAGGCGTAATCGAAGAGCGGCATACGGTGTCTTCCATTCTTCAGTTCGCATGGGGCCCCACCCCCATGCGTTGCCGTCGCTGACGCTCCGGATCCCGTTACACCGGGCGTACCCCCGAGAAGCCACGGCGGCCATCAGCGTCTCGTCCATTCTCGCATGGATTGTTACGGTAAGATGCAGGGATGTCCATCCTCGCCGCCGTCATGCCGGCGCCGCTCGTCCCGGTCGAGCTGCGCGAATATCCCGAACCGGACCTGGCGCCGGGCGCCGCCCTGCTGCGGACGATCTACTCCGAGGTCTGCGGCACCGACGTCCACTTGTGGCACGGGCGCCTCCAGGGGGTGCCGTATCCGATCATCCCGGGACACGTCTCGGTGGGACGGCTCGACAAGGTGCGCGGCGAGCTGCGCGGCCTGGAGGGCGAGGTGTTGCGGGAGGGGGACCGGGTGGTCTTCTTCGACGTGCACCGGACGTGCGGCCGCTGCCGGGCCTGCACGGTCGACCGGACGCCGACGCGCTGCCCGTCGCGGCGCGTGTACGGCATCAGCGATCCGGCGCGCGAGGGGCTGTTCGGCGGCTGGTCCGAGGCGATCTACCTGGAGCCGGGCGTATCGATGACGCGGCTGCCCGACGCGGTGTCGGCCGAGGACTACATCGGCGGCGGCTGCGGCCTGGTGACGGCGACGCACGCCGTCGAGCGGGCCGATCTCGGGCTGGGGACGAGCGTGCTGGTGCAGGGGACCGGCGCCGTCGGCCTGAGCGCGATCGCCCTGGCGCGGCTGTCGGGGGCCGGGACGATCGTCGCCATCGGGGCGCCGGCCGATCGGCTGCAGCTGGCCCACGACATGGGAGCGGATCTCGTGCTGGACGTCACCGGCACCGACGAGCGGCAGCGGCTGGCGTTGGTGCGCGAGGCGACCGGTGGCGCGGGCGTGGATGCCGTGATCGAGGCCGCCGGCTCCGCGCGGGCGTTCGAGGAAGGGCTGAACCTCGTCCGGGACGGGGGGACGTACGTCATCGCCGGCCACTACACGAACGCCGGCCCGAGCACGGTGAACGTCCACGAGCAGATCAACCGGAAGCACGTGACGATCAAGGGCTGCTGGGGCAGCGAGGTCCGGCACTTCCTGACGGCCGTCCGGCTGCTGGAACGGACCGCCGGGCGGGTGCCGTTCCGGGCGATCGGCGCCCGCGCCTACCCGCTGTCGGGGCTGAACGAGGCGCTGGCCGACGCCGAGGCGATGCGGCTCCCCAAGGCGCTGGTCGCCCCGAACGGCTATACTGGATAGATGTCTTCAACCGCAGAAAGCCCGCGGGGGGTCGCCAACCCGCTCCGCCGCAACGTCGCCATCATCGCCCACGTCGATCACGGCAAGACCACGCTGGTCGATGCCCTGCTGCGCCAGAGCGGCACCTTCCGCTCGAACGAGCGGGTGGCCGAGCGGGTGATGGACAACACCGATCTCGAGCGCGAGCGCGGCATCACGATCCTCGCCAAGAACACGGCCATCCACTACCGCGACCTCCTCATCAACATCGTCGACACCCCGGGGCACGCCGACTTCGGCGGCGAGGTGGAGCGGACGCTGACGATGGTGGACGGGGTGATGCTGCTGGTGGACGCCTCGGAAGGGCCGCTGCCGCAGACGCGGTTCGTGCTGCGCAAGGCGCTCGAGCGCGGCCTGCCGCCGATCGTGGTGGTGAACAAGATCGACCGGCCGGATGCGCGGCCGCAGGAAGTCCTCAACGAGATCTACGACCTGTTCATCGATCTCGACGCCGCCGAGGAGCAGCTCGAGTTCCCGGTCTTCTACACCAACGCGAAGGCGGGGACGGCGAGCGTCGATCCGGACGTCCCCGGGACCGATTTGCAGCCGCTCTTCGAGGCCATCGTGTCGCACGTGCCGCCGCCGGCGGGGTCGCCCGACGCGCCGCTGCAGATGCTGGTGGCGAACCTCGATTCGAGCGACTACCTGGGGCGGATTGCGATCGGGCGCCTCTTCAACGGGCGGGTCCGCATCGGCGATCAGGTGGCGGTCTGCAAGCTCGACGGGCGGGTGCAGGCGACGAAGGTCACCAAGCTGTTCGCCTTCGAGGGGCTGAAGCGGGTCGAGATCGCGGAGGCGGCCGCCGGCGACATCATCTGCCTGGCCGGCATCGAGGACATCACCATCGGGGAGTCGGTCACCGACGTCGAGCATCCGCAGCCGATTCCGCCGATCGCGGTGGACGAGCCGACCGTGTCGATGATCTTCGGCGTGAACACGTCGCCGATGGCCGGGCGCGAGGGGACCTACGTGACGTCGCGCAACCTGCGCGACCGGCTGGCGCGCGAGCTGCTGGGCAACGTGTCGATCCGGGTGGAGGACACCGACTCGCCCGAGCAGGTGAAGGTGGTCGGGCGCGGCGAACTGCAGCTGGCCATCCTGATCGAGATGATGCGGCGGGAGGGCTACGAGCTGCAGGTCTCGCGGCCGGAGATCGTCACCAAGGAGATCGACGGCGTCCGGGTGGAGCCGGTGGAAGAGCTGGTCATCGACGTGCCGGAGGAGCACCAGGGGACGGTCATCGCCGAGGCGGGCGAGCGGCGCGGCACGCTGACGAAGATGGTGAACCACGGCAGCGGGCGCGTGCGCCTCGAGTTCCGGATTCCGGCGCGGGGGCTCATCGGCTTCCGGTCCAAGTTCCTGACCGACACCAAGGGGACCGGCATCATGAACCACATCTTCGCCGACTGGGAGCCGTGGCACGGCGCGATTCCGTCGCGGGCGACCGGGGCGCTGGTGGCCGACCGGCCGGGGCCGGCCACGGCCTACGCGATCTACAACCTGCAGGAGCGGGGGGAGATCTTCATCGAGCCCGCCACGCCGGTCTACGAGGGGATGATCATCGGCGAGAACTCGCGGACGAACGACATGGACGTCAATGTGACGAAGGAGAAGAAGCAGACGAACATGCGGGCGTCGACCGCCGACGAGGCGATCCGGCTGATCCCCCCGCGCCGGCTCAGCCTCGAGCAGGCGATCGAGTTCATCAACGACGACGAGCTGGTGGAAGTGACCCCCTCGTCGATCCGCCTGCGGAAGAAGATCCTCGCGGGCAACATGCGGCCGAGGAAAAGCGACTAGAATACTGCCGTCGCGCGTCGTCTCCGGTCTCCGGTCTCCGGTCCAGGAATCAGGACTGACGACTGGAGACTGTCGACTGAAGACTTCAGGACTCCATGCTCAAGCGGCAACGTTCCGGCTCCGTCGTCTGCCCGTCCTGCGGCCTGCTGGTCGGCGTGAAGGACGAGCGCTGCTACAACTGCGGCCGCGTGAATCCGGGGCTGTGGGGCTTCACGCCGCTGTTGCGGCAGTTCGGAAACGATCTCGGGTTCGTCCAGCTCGTCATCTGGGGCTGCGCCATCCTCTACCTCCTGTCGCTGGTCGCGACGCTCGGCATGGGCGACTCGATCGGCATGAACGGGCTGTTCTCGATCCTGTCGCCGAGCGTGCGCAGCCTCTTCCTGCTCGGCGCGGGCGGCGCCGTGCCGGTGTTCGGCTTCGGCCGCTGGTGGACGGTGCTGAGCGCCGCCTGGCTGCACGCCAGCCTGCTGCACATCCTGTTCAACATGCTGTGGGTGCGCGAACTCGGGCCGCCGGTGGGCGAGGTCTACGGCGGGGCGCGCGCGTTCATCATCTACACGATCGCCGGCATCTGCGGCTTCCTGCTGAGCTCGGTGGCGGGCGTGCTGCTGGGCGGCATGGGCGTGCCGTTCTTCATGCGCGGCGCCCAGTTCACCGTCGGCGCCTCGGCGTCGATCTTCGGACTGCTCGGCGCGCTCGTGCACTTCGGGCGGCGGGGCGGCCACAGCATGGTGAAGCGCGAGGCGCTCGGCTACGCCATCGCGCTGTTCGTCTTCGGCCTCGTGATGCCCGGCGTCGACAACTACGCCCACCTCGGCGGGTTCGTCGGCGGGTACCTGGCGTCGATGGTGCTCGACCCGTCGCGCCGCGAGCGGGTGGACCACCTGATCGTCGCCTTCGTCTGTCTCGGCGCCACCGTCCTGTCGGTGGTCGTCTCCGTCCTGCACGGACTCTCGTTTATCTGACGGGCGGGCCGCGCCCGCCGACCGTTGCCGAGCCGACCTGCACGTCAATACGCCAGGTGGAAGCCCCGGGGCGCTCGATCCTTTCCGTGCAAAGGGGATTGACTTGTCGGCTCCGCACGCTATCATGCGCTGAACTTCCCGTCCGTCAGCGATCTTGTTGGCTGCTTTCCTCGTATCCCTCTCGTTGTTGAGCGCAACGTCTGGCACGTCCCTGTGTACTAGCGAGCCTGGATGTCGGTCGTTCCAGCGATGCCGCTCGTGCGGATTCTCCTCGGGCGCGACCGGGTCAGGCGACCTGCGCGATCCCCGGTTGCACAGTCATGATGATCCAGCCTTCGAGTGAGCAGGGAACGGCGTCTCGACGCGTCACCGTCGATGGCATCGAGCTGAACTACCGTCTCGATGGCCCGGGTGGCGACGGTCCGACGCTGCTGATGATTCACGGGTTCGGCGCGTCGCTGCGGTCCTGGGACGATATCTGTCCTTTCCTGGCGAGCGGTTGCTCCATTATCCGCCTGGATCTGAAGGGCTCCGGCCTGTCTGCCAAGCCACACGATGGTCGCTATCGAGCCGCCGATCAGGCCACGCTCATCGAGCACTTCCTGGCGCAGCTGGGTGTCACGGATGTCGTCCTGGTGGGGCACTCTCTCGGTGGGGCGATCGCGCTCTTGATCTGCTTTGATGCCATTGAGCGAGCGCTGCCGTTTCGTGTGTCGGGGTTGATTCTGATCGACAGCGCCGGCTATCCCCAGCGACTGCCCTTCTTCGTGAGAGCTGTCCGTTTTCCGCCGACACGCCTGGCGTTCGACCTCCTGCCCGCTCGCTTCAGTGTCTGGTTCGTGCTCTCCCGCATTTTCTCCGTCAAGAGCCGCGTGACCTCAGCGCGCGTTCAGATGTATGCACACGACCTCGACCTGCCGGGAGGGCGGGCCGCTCTGCGCGATGTTGCCGAATCGTTGAGCCAGAACGACGGCCGGCAGCTCGCATCCCGGCTCCCTGCGGTTCGAGTACCGACTCTGCTCATCTGGGGACGTAACGATCCGGTAATTCCGCTCGCCCATGGAGAACGGTTCAACCACGATCTCGCTTCGTCGGAACTGGTGATTCTCGACGACACCGGGCACGTGCCCCACGAGGAGCGCCCGGCGGCCGTTGCCTCGCACCTCTCTTCATTCGTTCGACGTCTGGTATGACAACGGATCGCCCGTACGAATTTGCGCTTCAATTCTATGTCCCATTGGCGATGGCCGGGATATTCGTCTATTTGTGCATGACGGCCAAAGGCATTTCCGGATGCTTCCCGATCCTGCCCGCGAAGCTCGTCGATGCGTACCTGCCTGCCAAGCTTTTCGGCGATGTCGCGCTGCCGCCGATAACAGTCCCGCGCATTGTGGGCATCCGGGCGATCTACCTCGCTGCGGCGTCGGTTGCAGTGTGGCGTTCCGCGCGTGTCGATCTCGCGTCCTATCTTCCCTCGCACCTCAAGCTGAGGGTCTATTTCAGTGTTGATGCCATCCGCGAGACGCTCCAGCTGTTTTCACCTCTGGAACAGGAGCGGGCCAGGATCGCGACCGACTGGGTCAGCCATCTTGTTGAATACGACACCGCCGTCAGAGAGAGGTTGCAGGCGCTCTGGTTGCGCCTGCACGTCGAACTCTGGCCCGAGGGAGTGGAAGACCTGCGGGGCTGGCTCGCCGGCGAAGGTGAGGCCGGATTCCGGGGTGAACGCCACAGCTTGCTCAACTATCGGCTCGCGGCGGCGAAGGGAAAAGTCAAATTTACTCTCGAAGCCGAAAGACGGCCGACTAAGCGCTTTCAGAGCGAGTTCTACCTGCGTGACACTGCTGCCAATCGGATCGCATTGTCCTGGCGGGATCTGTGGCGCGGCAGAGGAATTGTCATTATCCCGGAGTTCAAGCAGGTATTCTTCAACGACGAGGGACGCGACGACGCAATCTTCGATCACACTCTGGTCGCCATGACGAGGATCCGACCATTCCCGTTGCCGAGCCTGTCCGACACTCTGTACCTCTGGCAACGAGATGACGGGTCTAGGATCCCGATTGGTGTAGCTGTCTACGAGTAAGCTCGAGCAGGCCCGGCTTCATGTTCGACTGCGACGGTCTCTCTCGCGCGGGATCGGTCGTCCCCGGGGCGGATCAGCTGGCCGCTCCGTCGCTGGTCGTTCGACGTCCGCGACATAATCCACGCGCCTGCGCACAGCTTCCCGGTCTGCCGTACCTGGAGCCCGTAGCCGGTAGCCCGAAGCCCGCAGGCTGCTGAGCCGCAGCCTTCCCAACGGCTCAGCACCCTCTGGCCTGCTTCTTGCTCGATTCCTCCTGATTTTCCCGCTGCGCTGACGGTCGGCGTTCTGTCTGCTGACAGCAGCGTGGTCTGGCCGTCCGGTTCCCGGACGGCCCTCTTCAGCTGGAGGATGCCGATGTTCCATCTCTCCTCGATCGGCCGACGGCGGCTCCGGAGCGCTGCCGTGCTTCTCGTCGTCTCCGGCCTGCTCGTCGCCGGCGGGCGCGTGCTCACGGCTCAGGCGGCGCGGAACGACGCCTACCCGCCGTCGCTCTACCAGGCGATGCACTGGCGCAACATCGGACCGTTCCGTGGCGGCCGTGTCGCCGCGGTGGCCGGCGTCGCATCCGAGCCGCGCGTCTACTACATGGGCAGCGCGGGCGGTGGTGTCTGGAAGACGGTGGACGCGGGGATCACCTGGACGAACGTCTCCGACGGCTTCTTCAAGACCGGCTCGGTCGGCGCGATTGCCGTGGCGCCCTCCGATCCCAACGTGGTGTACGTCGGGATGGGCGAGCCCGCGATCCGCGGCGTCGCGACGTCGGACGGCGATGGCGTCTACAAGTCGACCGACGCCGGCGCCACCTGGACGCACCTCGGCCTCGAGAAGACGATGCGCATCTCGTCGATCGTCGTCGATCCGAGGAACGCGGAGGTCGTGTACGTGGGCGCGCAGGGGAATCCCTGGGTGCCGTCGCCCGAGCGCGGCGTCTACCGCAGCCTCGACGGCGGACAGACGTGGAAGCTGGTCCATCACGTCAGCGACACGGCGGGTGTCTCGCAGCTCAGCATGGATCCGTCGAACCCGCGGATCGTCTATGCCGCCTACTGGGACGAGCAACGCTTCCCGTGGGAGATGCGGAGCGGCGGACCGGGCAGCGGCATCTGGAAGACGACCGACGGCGGCGACCACTGGACGAAGCTGACGAAGGGGCTGCCGACCGACGAGATGGGGAAGATCGGCGTGGCCGTGTCGCCCGCGGACCCGCAGCGGGTCTGGGCGAACATCGAAGCAAAGGATGGCGGCGTGTACCGGTCGGATGACGGCGGCAGGACGTGGACGCGGACGAGCAGCAACCGCATCACCCGTGCGCGGTCGTGGTACTACACCCAGGTGACGGCCGATCCGCAGGATCCGAACACCGTGTACGTCATCAACGCGCCGCTGCTGCGGTCGATCGACGGCGGGCGCACGTTCCAGCCGGTGCGGCAGGCGCACGGCGACAACCACAGCCTGTGGATCAACCCGCACAACGACCAGAACATGATCAACGGCAACGACGGTGGCGCCGCGATCACGTTCGACGGCGGCAGGACCTGGTCGACGGAGGACAACCAGCCGACGGCCCAGTTCTACCGCGTGAACGCCGACCAGCAGTTCCCCTACTACCTGTACAGCGGCCAGCAGGACAACACGACGGTGGCGATCGCCAGCCGGAGCTTCGACCGGGGCATCGGGCGGACGGACTGGTTCACCTACGGCGGCTGCGAGAGCGCCTCGGTCGCCTTCGATCCGAAGGATCCGCGCGACATCTACGCGAACTGCTACCAGGGGATGCTGGACGTCTTCGATCGGCAGACGCACATCAACCGGAGCATCATGCCGCTGCCCGCGCAGGGGCTCGGCGCCCGGTCGAACGAGCAGCAGTACCGCTTCAACTGGAACGCGCCGGTCGTCGCCTCACCCGAGAACCCGAAGGTGATCTATTTCGGCGGCAACGTCGTCTTCCGGACGGAGGATGGCGGGCAGACCTGGACGGTCATCAGCCCGGACCTCACGCGGGACGACAAGCAGACGCAGGGCCCCGGCGGCGGCCCGATTACCAACGAGGGGGCGGGCGGCGAAGTGTTCAACACGATCCTCTACATCGAGCCCTCGCCGCACGACGCGAACACGATCTGGGTCGGCACCGACGACGGTCTGGTGCAGTTGACGCGCGACGGCGGCAGGACCTGGACGAAGGTCACGCCGCCCGGCATCACGAACGTGCAGATCAACGCCATCGACGTCTCGCCGGAGCACGCGGGCACGGCCTACGTCGCCGCCACCGGCTTCAAGTGGGGCGACGATGCGCCGTATGCGTTCAAGACCACGGACTATGGGAAGACGTGGACGAAGATCGTCAACGGCTTCGCTTCCAACGACATCGTCCGCGTCGTGCGCGAGGATCCGGAACGGCCGGGTCTGCTGTACGCCGGCACGAACACCGGCGTCGACGTGTCGTTCGACGATGGCGCGCACTGGCAGAGTCTGCAGCTGAACCTGCCGGTGGTCCCCGTCACCGACCTGATGGTGCACGGCAACGACCTGCTGGCGTCGACCCAGGGGCGCGCGTTCTGGATCCTCGACGACCTGACGCCGTTGCGGCAGCTGACACCGGAGGTCGCGAAGGCGCCGGCCCACCTGTTCCGGCCGGAGCCGGCGCTGCGGGTGCTCGACGGCGGCAAGGGCGGGCCGGACGCCGGCGAGAACCCGCCGATTGGCGCGATCATCGACTACGAGCTGGCGGCCGCGCCGAAGGCGGGCGCGCCGCTGACGATGGAGATCCTGCACGACGGACGGGTGGTGCGCGCGTTCTCGAGTGAGTCGGACGTCAAGGAGGACGTGAAGGGCTTCGAGCCGCGCGGCGGCGTCCCGAAGCCGGACGTCCTGCCGGCCAGAGCCGGCATGAACCGCTTCGTGTGGGATCTGCGCGGGCGGCCACTGCACGGCGTCCCCGGGATCATGCCGGGCGACAGCCTGCAGGGCTACGCGCTGGCGCCGGGGGCCTACGAGCTGCGGCTGATGGCGGCTGGCCAGACGCTGACCGCGCCGCTGACCGTCGAGCCGGATCCGCGGACCGGCCAGGCGGCGGCCGCGTTCGGGCCGCAGCAGGCGCTGCTCGAGCACCTGCGGACGCAGATCGATACCATCGCCGATGCCGCCGCCCGCATGCGCGACGTCCGAACCCAGATCGACGGCATCCTGAAGCGGACGACGACGGCGAAGAATGCGACCGCCATCCAGGAGGCGGGCCGGAAGCTGGGACAGGGGATCGACGAGTGGGTGACGTCGGTCGTGCAGCCCGAGCGCAGGACGTTCCAGGACGTGATCAACTTCCCGCCGGAGCTGATGGATCAGTACACGTTCCTGTTCACCAACATCGACGGCAACAACCCGCCGCTGACGGCCGCCATGACGCAGCGGGCCGACGCGCTCGATGCGGACTGGGCGAAGCAGGCGGCGACGCTGAAGTCGCTCGACCAGCAGGTGCAGCAGTTCAACGACCTGCTGAAGCGGAGCGGGGTGGAGCCGATCATCGTCAGGTAATCGGTAACGTAGAACGAAGAACGTAGAACGAGAAATCGACGACCGACAGGGCCCGGCATGCGATGCCGGCCCTGTCGGCGCTCCGGCCGGGGGCAGGCATTCGAGCGTCAGCGCGCCTGAGGCCCGAGCGCCCGACTGCCATCTCCTCCGATCCCCAATCCCCAATCCCGAGCCCCCAGTCCCCCTCTCCTATTGCCATCCCATACAATGCTGTGCTGGTGTCCTATTGCAATCCAATAGGAGAGCCTTCGTGGGCGACAAGACCGATGTGTGGCAGGGGACGCTGGCGCTGATGGTGTTGCGGACGCTCGAGACGATGGGGCCGCTGCACGGCTACGGCCTGGCGCGGCGGATCGAGCAGACCAGCGGCCAGCAGCTCGTCGTCAATTACGGCACGCTCTATCCGGCGCTGCTGAAGCTGGAGCAGGAGGGGTACGTCACCTCCGAGTGGGGCGTCTCCGAGAACAACCGGCGGGCGAAGTTCTATTACCTGACGCGCGCCGGCCGCCGCCAGCTGCAGAAGCAGACGGCGGAGTGGGCGCAGACGACGGCGATTCTGCAGCGGTTCCTGACGGGAGAGTCCTCGTAGGCGCTCAGGGGCTCGGGCGCTCAGGCGCCCGCGTCAGGACCGATCACGCTGGCTGGCGCCGCGATGGTGCTCGCGCTGATCGGGCTGGGCGCGGCCTTGCTGCCGGCCCGCCGGGCGGCTGCGATCGATCCGGCGCAAGTGCTGCGGGAGGGATAGCTGCTGCGATGGTGTAGGCGATGGGCGGTGGGCGATGGGGCGGTCTGGGACTCCAGACGCTCGTGCGTTCACCCGCTCGAACGAGCTATCCTGTCAGCGCCTGTCGGGAGATACCGGCGAAGCGGGAGAGGTCGCGATCGTTCGAGATGACGGTGTGCACGCCATGCTCGAGGCAGACGGCCGCGATCTGAGCGTCGAACACCAGATTGCCGGTGACTCCTGACTCGCGAACGGTGTGCGCGAGCAGCGACGGAAAGCGTTCGCCGGGCGTGAGGACGCGGAGCGAGGGGGAGGCCAATAACGCGTCGATCGCCTGCGTCGCCTGATCAAGGGACGAAGGCGGCCTGAGGATCGCGTGGTGCGTGACGACGCGGAGGAACTCGCCGAGGCAGAAGACCGGCAGCGCCCACAACGCGTCGCCGTCAGCCAGCCGGGAGAGCGTTGCCCGCGCCCGGTCGTGCTCGGCGAACTCGCGCCGGTGCGCGTACACGAGCACGTTCGTATCGACGGCAACCACGGCCGCCTACCGCCCGCCCATGGCGTCGTAGAGGCGATCCCGGTCAGCGATGTCGACGTCGGGCCGCTCGCGGCCGTCCACCACGACCCAGCGCGAGGCGAGGGGGGAGGGGCGACCGGATCGCTTCGACAGAAACAGGCGGAGGGCCTGCTCGACGATGGCCGTCAGGGTCGTCCCTTCGCGGCTCGCGCGGGTGCGAGCCTGGGCGAGCACGGCGTCTTCGATGTCGAGCGTGGTGCGCATGCATAAAAGCATAAAGTATCAAGCATATCGATGTCAACACGACCGAAGACCGAAGACCCGGTAGCCCGAAGCCCGTCGCCCGGAGCCTGCCGGCCTGGACCGGAGACCGGCTACCCTCCGGCGGCTCGTGCCGGCCGCAGGCGCTACCGCTCCAGCCTCCCCGGCATGTCCGCCACCACGTACGCCATGACCGCCACGACGGCGACGCAGCGCGCCATGTCGGACGGGTCGATCTTGTCGATGGTGTCGGCCTCGGTGTGGTGGATCAGGAAGTACCGCGAGTCGTCCACGTCGAGCGACATCGTCGGGATGCCGGCGGCGTCGGCGCTCGGGTCGACGTCCGCTCCGCCGCCGCGGATGCCGACCTCGTCGGCGCCGATGCCGCGCAGCAGCGAGGCGATCTCCTGCACCACGCGGCGCGATCGGTCGCTGCCGGTGAAGCCGACGCCGCGCGGGGCGAAGACGCCCGAGTCGGACTCGAGCATCAGCACGTGATGCGCCAGCTCCTGCCGGTGCTGCTCGCGATAGGCGAGGCCGCCGCGCGTGCCGTTCTCCTCGTTGGTCCAGAGGACCAGCCGCACGGTCCGCCGCGGCCGGAGGCCGAGCTCGTTCATCAGCCGCAGGGCCTCCCACGTCACGATGCACCCGCCCCCATCGTCGCTCGCGCCGTCGCCGACGTCCCACGAGTCGAGATGCCCGCTCACCACCACGATCTCTTCCGGCCGCTCCCGGCCGCGCAGCTCCGCGACGACGTTGGCCGACGGCACATCGGGTAGCATGCGCGCTTCCATCTTCAGCTGCACGACGAGGTGCTCGCCTCGATCCTGCATGCGCTGCAGGCGATCGGCATCCTCCGCCGCAATGGCCGCCGCCGGGATCTTCGGCGCGTCGGCCGCATACGTCAGATAACCGGTGTGCGGCGTCCGGAGACCGGCCAGGCCCACCGACCGCACCAGCACGGCAACCGCGCCGTGCCGCGCCGCGCGCGAAGCGCCATCGACGCGGTACTGCACGGTCTGTCCGTAGCCCTCGTACGGCTCGTTGAAGACGACGATCCTGCCGTCAACCTGCCCCGCGCGCGCATCGAGCTCGCCGAAGTTGCGGACGACGATCGCCTCCGCCTCGAGGCCGGCCGGCGGCGTGGCGATGCTGCCGCCCAGACCGAGCATGGCGAGATGGTGCGGCGCCGGCGCCACGATCGCCGCTTCCTCGTGGCCGCGCACCCAATGGGGTACCATCACCGGTTCGGTGTGGACGTTCTCCAGGCCGTCCTTCTTCAGATTGGCGACCGCCCAGGCGATGGCCCGGTCGAGCCGTTCCGATCCGCTGAGGCGGTTGCCGACCGTGTCGGTGAGGTCGGCCAGCCGCCGCCAGGCCGCGTGGCCGGCCAGCGCGGCGCCGATCAGCCGGCTGGCGGGCTGGCGGTAGGCCTCGAGCCAGGCGGCCGTCTCCGAGGGCTGGGCGGCTGCGGAAATCGCCGTCACCGGCGGCGTAAGGGCGAGCATGGCGAGGGACTGCAGGAACAACCGGCGCGGGTAATCAGCCACGAAGGTGTCTCCATTATTAGTTTCGGCGGGGCCCCACCCCCGGCGCTGCCGTCGCTCACGCTCCGGATCTTGCCGTTGGCAGTCCGGTGCTTTCAGGGGCATTGTTCCGGCGCCTGGCGCGGGCCTCAAGCGCTATAATCCCGCGCCATGAGATTACACAGAGCGGCCCTCGTCCTGTTTGCGACCTTCGTCCTCTGCCTGCCCGCCGCCGGGCAGGCCCAGCAGCTCGACGCCTCGATGCTCCATCAGCTCACCTGGCGGTCCGTCGGGCCGGTCGGGGCTGGCGGCCGGGTCACCGACATCGCCGTGGCCGGCCACCCGCAGCACATCTACGTTGCCACGGGCGGCGGCGGCCTGTGGACGAGCGACGACAACGGCGTCTCGTGGAAACCGATTTTCGACCACGAGGACGTCTCCTCGATCGGGGCCGTGGCCGCGATTGACGCGAACCCCGACGTCATCTGGGTCGGCAGCGGAGAAGTGAACCCGCGCAACAGCCTGCTCTGGGGCGACGGCGTGTACAAGTCGACCGACGGCGGCAAGACGTGGAAGAACATGGGGCTGAAGGACACCCACCACATCGGCCGCATCGTCATCGATCCGCGCCATCCCGACACGGTCTACGTGGCGGCGCTCGGTCACGTCTGGGGCCCGAACAAGGAGCGGGGCGTCTACAAGACGACCGACGGCGGGCTGACGTGGACGCAGAGCCTGTCGGTGGACGATCACACGGGGGCGGTCGACCTCGCGATGGATCCGCACGACAGCCAGACGCTCTACGCCGCGATGTACCAGGTGCAGCGCGACGGCTTCGACGGGGGCGACCCGGAGTACGGCTGGGGGCCGGGCAGCGGCATCTACAAGACGACCGACGGCGGCCGGACGTGGCGCAAGCTGACCCGAGGGCTGCCGACGGGCGATCTCGGCCGCATCGGCCTGAGCGTCTCGCGCAGTAATCCGTCGGTGGTCTACGCGCTCGTCCAGACGTCCACGACGGTGCCGCGCGAGACCGACACGACGGAGGGGGAGCCGCCGCCGGGCAAGAAGACGTTCCAGAACGGCGGCGTCTTCCGGTCGGACGACCGCGGCGAGACCTGGACCTGGGTGAACGAGCTCGATCAGCGGCCGTTCTACTTCAGCCAGATCCGGGTCGATCCGAACGATCCGAACCACGTCTACACCGTCGGCAACAACATCTCCGAGTCGTTCGACGGCGGCCACACGTTCAAGCAGCGGCGCGACAACATCCACGTCGATCACCACGCGTTCTGGATCGACCCGGCCGACTCGCGCCACATGATCGACGGCGACGACGGCGGCGTGTACATGACGTTCGACGCCGGCGCGAACTGGCAGTTCGTGGACCAGATGCCGCTCAGCCAGTTCTACGAGGTGGACGTCGACATGCGCGAGCCGTACTACATCTACGGCGGGTCGCAGGACTACTGCTCGTGGGGCGGGCCGAGCGCGACGCGCAACACGGTCGGCATCATGAAGTCGGACTGGGCGAAGGTGATGACGGGCGACGGCTTCCAGGCCCATCCCGATCCCACCGACTACACGACGGTCTACGCCGAGTCGCAGTACGGCGGCATCGTCCGCCACGACGTGACGAGCGGGCAGAACGTCTCGATCAAGCCCCAGCCGAAGCCGGGCGAGAAGGCCTACCGCTTCAACTGGGAGACGCCGTACTTCATCTCGCCGCACAGCCACACGACGCTCTACCTGGGCGGCAACTTCGTCTTCAAGTCGGTCGACCGCGGCGACGACTGGACGGTCATCAGCCCGGATCTCACGACCGACAAGAAGGGGACGATCAGCACGATCGCCGAGTCGCCGATGAAGGCGGGCCTGCTCTACGCCGGCACCGACGACGGCAACCTGTGGGTGACGCGTGACGACGGGGCGCACTGGACGAACGTCACGGCGAAGGTGCCGGGGATGCCGGGCAAGCGCTGGGTGAGCCGCGTGGTGGCGTCGCACTTCCACGAGGGGACGGCGTACGTGGCGTTCGATGGCCACTGGAGCAACGACTTCGCGACCTACCTGTTCGAGACGACCGACTACGGCGCCACCTGGACGTCGATCAAGAGCGACCTGCCCGCCGACGGTCCCGTGCGCGTCATCCGCGAGGGGCGCGAGAATCCGGACCTGCTGTTCGTCGGGACGCAGTTCGCCGCCTACGTCTCGATCGACGCCGGCCGCCACTGGGTGCGGCTGATGAGCGGCCTGCCGACGCAGGCCGTGGCCGACCTGATCATCCACCCGCGCGACGGCGACCTCATCGCCGCGACGCACGGCCGCAGCTTCTGGATCCTCGACGACATCGAGCCGCTCGAGGAACTGACGCCGCGGGTGCTGGCGAGCGACGCGCACCTCTTCAAGGTGCGGCCGGCCGTGGCGTTCGCCGACCGCGTGTACACGGACGATCAGTTCCTGGCGAGCAACTGGTGGCACGGGCAGAACCCGCCGCCGGGGGCGATTCTCGACTACTACCTGAAGACGAAGGCCGCGGGCGAGGTCTCCATCGCCATCCTCGACCGGTCGGGGAAGGTGATCCGCGAGCTGAAGGGGACGGGCGACCGCGGGATCAACCGGCTGTCGTGGGATCTGCGCGGAGAGCCGCCGACCCACAAGGCCGGCGGGGGCGGTGGCTTCTTCGGGCGGCTCGTCGGGCCGCTGGTGGACCCCGGAACCTACACCGTCCGCCTCACGGCCGGCGGCCGGACCTACACGACGCCGGTCGTGGTGAAGGCCGATCCGCTGGTGAGGATCTCGGAGACCGACCGGACGGCGCGCCGCGGCACGCTCGACACCCTCGTGGCGCTGCAGCGGAAGTCCGATGCCGCGACGGCGCAGGCGAAGGCCGTCAACGCGCAGCTCGAGGCGCTGAAGAAGGCGGTCGGCGCGGCGCAGAACGTGCCGGCGGGCATCACGAGCGACCTCGACAAGGTCGTCGGGGAGATGTCGAAGCTGAACGACGCCGTCGGCAAGTCGAACGGCACGGTCCTGCGGCTCTATCGCGAGATCGTCAGCTCGCCGTTCCTGCCGACCGGCACGCAGCGCCGCGAGCTCGACGACGCCGGCCGCGAGGTCGGCCAGCACGCCGGCGAGTTGTCGACGATGGTCTCGAAGACGATCCCGGCGCTCGAGCACCGGATGGACGAGGCGCACGTGCCGCGGGTGGCGGTGGGGGGATGACGCCTCTGTAGGCGACAGGTGGGCGGCTATGGGCGACAGGGCTGAACGACCCTGTCGCCTGCCGCCCATAGCCTATCGCCTACGCTATTTCTTTTTCAGGTCTCCCCTGCGCATCTGCCGGTACAGGTCGAGGGATTCGCGCAGGATGGCGTGAGCGTCCTGCGGGCCCATGAAGTCCTCGACGACCACCTGCTTGTTCTCCAGCACCTTGTAGTCCTCGAAGAACCGCTTGATCTCCCGCAGCAGGTAGCTCGGCAGGGCGTGATGGTCGGTGTACTCCTGGAATGCGGGGTCGCGGACGCTGACGGCGATGACCTTGTCGTCGAGCCCCTTCTCGTCGCGCATCCGCATCATGCCGATGGCCCGGGCGTGGACGATGGTGAGCGGCACCACCGGTTCCTGGGCCAGCACCAGCGCATCCAGCGGGTCGCCGTCGTCGCAGTACGTGCGGGGGATGAATCCGTAGTTCGCCGGGTAGTGGACGGCGCTGTGCAGGACGCGGTCGAGGCGGATGAACCCCGTCTCTTTGTCCAGTTCGTACTTGTTCTTGCTCCCCATCGGAACCTCGATGACGACAGGGAAGACCTGATCGATGTGATGATCGTCGACGTAGATATCGTGCCAGGCGTGCATGGGGGAACTCTTGAAGTTGTGAGTGACGAGTTGTCAGTTATGAGTTATGAGTTGTCAGTTATGAGTTATGAGTTCTCAGTTATGAGTTATGAGTTATGAGTCGATCGGCTGAGACGGGGAACTCAACACTCAACACTCAAGACTCAGAACTCAAGACTGCAACGGCAGGTCCTCACAGTGCGTTATTCGGCCGCGTCGGGGCCGAGGCGACCGGCTCGGGTTCCGGCGTGAAGTCCTCGCCGGGGTTGATGAACCGGTTGCGCTCGAAGCGGTACTGCTTGTCGTACAGCTCGCGGTAGCGGCCCGCGGCGGCCAGCAGCTCCTCGTGCGTGCCCCGTTCGACGATCCGGCCGCCTTCCATCACCAGGATCTGGTCCGCGCTCTGGATCGTCGACAGCCGGTGGGCGATGACGAACGTCGTCCGGCCCCGCCGCAGCGACCGCAGGCCGTCCTGGATGAGCGCCTCGCTCTCGCTGTCGAGGTTCGACGTGGCCTCGTCGAGGATCAGGATGCGCGGATCGGCCAGGATCGCCCGGGCGATCGCCACGCGCTGGCGCTCGCCGCCCGACAGCCGGACGCCGCGCTCGCCGACGACGGTATCGTAGCCGTCCTTGAACCGCTCCACGAACACGTCGCAGTGGGCGATCCGGCTGACGGCCTGGATCTCCTCGCGGGTCGCATGCGGCCGGGCGTAGGCGATGTTCTCGGCAATCGTCCCGTCGAACAGGAAGTTCTCCTGCAGCACGACGCCGAGGTGCGCGCGGTAGTCGCGCAGGCGGACCGACGACAGGTCGCGGCCGTCGATGGTGATGAGCCCGGACTGCGGATGGTTGAACGTCATCACCAGGCTGATCAGCGTGCTCTTGCCGGCGCCGCTCGACCCCACGAGCGCCGTCGTCGAGCCGGCCGGCGCGCGGAACGAGATCTCGTGCAGCACCGGGGCGTCCGGCTTGTAGCCGAAGCCGACGCGGTCGAAGACGATCGCCCCCTTCACCTCGTCGATCGGCTCGCGCAGGCGGTCCTCCTCGTCCTCGGTGGCCATCTGCCGGATCTCGCGGATCCGGTCGAGGCCGGCGAAGGCCTCGCTGATCTGCGTGCTGATCGAGGCGATCTGGATGACCGGCGCCGCCATCAGGCCGGTGAAGAAGAGGTACATGATGAAGTCGCCGAGCGTCATCGTGCCGTGCTGGATCGCGCGGCCGCCGACGGTGATCATCACCACGCCGATGGCGCCGAGCACGACGGTCGAGAAGGCCGTGATGGCCGACACGCCCGTGAGCGACTGCGCCACGTTGCGGAAGAGGCGGTGGGCCCCCTTCGCGAAGATCAGTTCCTCGCGCTTCTCGGCCGTGTACGCCTTCACGACCCGGATGCCGCTCAGCGCCTCGGAGAGCCGCCCGGTCACCTCGGCGTTGATCTCGCGCCGCTCGCGGAAGAGCGGCCGCAGCCGCTTGAACGCCATCGCCATGCCGCCGCCGAAGGTCACCAGGATGGTCACCGTGATCGCCGTCAGCCGCCAGTTCAGGTAGAACAGGACGCAGAGCGCCATCAGCGCCGTCATCAGGCCGCCGAAGAGCTGCACGAGCCCGGTGCCGACCAGGTTCCGCAGCCCCTCCGCGTCGGTCATGATGCGCGAGATGAGGACGCCGGTCTTCGTCGTGTCGAAGTACCGCGCCGGCAGCCGCAGGACGTGCGCCTCGATCTGCTTGCGGACGTCGGTGATCGCCTTCTGGGCCGCCACCCCCAGCACCTGCGAGAGGGCGAAGGAGGCGCTGGCATCGACCACTGTGGCCGCCCCGGCCGCCAGCGCCAGCACGGGGAGCAGCTGCCACTGGTGCCGGCCGACGACGTTGTCGATCAGGAACTTCGAGGTGGCGGGCAGGACCAGGCCGGCGAGGCGGTCGATGACCATCAGCACCAGCCCGACGCTCAGCCGTTTGCGGTGGGTCCAGACGAGGGCGCGGGCCTCGCGCCAGACACCGGGATTCCGTGTCCGGCCGGCCGCCGGCGCCCCGACCGGAGCGCCCCGCATCGACACCTGCACCGATCCGATTCGCATGACCTCTTCGACTCTACCTCATTTCCGCACGGGCTGCCCCCGCACGGCCGCCGAGCGAAGCTGGGATCGTGCGCGGTGCCGGACCTCTTCTGTAGGGACGCGAGGGCGCCCACGGCCGTGTATCGAATCCGAACGACGCGACGGTGGGTTGTCGTCCCATCCAACAACGGGACCGGACCCGTGGTCGCGGGGCGGAAGGTGCGGGCGGACCGGAAGGGCGGAAAAGCCGGCGGTTTCATGGCTGCGGGGGCTGTTCTTGCACGGATGGTCCGGTTGTTGCTCTGCCGTAAGGAGGTGCCTTGTGACCGACCCCATGACCTGGATCCCGCCGGTGCGCCGGTGGTGGCGTGCGGTCGTGGCCGCGGTCCTGCTCACGGTCGTCGCGGCGCCGGCATCGGCGCAGTACTTCGGCCGTAACAAGGTCCGCTACCGGGACTTTCATTTCGAAGTGCTGAAGACGCGTCACTTCGACGTCTATTTCTATCCGGAGGAAGCCGTGGCGGCGCGGGAAGCGGCGCGGATGGCCGAGCGGTGGTACGCGCGGTACGCGCGCGTGCTGGACCACCAGCTGAACGGCCCGCAGCCGCTCATCCTGTACGCCGATCACACCGACTTCGAGCAGACCAACGCCATCCAGGGCGAGCTCGGCGCGGGCACGGGCGGCGTCACCGAGATCGTCAAGCGGCGCATCGTCCTGCCGCTCGCGGGGACGCTGGCGGAAGACAACCACGTGATCGGGCACGAACTCGTCCACGCCTTCCAGTTCGACATCACGAGCCAGGGGAGTTCCGCGGTGACCGGCAGCGTCCCGGGGGCGGCGCGGTTGCCCCTGTGGTTCATCGAGGGGATGGCGGAGTACATGTCGCTCGGCCCGGTCGACCCGAACACCGCGATGTGGATGCGCGACGCGGTGCGGGAGAACACGCTGCCCGACATCAAGGACCTCAACGATCCCAAGTACTTCCCGTACCGCTGGGGACAGGCGTTCTGGGCGTACGTCACGGGGCGCTGGGGCGACCCGGTGATCGGCACGCTGCTGCGGGCGGCGGGCAGCATGGGGAGCGCGACCGATGCCCTGCAGCACGTGCTGAAGGAATCGCCGGCGCAGCTCTCGAAGGACTGGCATGCCGCGCTGCGGCAGGAGTACGAGCCGGTCGTGAAGGCGACCGACCGGCCGTCGGCGTACGGCCGCACGCTGATGACCGGGACGAGCGAGGCCGACCAACTGAACGTCTCGCCGGCCCTGAGCCCGGACGGCACGAAGGTGCTGTTCCTCTCCGCGCGCGGCCTCTTCTCGATCGACCTGTACCTGGCCGACGCGAAGACCGGGAAGATCATCCGGCGCGTGACCCGCACGGCCCTCGACCCGCACTTCAGTAGCCTGGAGTTCATCAACTCGGCCGGTGCCTGGGCCCCGGACAACCGCCGTTTCGTCTTCTCGGCCGTCAGCGCGGGCCGGCCCGAGCTGGTGATCCTCGACGTGGGGCGCGACAGGGTCGAGCGGGAGATCCGCCTGCCGTCGCTCGGCGAGATCTTCAGCCCGTCCTGGGCGCCCGACGGCCACGCGATCGTCTTCTCGGCGATGGTCGGCGGCCTCACGGACCTGTTCACCTACGACCTGCAGACGGGGACGCTGCAGCGGCTGACCGACGATCCCTACGCCGACCTGCAGCCGGCGTGGTCGCCCGACGGGAAGACGATCGCGTTCGTCACCGATCGCTACTCGACCCACCTCAACGATCTGCAGCCCGGCCGGTACCAGCTGGCGCTCTACGATCTCGCCTCGGGGCAGATCTCGCCGCTCGGGACCTTTCCGCAGGGCAAGAGCATCAACCCGCAATGGGCCGGGGACGGGCGGGCTCTGTTCTTCATCTCGGACCGGAACGGCATCAGCAACGTCTACCGGCTCGACATCGCGTCGGGTGCGGTGACGCAGGTGACCAACCTCAACGGGGGCGTCAGCGGCATCACGGCGCTCAGCCCGGCGCTGTCGGTCGCGAGCCAGACCGGAGCGCTGGCCTTCAGCGTCTATGACAAGGGCGCGAACCTGATCTACCTGGCCGACCGGGCGGCCGTGCTGGCGGGCGGCCCGCTCCAGTCGGTGCCGGGCGTGGCCGACCCGGCCGCGCTGCCGCCGCCGGTGCGGCTCCGGGGGACGCAGACGCTGATGCGGGGCGAGCCGTCGTTCGGGCTGCCGGCGCTCTCGTCGCTCCCGGAGAAGCCGTCGCCCTACCGGCCGACGCTGTCGCTCGACCATATCGGCCAGCCGTACCTGGCCGTGGGCGCCAACCCGTTCGGCACGTTCGTCGGCGGCGGGCTGGCGCTGTTCTGGAGCGACATGCTGGGCGACCGCACTCTGGCCACGGCGGTGCAGGTCGGCAGCTCGTTCAGCACCGGCTTCGCCGACAGCCTCAAGAACACGTCGGCGCTGGTGTCCTACCAGGACCAGACGCACCGGTGGAGCTGGGGCGGAGCGGTCCAGCAGTACCCGTACGTCACGGGCGCGTTCCAGACCGGCGTGTCGACGGTGAACGGTGCGCTGGTGGGGGTGCAGCAGACGACGTTGTTCCGGCAGATCAACCGGGGCGTGACGGCGGTCACTGCCTATCCGCTCGACCCGGTCCGGCGCGTCGAGTTCAGCACGGGGTACCAGAACTCGACGTTCGACCAGATCGTGCAGACGCGGGTCTTCGACCCGGTGTCGGGCCAGGTGCTCGGCAGCCAGACGCAGGACCAGCCGCTGGCCGGGTCGCTGAACCTGGGCAGCGTCAGTGCCGCGCTGGTCTCCGACAACTCGTACTTCGGCGCGACGAGTCCGATTCTCGGGCAGCGCTACCGGCTGCAGGTCACGCCGACGGCCGGTTCGCTCGCCTACTCGAGCGTGCTGGCCGACTACCGCCGGTACTTCATGCCGGCGCAGTTCTACACGATCGCCGCCCGCCTCGTGCACTACGGCCGGTACGGCTCGGGCGCGGAGGACCCGCGCCTCGTGCCGTTGTTCATCGGCTATCCGGATCTGGTCCGTGGCTACGACATCTCGTCGTTCAGTCCGTCGGAGTGCCACGCGACGGCGGCCGACCCGTGCCCGGCGTTCGACCGGCTGCTCGGCAGCCGCATCCTGGTCGGGAACCTCGAGCTGCGGTTCCCGCTGCTGCGGCCGTTCGGGAACACGGACCAGCCCTACGGGCCGGTGCCGATGGAGGTGGCGCTGTTCACCGACGGCGGCGTGGCCTGGACCAGCCGGGACGGGCCGACCTTCTTCGGCGGCGACCGCGCGCCGGTGGGCAGCGCGGGGGTCGCGCTGCGGGTGAACGTCTTCGGGTACGCGATCGCCGAGTTCGACGCCGTGCGGCCGTTCGACCGGCCGGGGCGCGGCTGGATGTTCGAGTTCGGGTTCTCACCGGGATTCTAGGGCCGCGCGGCACGGCGCGCGCGGCGAGCGAGTGCAACGAGCCGGGGTGGGGCCGCGCCCCACCCACCAAGTACAGGAGAGAGGCAGGGCAATGCGCAGAGCCAGGGTCGCTTATCTCGTTCTCATCGTTCTCGCGTCGGTCATGGTCGGCGTGGTGATTGCGTCACGGTTCGGTCTCGACGGCGCGTCGAGCGCGGCCGAGGCGCCGGCGGCCGCGCCCGCAGCCGGCACGGCCGGCGCGCACGGCGTGCCGATGGACACCAACCTCTTCCGCAACATCGCGAAGGAGGAGAATCCGGTGGTCGTCTACATCACCACCGAGTCGAAGGTGAAGGAGCCGTCCTCGAACCAGTTCTTCGGGGGCAACGACTTCTTCCAGCAGTTCTTCGGGATGCCGTTCCAGCAGCAACAGCAGCCGCAGGAGCAGATCGAGCGGGCGCTCGGCTCGGGCTTCATCATCTCGAAGGACGGCGAGATCCTGACCAACAACCACGTCGTGGCGGGGGCCGACAAGATCCAGGTCGGGCTGTACAAGCAGACGAAGATGTACGACGCCAAGATCATCGGCCACGACCCGCTGTCGGACACGGCGCTCATCAAGCTCGTGAACGGGCCGACCGACCTGCCGGTGGCGACCCTCGGCGACTCGAGCACGATGGAGCCCGGCGACTGGGTGATGGCGATCGGCAATCCGTTCAACTACGACCACACGGTGTCGGTGGGGGTGGTCAGCGCGCTGGGCCGGCCGTTCCAGGAGGCCGAGGGGCGCTACCAGAACATGATCCAGACCGACGCGTCGATCAACCCGGGCAACTCCGGCGGCCCGCTGATCAACGTCGACGGGCAGGTGATCGGCATCAACTCGGCGATCCTCTCGAACGGCCGCGAAGGCGGGTTCATGGGCATCGGCTTCGCCATCCCGATCAACACGGCCAAGCAGCTGCTGCCGCAGCTGCGCAAGGGACGTGTCATCCGCGGCTACCTCGGCGCGGTCATCTCGACGGTCACCGACCAGGAGGCGAAGGGGCTCGGCCTGCCGAAGACCGAAGGCGCGCTCGTGCGCCAGGTGGAGCAGAACGGACCGGCCGATCGTGCCGGGCTGCTGCCGGGCGACGTGATCGTCGACTTCAACGGGACGGCCATCACGTCGAACACGCAGCTCGTCAACCTCGTCACCGCCACGGCGCCCGGCACGCGCGTCGCGCTGAAGATCATCAGGAACGGCGAGCCGCAGACGCTCGAGGTGACCATCACCGAGCTCCATCTGAACGGCCAGAGCAGCCAGAGCGGGAACAACGAGGCCAGCTGGGGCCTGACGCTGAGCGACGTGACGCCCAGCATCGCCCACCGGCTCGGCCTGCCGGCCGGCACCAGCGGCGCGCTCGTGCAGAGCGTGCAGCAGGGGAGCCCGGCGGACGATGCGGGGCTGCAGCCCGGGGACGTGATCCTGCAGGTGAACCGCAAGCCGGTGCACAGCGCGTCGCAGGCCGCCGACCTCCTGCGCGCGGTCGGCCAGGGCAGCTCGGCGTTCCTGCTCGTGTCGCGCAACGGCACGGAGATCTTCGTGTCGATGCAGCGGGACTAGCGGTCTCCAAAGTTGAGCTTGCCCCGAACGCGTTGTCGAGAGACGATATGCAGCTGGAGGGGGACGGCGGCGCGCCGTCCTCCCCCGGCTTTCTTGTGTACGTATTCGAGGCGGCGCCGCAGGCCCGCTCGCGGAGGGGTGCAGATGAACGGGGTGTTCCGCAGGATCTCGTCAACGGTTCGAGGGGCCGGCCGCCCCTGGCGGACCTGGGGCCCGATCGCCGGTGGGGTGGCGGTCATGGCGCTGGTGAGCGCGCTGGCGGCGAGGCCGGCGAGGCTGCACGCGGCCCAGCCCCCGGCGGCCGGCCAGGCGACCAGCGCGGCGCCGACGCCGGTGGTCGGTCCGAGCTGGCTGGCCGTGCAGGGGCTGCAGCTGAGGGACACGGCGATGTGCTGGACCGGCTCGCTGGGCCCGGGCATTGCCGACGACCAGAACCCGACCGAGATGCCGCCGCTGACGATCCACCTCGACGTGCCGCCGCCCGGACACACCTTCACGATGACGGGCCAGGACCTCTACCGGCTGAACTGCCAGAGCTGCCACGGTCCGAAGGGCGAAGGGGCGCCGCCGGAGATCAATTCGCTGACCGGACCCGTGCAGGGGGCCTCGCTGGCGATGACGCTGGCCCGGCTGAAGGCGAGCGGCGCCCCGGTGTCGCCGGCGTTCGCGCAGAGCCTGGTGAAGACCGGTGAGGAAACGCTGCACGATCGCCTCGTGAACGGCGGGAAGAAGATGCCGCCGTTCCAGCGGCTGACGGCGACCGAAGTGAACGCCCTCCGCGCCTACCTGGATCTGCTCGCCGGCGTTCCGGGGGCGGAACAGCACCAGGTCACCATCACCGAGCCGTACGACCGCGTCGGCGAGCTGATGGTGAAGGGGACCTGCCATATCTGCCACGATGCCACCGGGCCCGGCAAGGAGCCCGAGCTGCTGATGGAGGGCATCCGTCCCTCGCTCGTGACGCTGCCGCAGCAGGACTCGCTGGCGCTGTTCGTCCAGAAGGTCGTCCAGGGGGCGCCGATCCTGATGGGGACGCCGCCGATCCTGCACCGCGGCCGGATGCCGGTGTTCTACTACTTCAGCCAGGACGAAGTGGCGGCGGCGTACGATTACCTGAGCCGCTACCCGGGTCAGCCTCGTCCCGCGCTGGAAGGCGACGTCGCCGCCTACGCGCACTGACGCGCGTCGAAGGTCCGTGACCGGCGCGCGGCGGGGCACTCCGTTCCGCCGCCGCCCGGCCACTGCATGTGAAGGAGAGCGCCCGATGATTCGCCGTGTTCGTCCGTTGGCCGTGGCCGTTGCGCTCGCGGCCGGTCTCGCGCTGAGCCGTGCGACGCTCCTCGCTGCCGACGGCAGCATCACCGGTGTGGTCAGCGGGCAGGGGGCCACGCACACGGTGGTCTACGTGGAACACGCCGGCGGGTCGTTCAAGCCGCCGGCGAAGCCGCCGATCATGGACCAGCACGGCAAGGCGTTCATCCCGCACGTGCTCCCCGTCCTGGTCGGGACCTCCGTGGAGTACCACAACCAGGATCCGTTCAAGCACAACGTCTTCTCCCCCGACTACGGCGGCTTCAACCTGGGCGCCTGGGGACAGGGGGCGACCAAGAACCATGCGTACGACACCTGCAAGAAGGCGCCGTGCGTCTACCGGCAGATGTGCCTGATCCATCCGCACATGCTCGGTTACGTGGTCGTGCTGCAGAACCCGTACTTCGCGAAGACCGACGACAACGGGCACTACACGATCACCGGGGTGCCGGCCGGCAAGTACACGCTGGCCGTCTGGCACGACGGGAAGCTGTCGGCCTCGTCGCAGTCGATCACCGTGACGGCGGGCGGGAAGACGACGGCGAATTTCTCGCTGAAATAGCGGGCTACAGGGCTACAGGCTGCAGGCTCCGGGCTACGGGGCACCATCGGGCTCCGAAGCCCGCAGCCCTACAGAGCCTCCCCCAGCACCATCCCCTCGATCGCCCTCGCCAGTCCGGCCTCGTCGTTCGTGCCGGTCACCCGCCAGCCGTTCGCGCGCAGCTCGGCCGGGGCGTTTCCCATCACCACCGGCACGCCGGCCCAGGCCAGCATCTCGCGGTCGTTGAGGTTGTCCCCCACTGCCATCACCTCCGCGGCCGCCACCCCCAGCGCGGCCGCAAGCTCTGCCAGCGCGGTCCCCTTCGAGCAGCCGGCCGTCAGCACGTCGACGAGCGTGAAGTCGCGGTGCGGGTACTCGGTCAGGGCGATCGTCCAGTCCGAGGCCGCCGGCAGTCCCTCCAGCCTCGCGGCCAGTTCGCGCATCCGGGCGACGCCGCCGCTGAACATCACCTGAATCGGGTCGTCCGGCTCGTCGGCCAGCGTCTCGGCCAGGTCGGGAACCTGCGCGAGATAGGGGCGGTTCTTCTCGAAGTACCCGCGCCGGTTGGCGTGCGTCCAGTCCATCCGGTCGTACAGCACCTGCCGGGCGACGGGGCGGTCGAAGATCACCGCCGCATCGGCGCGGTACCCGGCAGTGGCGACGAGCAGGTCGTGCGCCACGGGGCGGGGCAGCAGCCGCCTGGCCGCCGTCTCGCCCGTGGCCGAGCGCGTGATGGCGCCGTTATTGACGATGAGGGTGACCGCATCGTCCAGGAGGGTGGCGACCGGGCGGGCGAAATGGAAGCTGCGGCCGGTGACGAGAGCCACGGCAACCCCCTGTGCGACGGCCGCCGCCACGGCCCGGCGGTTGAGCTCGGGCAGCTGACCGCGGCTGTCGAGCAGCGTCCCGTCGATGTCGATGGCGATGAGGCGGATCATGGGGCCTCAGTATGACACCCGTCATAGGCGCCCGTCGCGGGGGGCATTACGCTCAAGACATGGCAAGGAGCCTCTCATGACCATTACCGAAGACACGCACGTCAGCGCCATCGTCGCCGAGAACCCCCGGGCCGCCGCCGTCTTCGAGCGGTTCGGCATCGATTTCTGCTGCGGCGGCCAGCGCCCGCTCGGCGTCGTCTCGCGCGAGCGTGGCGTCGCCCTCCCGGACCTGCTCGAAGCCCTGTCGTCCGGCGACGCCTCGGCGGCCGGCACGGTGCCGCGATTCACGACCTGGTCGCTCGGGCTGCTCGTCGACTACATCGTCGAGAACCACCACGCCTGGGTGCGCCAGGCGAGCCCGGTCCTGCTGCAGCACACGCGGAAGATCGCGCAGGTGCACGGACGGAACCATCCGGAGCTGGTGGAGATCGCGGCGCAGTTCGAGACGCTCGCCGAGGATCTGGAGCTGCACATGATGAAGGAGGAGCAGGTGCTCTTCCCGTACTTGAAGGAACTGGGCGAGGCGCGTCGCGGGGGCCGGCCGCAGGCGGGGTTCATGTCGGCGGGCGGGCCGATCGCGATGATGATGCGCGAGCACGAGCAGGCCGGCGGCGAGATGGCGACCATCCGGGCGCTGAGCCACGACTTCACCGTGCCCGAGGATGCCTGCGGGACCTTCCGGGCGTGCTTCCAGGAACTGCGGGACTTCGAGCGGGACCTGCACCAGCACGTGCACCTCGAGAACAACGTGCTGTTCCCGCGGGCGCTCGAAGAGGAGCATGCGGGCTAGCGCCTGGCGCGTTCCTCCTGCAGCGCCCGCCAGGCGTACACGCCGAGTGCGACCGTGCCGGCCCCCAGCAGGGCCAGCAGGATGGCCACGCTGGCCGGCACGGCCACCAGCCCGAGGGCGACGCCGACGATCCCCAGTCCCATCAGCAGCCGGGCCGCCGCCCGGCTGGCCCGCTCCCAGACCCGCGCGGCGGCCGAGACCGCCTCGAGGCGCTGCGTCGTCCGGTCGGCCTTCAGATCGGGCGCCATCATGCCGATGACCAGCAACACCACCCCGAGCACGGCGGCCGTGTCGATGTCGTAGCCGACGATCATCAGGATCGAGTCGACATAGAGCAGCAGGAAGACGACGCAGACGATGGCGCGCACGCGGGCGAAGACGGCGACGGCCTGCGTCGGGCCCGATCGCAGCATGAAGAGGAACAGGGCGCCGGCCGAGATTGGGAGGAAGAGGAGGCCGACCCACTTGGGGCCGAACTGGTCGGGCTGGAGCCCGTTCCAGTGGACCGGCACCTGGGCGGGAAGGCGCGGCCACATGAAGGCGGCCAGGGCCAGCATGGCCACCAGGGCCGTATAGCTCCACTTGTCGTCGTCGAACCGGGAAGGCACGGGAGGACTGTACACCAGGGCCGTCGGTGCCACGCAAGGGCCGCAGGACCCGGCGTGGACCGGCTTTGTCATCGACCAGCATCAGACGGGGACGGCAGCCGGCCGAGCCATGCTTCACCTGGCGCCAGAGGCTGCTGCACCGCATCCTCCAGATTCCCGAGGGCCTGCTCCGCCCCGGCCACCGCGTCGAGCCGGGTCAGGGCCAGGACCGAGGCCTGAATCTCGGCGGAGTCGAGGCTCAACCGGTCGTCGGTGCCGGCGGCGATGTCGTGCCGGACCACCTGCAGCTGCGCGCGCTGCAGCCGGTACGACGACTCTGTCCCTGCGAGCGTCCTGAGCGCGGCGGCGTACGCCGCATACGCCTGTTCGCTCCGCTCAATCACCTGCGCCTGCGTCTGCAGGAACGCTGCGGCAGCCTGCTGGCGGCGTCCCTCGGCCTCGGCGATGGGCCCCCGGTTTCGATTGAAGACCGGCAGCGGAATCGAGAATCCCAGCGTGAAGTAGGAGTGGCCCTCTTCGTACGTGTACCCCGGTCCGAGGTGGACGTTCGGATCCTGCCTGGCGATCTCGGCGTGCAGGTCGGCTTCCGCCGCCGCGTACTGCGCGAGCGCGCGTCGGATGTCCAACCGATTGAGGACCGCGTCCCGTCGCACGCGATCGATGGACAGGGAGTCGGCGGACGGTGGCGAGTCCATGTCGGGCCACGAGAACCGGGCGCCAGCCAGCGCCGTGGCCGGAACGCCGATGGCCGTCGCCAGTACCGACCTGGCGTCGACCAGTTGCTCTTCGGCGGCGAGGACGGCCACGCCGGCCCTGAATTGCCCGATCCGGGCGACGTTGACGTCGAAGCGCGTCGACTCGCCGGCGGACAGAATCTGTTCCAGGATGGCGACCTGATCGGCCCTGGCCTTCTCCTGGGTCTCGAGCAAGCCCACGCGCCGAGACGCCACCAGGTAGTTCAGCAGTGCCGTGCGGACGCCCATGACGACGGTCCAGGCCGAGTTCGCCAGATCGAATCGAGCCGCCTGGTCGAGGCTCCGGGCCGCCTGAATGCGCAGGCCCCGCTTGCCAGCCGTCTCGACCAGGAACAGCAGATCCTGGGTCAGCAGATACGGAGCCGGCAGGCCCGGTGTGAGGTCGAGTACGGGATTGGGCCGGGCGCCCGCCGTCACGACGGCCCCTTTGGCGATGGCGACCCGGGCCCGCGCGAGATCCAGCGCAGGGTTGAAGTACAGCGCTGCGAGCGAGAGCGTCTGCAGGGTCCAGCGGTCCGGCGGCCGCGGGGCCCCTGCGTGCCCGAGGCTCCGTTCTTCGAAGGATCGGAAGCCTGCGTCGGCGAGGCTCCGCGATTCGAACTGACCGGCCGTCGCGCTCGGCATGATGGGGGCCGCGCGGTAGTGCTGCGTGGCACACCCGCCCAGGACGCACCCTGCCGCGATCAGAACCGCTGCGTTCGCAACCGCACGCATGTCAGGGCCTCTCCCGATCAGTCCGGACCACATGCCGGGGCATTCATCTGCCGGCGAACACCACGCCCGGTTCGAGCTTCAGCACGGGGCGGGCGCTGACGGCAGCGGCCACCAGGGCCACGAAGATGACGAGCATCGCCGCAATCAGCGGCGTGAACCACATCATCCGGAATGGAAAGTCGAACTCGACCATGGCAATCTGGCCCACGACGGCGCACATGCCCAGCCCGAGGCCGGTTCCCAGCAGGGCGCAGAGGCCCGACTGCACGAATACCATGGTGAGCAGCAGCCGCGAATCGGCGCCCATCGCCTTGAGTACCGCGTACTGCTTCAGGCTGTCCGTCGTGAACATGTAGAGCAGGACGCCCGTCATGCCGAGCCCGACCAGCATGGCGATGGACACCATCGAGCCGATGTCGCCGACGTCTTCGGAGTTGACGAACAGCCAGTCGACCGTGTCCCGTTTGAAGTCATCGGAGGAACGCGCCTTCAGACCCGTTTGCGCCTCGATGCGGCGGGCCAGCTTGCGGGGGGACACGCCTGGAGCCGCCCTGGCGACGACGAAGGTCAGCAGATGCGGCCGGGGCGGCAGCATCCGGGTCGCGTTGGCGAGCGTGGTGTACATCAGCGGCTCGGGAGGGTAGCGGGGCAGCGCCTCGACACGGCCTCTGACGACGACGCGGTGTTCGTTGACGCGCAGTTCATCCCCGGCCTGCAGCGATCGCGTGGGCCCGCTCAGGCGAGGCGGCCCGTACGGCCATTGGTCAGCCGCCAGGCTGGGGGTCTGCAGCTTGCCCGACGTGCCGCCCGGATCGACGACCACGGCATCCGGCGTGCGCATGACGGCCGGCGAGACCCCGTCCCGCAGTGGCGGCAGTCCGCACAAGCTGGCTTCGTCCACCGCAATCAGTTGGAACGACTGGAATCGCCCGTTGGGAAACCGTGCGTTCACGGTGGTCAGCGCCAGCGGCATGGCGTAGCGCACACCCTTGACGCTGCGCACGCGGGACAGCGCCGAGTCCGGAATGTCGGTCGTCAGCTGGGTGGACTCGATCGCGGGATCCATGACCCAGACGTCGATGGAGGGGTTCTCGGCGACCAGCGCGAACCCCCGGGTCATGAAGCCGGCGAGGTACGACCCGGCGTACGTCACGAGGAACGAGGTGAAGCTGATGCCGAACAGCAGGCCGACGTACTTCGCCCGATCTCCCAGCAGCATCCTGACGGCGACGCGCAGCATTCAGGGCCTCCCGCCACCGGCCCTCGCGGGAGCCGGCGCCTGGATGAAGACGTCCAGCAACTGTCCCACGTAGACGTGCAGGGCGGATCGGTTGAACTGGTAGATCACCTGCAAGACCCGTGTGTCGGTCCGCTGTGTCGCATCACCGGTGAGCAGGGCCTGCGGCACCACGTACGGGTCCGTCCGGACGTAGGTCAGCGGCGTCTTCAGGTTCGCATTGCCCCGCACGTACGCCAGCGCCGGCTCGCGGGGGGCGAATCTCCAGGCGTCGCTCTGGTCGATGTCGACACGCACGTGGAGGATGGTGTCGTTGCCGAGCACTATCAGGGGCGTGGCGAGGACGCCACTCTGGGCGAATTCTCCGGGGAAGATCTGCAGGCGCAGAATCCTGCCGGCCACCGGCGCACGAACGGTGCGAATGCCGATCTCCGCCTCGATCCGCCGGACCTGGGCCCGGGCCGAGGCGATCTGCGCCTGAACCTGCCGCGTTCGCGCGTCGGCTGACTCGAGCGCCGCCCGATCGATGGCGACGTCGAGCTTCCGGTTCGCCAGGTCCTCTCTGGTGATGGAGACCCCGGGCACCAGATCCTCGCCGACCCGGAAGTGATGCTCGGCCTTGGCCAGCGTGCGCTTCGCCTGGGTGACGCTCGCCTCGGCCGTCCCCAGCTGGGCTCGAGTCTGCGCGATCGTGGCCCTGGCGGGAAGCAGTTGCGCCTCGAGATCCCGGGTGTCGATCTTGAAGAGGGGCGTCCCCTGCTGCACCTGCTCGCCCCAGGTCACGTACAGGGCGGTCACGATGCCGGAGACGGGCGTGCCGACGGCGATGTTCTCCGTGCTCGCCTCGACGAGGCCTGCACCGAAGATGGCGGAGGCGAACGGCGCCCGGGCTGGTTGAAACAGGGGCGCGGTCGCGGCCGGCGCACGGTTGCCCTCGACCACCATCGCTCCAGCGGCGGTCGCGCCGGCCAACGCCAGGGCGACGAGCCAGTACTTGCGGATCAGGGTGGTCATGGCCGGGTCTCCGTCTGTCCGCCGTCGACGACCTCGACGATCCGCCCATCATCCATCCGGGCGATGCGGTCGGCGAACCCGAAAATCCTGGGATCGTGCGTGACGACGACAAGGGCTCTGTCGGGGCTGCGTGCGACGCCCCGCAGGAGGTCCATCAGCATCTGGCCGGTGACGTGGTCCAGGTTGCTGGTCGGTTCGTCGCACACGATGAGCGACGGATGGTGTACGAGGGCTCGAGCGACGGCAATGCGCTGCTGCTGTCCGCCGCTGAGCGTGGCCGGCAGGGCGCGCAGGCGTTCACCGAGATCGACGGCCCGCAGCGCCTCTTCCGCGCGGCGTTCGGCCTGCTCGCGATCGACGCCGGCAATCAGCAGCGGCACGGACACGTTCTCGATCGCATTCAGGGCGGGCAGGAGATTGAACAGCTGGAAGACGAACCCGAGCGACCCGCGGCGGAATCGCGCGCGGGCCTTCTCGTCCATCTGCTGGAAATCGCGGCCGAGCACCTCGCAGTGACCGCCATCCCGGTCGAGCACGCCCGCGATGACCGAGACGAGCGTTGTCTTGCCGCACCCGGACGGCCCGACGATCATCAGCAGCTCGCCGTAACGCACATCGAGATCGACGCCACGCAGGGCCATGACGCGGGCCTCGCCAGTGCCGTAGCTCTTGACCAGGCCGCGACAGCGGACACAGACGGATCGATCGGGGGCGTCTGCCACGCGGTTCACCGTGCTCAGCCGAGCCGGAACAGCAGCCGCACCGCGCGCTCGCCGAACGTGGCGCCGATCAGGATGGCCAGCGTCCAGATCGCGGTCAGCGCCGGGAGCGTGACGGTCGCCGGCGTCTCCGAGCGGCGTCCGGCTTCGGCGTCGACGGGGGCCAGCAGTCGGGCGACCCGTTCGGTCAGGAACTCGGCCTCGCAGACGTTGTGCAGTGACGCCGCGGGGCCGGCGGCGACCACCTCCAGCCGGACCGCGGCCAGAACCGCCGCGGCCAGATCGGCGCCATCGGCGCCATGGCCGCGCGCCTCCTGGTCCCGCGCCAGCTCGAGGGCCTGGCGCCACTGCGCGAAGCGGCGGCGGGCAGCCGGCAACGGCCATTGGAGATCGGTCGCCAGCCGGGCCAGCCAGAGTCGGATGGGGTCGTGATGTCGCGCGTGCGCCTCTTCGTGCACGCAGGCCGCCTGGAGCGCGCTGGCGTCGACGGCGCGGGCGAACGCCGGTGAGACGAGAATCCCGGGCCGCACGAAGCCGAGCGACACGGCCGCCGCGGTGCCCGGACCGCTGACCAGTCCGGCCAGGGCGCGCCAGACGGCGCGCGTCCAGATTGCGCAGAAGGGAACCGCGGCGAGGATCAGCAGCCGTGGCATCCGCTCCATGGGATCGGGCTCGACGGCGACCCATCCGCAGAGTCCCGCGACCACCAGGGTGGCCGGCATCAGCGGCCGCCAGAGGGCCCGCCAGCAGCGGCGCTCGCGCGCCTCGACCGATGGCTCCGCGCGGGGGCGAGGCGCCAGGGTGGCGCTCGTCAGCACCGTCACGCCCGCCAGCAGGACCGTGAGCAGGCTGAAGACGAACTCACGGTCCATGACGTTGCCTCCGTTTCGACTGCACCCGACGGGACAGCTCGTCGAGCAGCTGTGGGTCGACGGCCTCGACCACGTCGACCAGCGCGGCCATGGCTGTGCCGGCTTCGGGCACCAGCAGGCGTTCGACCACGTCCCGGATGCGGGCGCGGTCGACCGTCTCCCGGGACTGACGCGGGAAGTACAGGAACCGTCGCCCCTGACGCCGGCGGGTGACGAGTTGCTTCCGGCGGAGCCGTTCGAGGACGTTCGTGATGGTCGTGTAGACGAGCCCGCGAGGTTCTCCGACGAGGCGATGGAGATCGCGTGCGGAGGCGCACTGCGCCTCGGACAGCGCCGCGAGCACGGCGTACTCGAGGTTCGCACCAGGCAGCGCCGGCGTTCTCGGCATCGGCCGAGGATCTACGACACGTGTCGTTGTTGTCAAGCTGAGCCGGCCCCGCCCGCGGCGGCGCCGCGCACCAGCTCGGCCGTCGCGTCGAGGGCGGGATCACGCGACGTCGTCGGCCGACCACAGTTCGGGAAGCTCGGCGACCGACGCGAGCAGATGGGTGTGGGGCTCCGCGGCGAGCGTGGCACGATCGTGCGCGCCACTCAGTACGCCGACGTTCCATCGCACGCCGGCCCGTGAGCCGGCTCGCAGGTCGAGCGCGGTATCACCGACGGCGGCCACCGCACCCACGTCGTCGACGCCGGTCAGCGACATGGCGCGCAGGATCAGATCGGGCGCCGGTCGCCCCTGCGCCACGTCGTCGCCGCAGACGATGGCATCGGCGATACCGGTCGTCCAGCCCAGCGCTGCAAGCAGCATGCTGGTGATGTCGCGATCGAAACCGGTCGTCAGGGCGATACGAACACGCCGGTCCTGAAGCCACCTGAACGTGTTCCGTGCGCCCGCGATGGGCTGCACGCCACGCGCGTAGCGGGTGCACAGTTCCTCGCGGAAGGCGGTGTACACCTGCTCGGCCCGCCCGGCCCGGTCGGGCCCGGCCGGCAGCAGGTTCAGGACCGCCTGCCGCTTCGTCGCGCCCCTGACCGCCTTCAGTTCGTGGGCGCCCAGTGGGACGCCCGCGCGCGCGAACGCTGCCGCAAAGGCGGCCGGCACCTGCCCGTGGTCCTTCACGGTCGTTCCACTGAGATCGAAGACCACGAGATCGGGTGTGTGTCGTCGCATCGCCTGCCTCTCGACTTCCTGTCCCGCAGCGACGGGGACGCCGCGTCGAGTGAGCGGCCGGGACGCACTGGCCGCCACCGGACCCCGGAGCGGGACCGTATGGAAGGAAGGAGCGTCGCTCATGCCCTGGTCAGGTAGTAGTGCACGGCGGGCGTGATGATGAGCGAGAGAACCATCGAGATCAGGATACCGCCGATGACGGCCACCGCGAGCGGTTGCAGCATCTGAGAACCCGAGCCGATGGCGAAGGCGAGCGGGGCCATGCCGGCGATGGCGGCGAGCGCGGTCATCGTGATCGGCCGGAGGCGGCGGCGTCCGGCCTGTACCATCGCTTCTTCCGCGCTCATGCCGAGCGCACGGAACTTGTGATCGGCGTCGAGCAGCAGGATGCCGTTCTTGGCGACGATGCCGACGACCATGATGAGGCCCATGAACGACGTCACGTTGAACGTGAGGCCGGTGAGCAGCAGGGCGAAGAAGACGCCGGCTGTCGACAGCAGCGCGGATGCCAGGATGGCGATCGGCGCCGCGAAGCTTCCGAATTCGACGAGGAGCACGGCGAAGACCAGGACGATCGCCAGCGCCAGCACCAGCGTCAGGTCCCGGAACGACTGTTGCTGCTGGGCGTACAGGCCGCCGTACTCGACGCGGATCGCCGGGGGCAGGTGCATGCCCGCCAGCGCCCTCTTCACCTTCGCGACACCAGTCCCCAGCGACATCCCGTCCAGCCTCGCCGTCACGTCGACTTCACGCTGCAGGTTGTCGCGCAGGATCTCGGTCTGGCCGGGTTGCTCGGTCACGGTCGCCAGCGAGCCCAGCGTGGCCGTATGGCCGCTCTGGCTCACCAGCAGGGTGTTTTGCATCGCGGCGAGCGAGGCGCGGTTCGCAGCCGGAAAACGGACGCGGATGTTGTAGGCGCGATCGTTCGTGACCACGGGCGTGGGAGCCACGTCGCCCATCAGGATGGCGCCGGCGTCGGTCGACACTTCCTGCGGCGTGAACCCGGCCCGGGCCGCGACGGTCGGGTTCACCTGGAAGGTGACGGCCGGCCCGCTGATGGTGTTGCCGATGCCGTTGAAGACGTCGACGACGCCACCGATCTGGCTGATACGTTCGGCGACCTGCGGGGCCATCCGGCGCAGCAGCGCAGGATCCTCTGAGAACAGCCTCAGATCGATCGGGGCAGGATTGCCCGTCAGGTCGCCAATCATGTCCTCGAGCACCTGGTAGAAATCCAGGTCGAGTTCGGGTTCCGATTGATGCACCCGCCTCCGTACCTCGGTAATGATCTCGTCGACGGTCCGCGAGCGATCCGGCCTGAGCTTCACAGACACGTCACCCGTGTTCGTTTCGGTGACCGCCGCGAGCCCCAGCTGGAGTCCCGTCCTTCGAGACGTGCTCTCCACTTCCGGGATGCTGTGGATGATCTGCAGGACATGCGTCAGCACGCGGTTGGTTTCGGTCAGCGAGCTGCCCGCCGGCATGACGTAGTCGAAGACGAAGCCACCCTCGTCCATCGACGGCAGCAGGTCGGACCCGAGCGCCCGGTACGAGAAAAACGACAGCACGACGAGCAGCAGGCTGAAGCCGGCCAGCCACCACGGGTGGGCGAGTGCGCCGCGCAGCCAGACCTCGTAGCGCCGGATGAGGCGCCCGAAGACGCCGCGCATCGAGGCTTCTTCGGCCGCCAGCAGGTGCTGTACTTCCTCGTCGTGGGTCCGTGCCGGCGGCCGTTCCTGGGCGCGGGCGTGCCGGCGGATGAAGAACTGGCTGAGTGTTGGTGTCCAGGTGAGCGCCAGGGCCAGCGAGGTGAACAGCGCGACGCCCAGGGTGAGCGCCAGCGCCCGGAAGAACACGCCCACGACGCCGCTGATGCCGATGAGCGGCAGGAAGACGACGACCGGCGTCACCGTCGAGCCGACGAGCGGCACGGTCAGCTCGTCGAGAGCGCGCTTGACGGCATCCAGCCGGCCCTGCCCGGCGTCGCGGTGCAGGACGATGTTCTCGACGACCACCACCGCGTCGTCGATGACGAGGCCGACGGCGGCCGCTAGGCCGCCGAGCGTCATCAGGTTGAAACTCTGCCCCAGCAGCTTCAGCGCGATGAAGGTGATGGTCAGCGTCACCGGAATGACCAGGCCGGCGACCAGCGACGAGCCCCAGTCGTGCAGGAAGAGCACGAGGATGATCGAGGCGAGGACGATGCCGAGCAGGACGGCGTCACGGACGCTGTCGATCGCTGGCGTCACCAGATCCGACTGGTCGTAGTACGGTTCGAGACGAATGTCGTGGGGCAGCTGGGTGGCCAGGGTCTGGACTTCGGCGTGAACCGCGGTGGCCACCTGAACGGTGTTGCTGTCCCTCTGCCGGCTGATCTCCAGCAGTACGGCCGGGTG
>JAGWRA010000214.1 GCA_028876655.1 Acidobacteriota bacterium | reverse complement strand
CTGCGCCGCGGAGCGGCGGAGTCCGACGGGGTGATCCACACGGCCTTCATCCACGACTTCTCGAAGTTCCAGGAGAACTGCGAGATCGACCGGCGCGCCGTCGAGGCGCTCGGCTCGGCGCTGGCCGGATCGGATCGCCTGCTGCTGGTCACGTCGGGAACCGGCATGGTGAGACCCGGCCGTCCGGCGACCGAGCAGGATGCGCCGGCCTCGGGCCCGACCGCGGTGCCTCGCGTCGCGTCGGAAGAGGCGGCTGCGGCGGCGGCCGCGCGCGGGGTGCGCGTCTCCGTGGTGCGCCTGCCGCAGGTGCACGACTGGAAGAAGCAGGGGCTCGTCACCTACGCCGTCGAGGTCGCCCGCGAGAAGGGGCTCTCGGCGTTCGTGGGCGACGGGGCGAACCGCTGGCCGGCCGTGCACCGGCTGGATGCGGCCCGTCTCTACCGGCTCGCGTTCGAGAAGGGGACCGCCGGCGTCCGCTATCACGCGGTCGCCGAGGAGGGTGTGCCCGTGCGCGACATCGCCGAGGTGATCGGCCGCCGTCTGGACGTGCCCGTCGTCAGCCAGTCAGCCGCGGAAGCGGCGGCGCATTTCGGCTGGCTCGGCCACTTCATCGGGCTCGACGCTCCGGCCTCGTCTGCGTGGACCCGGCAGGAACTCGACTGGCATCCGGCGGGGCCCGATCTGATCTTCGATCTCGAACAGGCCAGCAACCTCGACGTGGAAGTCGGCAGTGCAGAGGAGGCGTTGCGGTGACGATCGTGGTCACAACTCCGACCGGCCAGATCGGTCGCCGGGTGCTTGCCGGCCTGCTCGAGCGCGGTGAGGCCGTCCGGGTGATCGCCCGCGATCCGCTGCGTCTGGATGCCGGCGTCCGCGACCGGGTGCAGATCGTCCAGGGTTCGCACAACAACCCGGCTGTGCTGGACGAGGCCCTGAGGGGAGCCGATGGGCTGTTCTGGCTCGTGCCGCCGGACGCCACCGCGACGACGACCGAGGCGCACTATCTCCGTTTCGCCCGGCCTGCGGCCGCGGCGATCCGGCGTCAGCGTGTCGCCCGCGTGGTCGGTGTCTCCAGTGCCGGGCATGGCTGGCCGGCGCGCGCCGGCATCCTCTCGGCGGCGTTCGCGATGGACGCCGAGATCGAGCGCAGCGGCGCCGCCTATCGGGCGCTGAGTATGCCGTTCTTCATGGAGAACCTGCTGCGGCAGCGCGAGGCGATCCGGGACCAGGGGATCTTCATGCTGGCGAACACGGGCGAGCGGCCGCTGGCGACCGTCGCCATCCGCGACATCGCCGCCACGGCCGTGGCGCTGCTGGCGGATCCGTCATGGGGTGGGCAGCAGCACCTGCCGGTGTTCGGACCCGACCGTCTCAGTCCATTCCAGATGGCCGAAGTGATCTCCGAGGAGGTCGGGCGGCCCGTGGCCTTCAGGCAGGTGAGCGTCGAAGATGTCGCTTCGGCACTGGCGCAGCGCGGCGCAAGCGAGGGGACGGTGCGCGATCTGGCGGAGGCGACCGTCGCGGCCAACGCCGGCATCTACGACGCCGATCGGGCGGCTGCCACTCCGGCGCCCACCGACTTCCGCACCTGGTGCCGCGCCGTGCTCCGGCCGGCGCTGCTGGCGTGATCGCCTGCCGCGGAGAGGAGGTGCCTCAGCGCGGCCTGTGCAGCGTAATCGGCAGGAGCCGGGCGAAGCGGCGGAAGTCCTCGTCGGTCGTCAGCAGGGGACAGTCGCGGCGCTCCGACACGGCGCAGAGCAGGAAGTCGGTATTGGAGCCTTGCACGCCGCGGGCGCGGCAGGTGTTGAAGTGCTCCGCGGCGCGCTCGAAGTCCTCCGTCTCCAGCGGCTCGTCCGGAAAGGCACTCAACTGGTTCCGCAGTCGCTCGAAGACGCTGCGGTCGCGAATGCCGCTGAGGATCTCCTGCCGTATCGGGCCGATCATGGCGACGCGGCCCTCGTCGACCAGGCTCAGCAGCTCGACGACGGACGCATCGTCACCGGACCGTTGGCGGCGGCGGAGCGCCAGCGACCACACCGAGGTGTCGACGAGGACCTTCATCGCCGCCGCCGCTGGGCCTTGTAGTCGTATGCCGGATCGTATTCGACCGTCCCGAACAACTGCTTGATGCCGCTCTGTTTGCGGCGCTGGATGTACTCGGTCAGCGCTTCGGTGACCGTCTCCTTCTTCGTGCGGCGACCGCCGATGCGCACGGCTTCATTGAGCAGGTCGTCGTCGAGCGCCAGGTTCGTAGCCATGGCACACATTGTATCACACATTATAATGTGTAGGATTGTGGTCTCGCCGAGGCCGCGTGGGGAAGAGCCGGGTCGCGCCTCTCGATCGGGTCCTACCGGTCTGCCGTGGAGGCCGGGCCCCAGGTCCAGTACAACGCGACGTACGAGTAGGTCTCGGCCTGGCCGGCGACGCTGTGGCCGTAGGCGAACATCAGCGCCCTTCCCGGGCGTTTGGGGTCGAAGGTCCAGATGCCGCCGAAATCCAGGTCGACCGCGTAGCTCGACAGCGTCGGGTCGGCGGTGGGACGCCCGTGGGCGAACAGTTCGGGCCCGAGCGTCAGCGTCTTCGTCACGTCGCGCGTGATGATGGTGCCGCCAAAGGGATAATCGCGCCCCCCGGGGACGTGGCTGCTGATGTTCACGCCCCCGCCCCCATCGATGTTCCAGCCCGCAATCGTCTTGTCGGCATAGAGCGGGATCTTCCACGACCAGCCACCCGCGCCGAGCCCCCTGTCTGCATTGCCCATCGGCACTTCCATCATCACGAAGGTGCCGAACATCGGCCGGTGCTTCGTCTCCGGCACGAAGCGGTACTGGAAGCCCATCTCGCCGTCTTCCAGGCCGAACGCCGTCGGCCCGTCCGACGGTATCGACGCGCCCATGGGGACGATGAAGTGGAACATGGCGTTGGGGACGCCGCTCCAGTTGAATTCCGCCGCCGGCCCCGCCGTGTTCACGACGCCCGGCGACGCGGTCGCGCCGCCCCAGACGTAGAACTCGTGCCACTGGTACGGAATCACGTCGGGATCGTCCAGTTGATACGGAGGGCCGGCGAGCACGGCCCTGGGCACGACGAGCAGTGCCAGGATGAAGGAGACGACGAGCGAACGGTTGATCCTCACGGGTCCTCCGCTGGGCCGATGCACTCCGTCGGGCTGCCGATATTATTGATTCCGATATCGAAAAGCACAATACTGCCGTGCGATGGCCAAGCCGCGTCCAGCCTCGCGCCCGTCGGCCCCGGATCGCCTGGCCGCCGCCGGCCGCGAGATCCTCCTGAGTTTCTGGAAGATCCACATCCTGCACCATGCCGCCGAACGGCCGATCGTGGGCCAGTGGATGATGGAGGAACTGCGGGAGCACGGCTATCGAGTCAGCCCGGGCACGCTCTACCCGGTGCTCCGGCGGATGGAGAGCCGGGGCTGGCTGCGCAGTCGACGCGATGCCGGGCGGGGGCGGCGCGCGCGGCGCGAGTACACCCTGACGCCGGAGGGCCGGGCCGTGCTCGCGGTGGTCCGTGGGTTCCTCCGCGAACTGACGCACGAGGTGCGGCAGGGCAGGCGTCGCCGCGCAGACGCGGCGCGATCGTCACGGTAGGCGCGTGCACACCTCTTTCTCGATTCTGGTCGCGCTGAGCCTGGCGTGCGCCTGGGCCGCCGAGTTCACTCGATGTGTCCGGCTTCGTCAACGATGCGAAAGCGTCCCTGTGAGAAGCCGTCCTCGCGGGCGGAGACACGGTTGACCGCTTCGCCGTTCAGGACGATGCCGTAGCCGGTTTCGCCTGAGGCCCAGCCGACGGTCACCAGATTGTCCGGACCGTCGGGGGTCAGCGGAATGGGCGGCAACCCGTCGAGGCAGACGTACGTGCCCGCGCCGTGTCGCGTCAGCACGCAGCTTTCGATGCGGCCTGTTTCCAGCACGACGACCGTCAGCGTCGCCGACTGGCCGATGGCCGGCAGATTCGGCATGCGAGCGGCCTCGGGAATCCAGGCGATCCGGGAGAGCCGGACCTCGTCGGCGGCTGTGCGGGCTGGCGGAGGCGGCCCGGCATGGCACGCGGCGGTCAGTGCCAGCGATGCGGTAATGGCCCATCGCCATCGGAACGTGTCTGAGCGCATCATGCTGGTCGCCCGGTTCGTTATAGAACACTTCGATGGAGTCGAACAACCCATGCCGAGCAAGCAACACTGGGAGCGCGTGTACTCCAGCAAGGGCGAACGTGAGGTCAGCTGGTTCGAAACGTGTCCGGCTGTCTCGCTGGAGATGCTGAACGCGGCCGGGGTCACCCGCGAGTCGTGCGTGATCGACGTCGGCGGCGGCGATTCCCGTCTGGTGGACTACCTCGCCGCGCGTGGCCTGGACTGCCTGGCCGTGCTCGACGTCTCGGGCGAGGCGCTGCGGCGCGCGCGAGCGCGGCTTGGCGAACGGGCGCGCGTGCCGGTGTGGATCGAAGCCGACGTCGCCGGGCCATGGCACCTGGAGCCGATGGACATCTGGCACGACCGCGCCGTCTTCCACTTCCTCACCGATCCCGAAGACCGCGCGCACTACCTGTCGCGTCTGCGTGACGTGCTGAAGGTGAACGGCACGGCCATCATCGCGACCTTCGCGCTGGACGGGCCGGAGAAATGCAGCGGTCTGCCGGTGGAGCGGTATTCCCCCGAGTCGCTGGCGGCCACCCTGGGCGCCGGGTTCGCGCTGGTCGAATCGCGGCGTCACCTGCACCAGACGCCGTGGGGGAGCACCCAGGCCTTTCAGTACTCCCGGTTCACGCGCGTGTCATGACGCCACTGCTGAAGTCGTTGGAAGAGAACCGTTTAGCTGGTGCCGGAGGTGGGAATCGAACCCACACGGGCGGTAAAGCCCACGGGATTTTGAGTCCCGCGCGTCTGCCAGTTTCACCACTCCGGCCCGTCTCTGATCGTCGCGCGCCGCATCAGGCCACGCAGCGCAAGGGGAGAAGGGCAGTATAGCACCCGCCACCTCATCATCCCACGACCCGCAGCAGCCCGTATTTCAGCATCCACAGGATGGCGAATTGCGTCTGCGCCGGCGGTGCGGCGCTGGTGGCTTGAAGCTGCGCCACGGTGACCCCCTCCGCACCCCCACCGGCCGCGCAGGCGTGAAGGGCCGCGAGGAGCGGCGGCTCCACCAGGTCGGCGACCTCTTCATACGGCCGGACACCGGCCGGGTCGTCGCCGGCCACCAGCCGCTGCTTGGCGCCCAGCTGCTGCGACGGGTAGTGCGAGAAGGCCCGCCCGGGCCCGAAGTTGTACGCGTGGTCGCCAGCGGGCGGCAGCCCCGTGGTCTGCGCCTGCACCGCCAGCCGGTCCCACATCGCCTCGTAGCGGGCGATGATCCGGCTCCAGCGGAACTCGGCATCGACTCTGGCCCGGCCGGCCGCCCCCATGGTGCGCCGCAGATCCGGATCGGCCACGAGGCGGAGGATCCGATCCGCCAGTTGATCCAGGTCGACGGCCACACTCTGGGACTGCTGCAACTGGGCGACGTTCAGGTCGGTCACGTCGAACCACTCGTCGGCCATCGCCCAGGCGCCGCCGTAGGTGTCCACCAGGAATCCGTCGACGCCGTCGCGGACGAGGTCCTTGTAGCCGTCGAACCGCGAGGCCACGACCGGCAGGCCCGCGGCCATCGCCTCGAGCAGGCTCAGCCCGAACGTCTCCTGCGTGTTGTCGACAGGGGAGACCAGCAGGTCGGCGGCTGCCAGCAGCCCGTCCTTCTCACCGTCGGGGAACTCCGCACGGACGATGACGTGCGCCTGGAGGCCTTCGCGGTCGACCGCGTGCTTCACGAGCAGCAGCTCGTCGGCGGTGGCGCCGCCCGCCAGCAGCAGCTTCACCGGCCGCGCGCTCGCCGGCACGATGCGGCGCGCGAACACGCGCAGCAGCGGCGCAAGATCCATCTTCTGGAAGGGCGTCAGCCGGCCGAGCACGAGGAGCACGGTCGTGTCGCTCGGGATCCCGAGCCGCGCGCGACACTGCGCGCCGGCGGCCGGATCGGTCGGCCCGTCCACGCGGCCATCGTCGATACCGAGCGGCATCTGTTCCAGCCGGCCCCGGTAGGACCGCCCGGCAATCAGCGCGCCGCGCTCCAGGATCCGGTGCAGCGCGGTGCGGCCGTCCGCGCTCGTGCAGAAGATGGCGTCGTAGGGCGCGAGCCCCGCGTGCGAGAGGCGCACCGCGTAGTCGATGGGATCGGGACCGTGCAGCGCATGGGTCACCGCGGTGATCGGCCACGGATTCCTGGCGTACCGCGCGCGGATGTCGTGCAGCCCCGGCATGAACCATCCCCAGCCGCCGAGGTGAAAGACGTGGAACGACTCGGTGCGGAGCACGCCGGGCAGATCGGCGTAGCTCACATGCCGCACCCGCGCGAGCTGTGTCCCCGACAGGCCCCAGCCGTGCGTCACGTCCGCGAACGTCCGCAGGTTGAGGCGCGAGCTGTTGCTGAAGACGTACTCGTCGTACGAGCCGTAGAGGAGCAGCGCCTTCACGAACTCGTAGTTCGCCACCAGGCGCCCGACGTGGCGCGGGCCCCAGCCGTGTTCGAGGAAGGGATAGATCGAGCCGAAGCGCTTCATGCGTGGCTGCGGAAGGACCAGTGCCGATGATATACGAACAATTCGTCGTGCATATAGGTGCTTGCCCTGGCCGGGCGGCCGGGTTACTATTCGCCTTAAGCGAGTAGTTGCCGTCCGGCGGCACCGCCAATCCCATGACCCCGACACCCGACGATGCGGCCGCCCATCTGCCGCTCACACCGGTCGCCTTCGAGATCCTGCTGGCCCTGGCCGACGGCGATCGCCACGGTTACGACATCATGCTCGAGGTCGAGCGCCGCACGGCCGGCGGCCTCGTCCTCCATCCCGGCACGCTCTACCGGGCGATCCATCGCCTCGTCGAGGCCGGGCTGGCCGAGCTCGTCGAACCACCGCCCGATCGCGATTCGGACGACGAGCGGCGGACCTACTTCCGGATGACCGCGCTCGGCCGGCGCGTGGCAGCCGCCGAGGCGCGGCGGCTGGCCGGCCAGGTGAGTGCCGCCCGGGCCCGGCGGCTCCTCAAGGACCCGAAGGTGTCGTCCTGATGCGCGGCCTGCTCGTGCTCTACCGGTGGCTGCTCCACGCGTACCCCCGCGCGTTCCGCGACACGTACGGCCGCGACATGACCCTGGTCTTCCGCGACCGCTGCCGCGCGGTGCGCGCCCGGGAAGGCCGCACGGCGCTGGTGCTGTCCGTCGCAGGGGCCTGTGTCGACCTCCTGTCCGGCGGCCTGGCCGAGCGTCTTCACGCGGCCCGGACCGCCATGCGCGCCCAGGCCATCCCGTCATCGCCCCAGTCCTCCCGGCGACGAGGTGATTCCATGTGGCAGACGATCCGGCAAGACCTGCGCTACGCGATCACGAGTGCGACCCGCCAGCCGGCCTTCGCGCTGACGGTCGTGCTCATCTTCGCCCTCGGCATCGGCGCCACCAGCGCCATCTTCAGTGTCGTCGACGCGGTGCTGCTGAAGCCGCTGCCGTACCGCGATCCGGGGCGCCTGGTGTCGGTGCTCGTGACGACGCCGCAGAAGGCGTACGCGCGGATCCCGGTGGCGCCGGCGAACCTGCCCGACCTGCAGGCGCGGACGAAGGGCTTCGCCACGCTGGCCGGCTTCTCGCCGAGCTGGGAGATGCGACTGACCGGGGCCGGCGACCCGGCCGAGGTGTACGGCCAGTACGTCTCGGCCGGCCTGTTCGATCTGCTCGGCGTCGGCCCGGCGCGCGGCCGCGCGTTCCTGCCGGAGGAGGACCAGCCGCACGGGCCGCGCGTGGTCGTCGTGAGCGCCAGCTTCTGGCAGCAGCACTTCGGTCCCTCGGCGCCCCTGGCCGGCCAGACGATCCAGCTCGACCTCCAGCCGTACACGATCGTCGGCATCATGCCGGCCGGCTTCCGGTTGCCGCTGCAGGCGTCGATCGTGAACGAGCGGGCGGGCAACGCCGAATTCTGGCTGCCGTTCGCGTTGAACCCCTACGTGGCGTCGCGGCGGATCCCGGTGATGAACGTCGTCGGGCGGCTCGCCGCCGGGGTCCCCCTCGCCCGGGCGCAGTCGGAACTCGACGCGGTGGCAGCCGGCCTGGCGCACGACGTGCCGACGAGCCGCGGTCAGGGGCTCGCCGCCGTGCCTCTGCAGCAGGAAGTGGTCGGGCACGTGGAGACGACGCTGCTGGTCCTGTTCGGCGCGGTCGCCTTCCTGGCGTTGATCGCCTGCGCCAACGTCGCGAACCTGCTGCTCGCGCGCGGCATCAACCGGTCGCGTGAACTCACCATGCGCTTCGCGCTCGGCGCGAGCCGCACGCGGCTGGTGCAGCAGCTGCTCGTCGAGAGCGCGCTCGACGCCGCGATCGGCGGCCTGTTCGGGCTGCTCGTGGCGTACGGCGCCGTGCAGGCGCTGCCGGGGCTCGATCTGCCGCAGCTGCCCCACGTCACCGCCATTGCCGTCGATGGACGCGTCGTCGCCTTCACACTCGGGCTCGCGGCGCTGACGGCCCTGCTCGCCGGCCTGGCGCCGGCGCTGCACGCTACGGGAGACGTGGCGCTCGGGTCGTTGAAGGAGGGGGCCCGCACGGTCACGGGCCCGGGACGTCGGCTGCGCAACGGGCTGGTGCTGGGGGAGATTGCCGTCGCGCTCATGCTGCTCGTCGGCGGCGGGCTGCTGCTGCGCAGCTTCTGGGACCTCACACACGTGAACCCGGGATTCCGGACGGCGCGGCTGGTCGAGCTGCCGGTCTCGCCGACGCCGTCGCGCTTCGATACCGCCGAACGCCGGCGCGCGTACATGACCGATCTGCTCGGCCGCCTGGACGGGCTCCCCGGCATCGACGCGGCGGCGGCCGTCAACCGGCTGCCGCTCAGCGGCACGAACACGCTGGTCCCGGTCGACGTCGAGGGACGGCCGCCGGCACCCGATGGCCAGGCCAATTCGGTCGACCGCCGCGTCACGACCCCTGGCTATTTCCGGCTCATGGGGATCCCGCTCGAAGCGGGCCGCGACTTCACGCCGCAGGATGGGGTGACTGCGCCGCTCGTGGCCGTGGTGAACGAGCAGATGGCACGGCAGTACTGGGCGGGCGAGCAGCCGATCGGCCGGCGCGTCCGGCTGTCGCTGCTGAGCGGCGCGGGGCCGTGGCTCACGGTGGTCGGCGTGATCGGCAACGTCCGCCACCACGGGCTGGATACGCCCGTCAGCCCGGAGATCTACGTGCCGTACGCGCAGGCGCCGGTCGAGAGCATGACGGTCGTGATGCAGACCCGCACGGACCCCGAGCAGTTGCTCGGCGCCGTGCGAGCCCGGGTCTGGGCCGTCGATCCGGATCAGCCGGTGCCGGCTCTGGACACGCTGGCGGGTGTCGTCAGCGACTCGGTCGCGACGCCGCGGTTCCGGACGCTGCTGGTCGCCACCTTTGCGGGGCTGGCCCTGTTGCTGGCGGCCCTGGGGATCTACGGCGTGGTCTCGTACTCGGTCAGCCGCCGGACGCGCGACATCGGCGTCCGGATTGCCCTCGGCGCCGGACGGCCCGCCATCGTCCGGATGGTCGTGGGGGAGGGGCTGGCCCTGGCCCTCGCCGGGGTGGCCGTCGGCCTCTGCCTCGCGCTGGCCGCGACGCGGGTGCTGGCCAGCCTGCTCTTCGACGTCACGGCCACCGACCCGCTGACCTACGCGGCGGTGGCGGCGGTCCTGGTGGGCGTGGCCGGACTCGCCAGCTACCTCCCGGCCCGCCGGGCCATGCGGATCGACCCGATCGAGGCGCTACGGGCGGAATAGGGAAAAGGGCGAACCGGCGGCTCATCCGCAGACTGTCGGTTCTGCGACAACCCCCAGCAGGCCAGACGGTTATCGGTCGCTGGCGTGCCAGAATCGCCCATGCCTCAGGGGCGAAAGCGATTGGCGAATACAATACGAAACAATCGAAAAAGTCCAGATTTGCGGCCGGATTTCGTTGCCTTCGAGGCGAACCTGCGCTATACTGGTCGGGCTGCTTGAGCGACTGGGCGGCCCGCCTTCCATCCGGTTCCTTTGACAGGGGGACACGTGACATTCCAGATCGGCGACAAGGTCATATACCCGAATCACGGCCTCGGCATCGTAGAGCGGATCGAAGATAAGACCATCCTCGGCACCACCTGCGGCTTCTATCACCTGCGCATCCTCGCGAACGAAACCACGGTGCTCGTCCCTGTCTCGAACGTGGATGGTGTCGGCCTGCGGCGCGCGATCAGCGACGACGAGGTCGACCGGCTGTTCTCGCTGCTGGGCGACGGGAAGATCGACAATCACCAGAACTGGAAGGGGCGGTTCAAGGACAACTCCGACAAGATGCGCAGCGGCTCGATCTACGACGTGGCCGACGTGCTGAAGAGCCTCACGTTCCTCAGCCGTTCGAAGAGCCTGTCGTTCCGCGAGAAGCGGATGCTCGACCGCGCGAAGTTCCTCGTCGTCTCCGAGGTGTCCGAGGTGGTGCGCCAGCCGGTCCCGACGATCGAGCAGCGGGTCGAGACGGCGCTCGAGCGCTGCTTCACGATGAAGGCCCGCGCGGCCGCGCGCACGAAGACCGCCAAGGCGGCCACTCCCCGGGCGGCGTCGACGCCGGCCCGGCGGTCCGCGGCCCGCGCATCGTAGTTCATCCGGGGCGCCGCCCCGGACCCCGGCTCACTGCACTCGCTCGCCTCTGTTCAACACCAGGCCTGAGTCGGCTCGACCGGCTCAGGCCTTTTGTCTATCATGCCGCCGGGCTCTCGCATGTCTCAGGACCCCACCGCCTCCACGCGTACCGACCCCCGCGTCGCCGCACCGCCCGATCTGGGGCCGGTGGGGCTCGCGGTCGCGGCGGTCCGCTCCGTGGTCACCTACGTGGCCACGTCCCTCTACGTGCTGGTCACGGCGCCGCTGGGCATGGCGCTGACGATCCTCTTCGGCTGGAAGGACGTCCTGTACATCTTCGGCCACGGCGGCGTGCGGATGGCACTCGCGCTCGCCGGCATCCGCTTCCGTGTCGCGGGCCGCGACCGCCTGCCCACCGGCCGCGCCGCCGTCTACTGCGCGAACCACCAGAGCAACATCGACCCGCCGGTGTTGTACGAGGCGCTGCATCCGCGGCTGCACATCCTGTACAAGGCCGAGTTGAACCGGATTCCGCTGCTCGGCCGGGCCTTCGGGTACGGGGGGTTCGTGGCCGTCGATCGCAGCAACCGCGAGCGGGCGATGCAGTCGATCGAACGGGGCGCGGCCTCGCTCCGGGCCGGCAACTCGTTCCTGATCTTCCCGGAGGGGACCCGCAGCCGCACGGACGCGCTCCTGCCGTTCAAGAAGGGGGGGATCGTCATGGCCATGCAGGCCGGCGCCCCGATCGTCCCGGTGGCCATCCAGGGCGGCCGCGCGGCCATGCGCAAGGGGAGTCCGATCGTCCGCCCGGTCACCGTCAGCATCCGCATCGGCGAGCCGGTGGAAACCACCGGCCGCACCCTCGATCAGCGGGACGAGGTGATCGCGGAACTGCGGGAGCGGATCGAGGCGCTGCTGGCAGAGGGGGCGACCGAGCGCGAGGCGGCGGCCCTTACGTCCCGCCGAGCGTGAACGTCAGCGTCCACGGCTTCAGCGGCTGGTGATCGGTGCCGAGGATGCCCGGCAGCAGCTCGACCTGCACCGTGCGGAAGCGGTCGAGCGGCTGCGCGAAGAGGACCTGCAGTTCCCGGCGGTCCGGGAAGTAGTGCAGTGAGAAGCCGATGGTGGGCGGCTGCGGCTCGCCGCGCTGCCGCGACTGCTCCTGCGAGTACGCCACCTTCACGTGCCCCTCGATCGTCTTTGGATCGAGGTCGCGCGAGAACTGGATCCGCACCGTCGTCGACAGCGGCACGTCGGTCTGTCCGGCGGTCGGCACGCTGAAGATCGCTTCCGGCGCGGGGAACGAGGGCGCCGGCGGCGCTGCGGCCGGCCCGCCGGGCGCCGGCTGGGCGCTCGGCGGCTTTGCCGCGACAATGCCGTCCTTCGACGCTTCGATCCAGACGAGCCCGCGGCCCTGCTGCACCGTGCCGGTGACCTGCAGCCACTGCGCCGTGTCCATCCGCGCGTCGAGACCCAGGTCGAACCCCTTGCCCTTCGGCTGCTGACCGGTGACCCAGAGCGCCGAGTCGTTCGCCCGCAGGACGAAATCCCAGCGGCTCCGGCCCGGCGCATCCGGCAGTTCCCCGAGCAGGTTGCGCCCGCTGAACTGCCCCGTGACGGTCACCTGCTGATCGACCCAGCGGCCCGGCGCCAGGACGATCGTCCGGATGGTCGCCGTCGTCGGCGGCGACACCGGGTTGATGCTGCTGGCGTTGATGGCGAGCAGGCTGCCCGACTTCGGCCAGGGAGCGGTCGGGGTCAGGCCGAGCGCCTTCTGGACGTCCGCGCGCTGCAGCCGCGGGTCGTCGGGCCGCATGCCGCCGACGTTCCAGAACTCGCCGCGTACTTCGACCGGCCCCTCGGGTGGCGGAGGGCCCTCGTCGAGCACCTGGATCTCGCTCCCGTCCGATTTCAGCAGCAACCGTCCGCTATCGTCGGTGGAGAGCAGGGCCTGGACGAGCACCTGGCGGCCCTGGAAGAACTCGGGATAGGCCTGCAGGGCCGCGACGTTGGTTGGATGCCAGGCGAGGGCGGCCGACGCCGGCGGGGCGCCGGACAGGGCCAGCGCCACGACGGCGATCGGCAGCCATCCGCAACGGACCGGTCTCTGGACGCGCGGCAGCATCGTACGATCATGATGCCAGAACCCGCCGCCCCGGGGCCAGCTGATCAATCCAGCTTCTTCTGCGCCTGGCGGACCAGGATGACGGCCAGCGCGAAGAACAGCAGCGCGCCGAACAGCTGGCCGACCACACCCGGTGCGTGCAGGAATGGCAGCCAGTTGCCCACCGCCTGGAAGGGGCCCAGCGTTCCGGTGCCGACCAGCACCGCGTAGAGGATGCCGCAGAGCGACCCGCCGGCAATCAGACCCGAGCTGAAGAGCGTGCCCGACCCCACTTCCGATTCCTCCACCACGCCGGTCTTCTTCTCGACGTACCAGCGCGCCAGGCCGCCGGCGAAGATCGGGGCGGTCGTCGCAATCGGCAGGTAGGACCCGACGGCGAACGACAGCGAGTGGATGCCGCACAGCTCCAGCGTGACCGCGATGAAGACGCCGACCAGCACCAGCCCCCAGGGGAGGTTCTGGCTGAGCAGCCCCTTGATGATCGTCGCCATCAGCGTCGCCTGCGGCGCCGCGATGGCGGCCGACCCGATGCCGAACACCTTGTTCAGGTAGATGACCGTGACGCCGATCACCAGCGACGAGGCGATGACGCCGATGACGAGGCCGATCTGCTGGTAGAGCGGCGTGGCGCCGACGATGTAGCCGGTCTTGAGGTCCTGCGACGTGCCGCCGCCCTGCGCGGCCGCGATGCAGACGACCGCGCCGACGCACAGCGCGATCGGCGCGTAGTGGTTGCCGGTCCAGCCGATGGCTACGAAGATGATGCAGGTGACGATCAGCGTGGCGATGGTCATCCCCGAGATCGGGTTCGACGAGGAGCCGATCAGCCCGCAGATCCGCGACGACACGGTGACGAAGAAGAACCCGAAGATGACGATCAGGATCGCCGCGAGCAGGTTGCCCTGCGTCGGGATCTTCGGCATGAGCCACAGGAAGATCGCGAGCGCCAGCGAGCCGAACAGGACCACCATGGCCGGGATGTCGCGCTCGGTCCGCGTCTGGGCCGCCGCACCGCTCCGCGACGCGCGGAACT
>JAGWRA010000213.1 GCA_028876655.1 Acidobacteriota bacterium | reverse complement strand
TCGCGCTGCTCGATCAGCCGCTGTCGCCGGAGCTCATCGGGCCGCCGCCACCGCCGCTCGACTTCACGGAAGCGATCCGCTTCGACGCCGTGCGATTCCGCTACACGAACGACGGACCGTGGGTGCTGGACGACGTGAACCTGACGATTCCGTTTCGCAGTCGATTCGGCATCGTCGGCGCGACCGGATCGGGCAAGAGCACGATGCTCGATCTTGTTATGGGCCTGCTGACGCCCACCGAGGGCAATCTGCTCGTGGACGGTGAGCCCGTCACCGGGCGTCGCGTGCGGGCCTGGCGACAGGCCATCGCCCACGTGCCGCAGAGCATCTATCTGGCCGACACGACGCTGGCCGAGAACATCGCATTCGGGGTGCCGCGCAGCAAGATCGACATGGACCGTGTGCGCCGGGCGGCCCGTCAGGCGCAGATCGCCGATTTCATCGAGCAGTCGGCCGGAGGGTACGACCTGCGGGTTGGCGAGCGCGGCGTGCGCCTGTCCGGCGGCCAGCGCCAGCGGATCGGCATTGCACGCGCGCTCTACAAGGAGGCCAAGGTTCTCGTGTTCGACGAGGCCACCAGCGCCCTCGACAGCACGACGGAGCTGGGGGTCATGGACGCGATCAAGGGCCTTGCGGGTGACTTTACGATTCTACTGATCGCGCATCGCCTGACCACGGTGAAACACTGCGAGCGGATCGTGGAGCTGCGGCAGGGCCGTGTCGTGGCGCAAGGAACGTACGACGAGCTGCTGCAGAACAGTTCGAGCTTCAGGCAGATGGCACACGCCGCGGGGTAGGCATCGGCCAGGCCCGAGACGACATGAAGAGGATACTGGTCACCGGAGCCGACGGGTTCATCGGCTCACACCTGACCGAGGCGCTCGTGCGCGCGGGATACGACGTGCGCGCGCTGGTGCTGTACAACTCGTTCAATTCGTGGGGATGGCTGGATCGGTGCGCCGCCGACGTGGTCGGCCACTTCGAAGTCGTGGCGGGAGACGTGCGCGACGCCTACTACGTCCGGTCCGCGATGGCGGGACGCGAGGCCGTGCTGCACCTGGCCGCGCTGATCGCCATCCCTTACTCCTATCGGTCGCCTCAGAGCTACGTCGATACCAACGTAACGGGGACCCTGAACGTGGTGCAGGCCGCCCGGGACCTCGGACTCGAGCGGGTGGTGCACACGTCGACCAGTGAGGTGTACGGCACGGCGCAGTTCGTGCCGATTACCGAGGAGCACCCGCTGCAGGGGCAGTCGCCGTACTCCGCGAGCAAGATCGGCGCCGATCAGATCGCGATGTCGTTCCATCGCTCCTTCGGGACGCCGGTCGTCACGGTTCGTCCGTTCAACACGTACGGTCCCCGGCAATCGGCTCGCGCCATCATCCCAACGATCATCGTCCAAATCGCCAGTGGCAACCGGCGGATCAGGCTCGGTGCGCTCCACCCGACGCGCGACTTCACCTATGTGGCCGACACCGTTGCCGGGTTCCTCGCGGCACTCGCCGCGGGACCGGATTGCGCAGGCGAGGTCGTCAACCTTGGCAGCAACTTCGAGGTGTCGATGGGCGACACGGCGCAGGCGATCGCGAGCGTGATGGGCGCCGACATCGAGATTCTCGTGGACGCGGACCGGCTCAGGCCCGCGAAGAGCGAGGTGGAGCGGCTGTGGGCGTCCAACGAGAAGGCGCGCAGGCTGCTGGGCTGGCAGCCTCGCTACGGCGACCTGGACGGGTTTCGGAAGGCGCTGTCCGAGACCGTCGAATGGTTCAGGGAGCACTTATCGGCCTACAAAGCCGACACCTACAACGTATGAGCCTCCTGCGAACGATTCGAGCCGCGGCGCCTTGTTACCCCGACTACATGAACCGGTAGCGCCCGCGCTTTCGGATCGTGGTGAAGGCCAAGAGCTCGCCTGAGCAAGGGCAGTGGATGAGAAATATCGCCGAGCTGCTATCACACATTGAAGCGGAGTCGACTTTCGCGTGAGAGCCTCGTCATGGGGATAGCGGGTCAGGTTGTCGAAGCGGTCTGGTCGGTCGTCGGCCCAGGGCCCGTGGCCCTGCACGAGCCGCGCTTCGCGGGCCGCGAGTGGGACTACCTGCGAGAATGTCTCGACTCAACCTACGTCTCGTCGGTTGGTCCGTTCGTCGAACGTTTCGAGCGTGAGCTCGCGGCGTTCACGGGATCGCGATACGCCGTCGTCGTGGTGAACGGCACCGCCGCGCTGCACGTGGCGCTGCGCCTCGCAGGCGTGCAGCCCGGAGACGAAGTTCTCGTGCCCGCGCTGACGTTCGTGGCCACGGCGGCGGCCGTCACCTATTGCGGTGCCGTGCCTCACTTCGTCGACTGTGAGGAGCGGACATTGGGGCTGGATCCGGTGGCCGTGCGCGAGTACCTGCGGAACACGACCGACATGCGGGAGGGCCGCTGTGTCAACCGCAGGACCGGACGCGTCATTCGAGCCATCGTCCCGATGCACACCTTCGGTCATCCGGTGGACATCGATCGCGTGATGGCACTCGGAGAGGACTTCGGCCTGGTGGTGGTGGAGGACGCGGCGGAGTCGCTGGGCAGCACCGTCGGCGGGCGTCACACTGGCACATTCGGCGCCCTCGGCACCTTGAGCTTCAACGGCAACAAGACGCTGACGACCGGCGGCGGTGGCGCGATCCTGACCGACGACGAGGCGCTGGCCCGGCACGCGCGGCATCTGGTGACCACCGCAAAGGTGCCCCACGGCTGGGCCTACTCTCACGACGAGATCGGCTACAACTATCGTCTGCCGAACCTGAATGCCGCGCTCGGTTGCGCCCAGCTCGAACAGCTGCCGGCGTTCCTGGACGCGAAGCGACTGTTGTTCGAGCGGTATCGGCGCGCCTTCGCCGCTGTTCCTGGCGTGCAGATCGTCGCGGAGCCCGCGGGGTGCCGCAGCAACTACTGGCTCCAGACATTGCTGCTCGATGAATCGCTGGCGGCGGAGCGCGACGCCATCCTCACCAGGACCAACGAGGCGGGCTTCGGGACGCGACCGGCCTGGGAGCTGATGCACCGGCTGACGCCGTATGCCTCGTCTCCGAAGATGCCTCTTCCCGTGGCGGAGGCCCTGGCGCGCCGGGTGATCAACCTGCCGAGCAGCGCGTGGCTGGCCATGGACGAGGCGTCGTGATCGCCGGATCGATCGTCCTGCTCGGTGCCGGCGGCCACGGCCGTGCCTGTGTCGACGTCGTCGAGCAGCAGGGTGGGTTCACTGTCGCCGGATTCGTCGGTGTGCCGGCCGAAGTGGGGACGCAGGTCTTCGGGTACGCCGTGCTGGGGACCGACGAGGAGATGCCGGCGCTGGTCGATCGATTCGGCCAGGCCTTGGTGACGGTCGGACAGGTCAAGACGCCCGAGCCTCGGAGATCGCTGTTCGACCGATGGGTCAGCCTGGGCGGCAGGACCCCGGTCATCGTGTCGCCGCGGGCGTACGTGTCGCGGCACGCCACGGTCGGTGCTGGCACGATTGTCATGCACGGCGCCGTGGTGAACGCCGGCGCGGTTATCGGCCGCAACTGCATCATCAACAGTCAGGCGCTGGTGGAGCACGATACGATCATCGCGGATCACTGTCACGTCGCGACGGCGGCGGCGATCAACAGCGGCGTGACGATCGGAGTCGGCACCTTCATCGGGAGCCAGGCGAGCGTGCGGCAGGGCCTCACCATCGGCGAGGCGTGCGTGATCGGCATGGGACAGCGGGTCCTGGCGGACTGTGAGAACGGTACGCGCCTGCCCTCCGTCCGGAGATCCTCGTGAAGACGTTCATCGTCGCCGAAGCCGGCGTGAACCACGACGGCGATCTCGTGAAGGCGCGACGGCTCATCGACGTCGCGGCGTCGGCGGGAGCGGACGCCGTCAAGTTCCAGACCTTCCAGGCCGACCGGCTCGTGACGGCGTCGGCGCCCAAGGCGGGCTATCAACGCCGCACGACCGGTGCGGGCGAATCCCAGCGCGAGATGCTCCGCCGGCTCGAACTGACGCCCGCGATGCATCGGGAGCTGATGGCACACTGCGCGGCGGCCGGCATCATGTTCCTGTCCACGGCCTTCGACGAATCGAGTCTCGATCTGCTCGAGAGCCTGGGGCAGGAGCGGTTCAAGATCCCGTCCGGCGAGATCACGAACCTGCCCTACCTGCGTCACGTCGGGCGCCTGGGCAGGCCGACCCTGCTGTCCACCGGCATGGCGGATCTGGCCGAGGTCGGAGAGGCGTTAGACGTTCTGGCGGCCGCGGGCACGACGCGGGAGCTGGTCACGGTGCTCCAGTGCACGACCGAGTACCCGGCACCCGTAGACGAAGCCAATCTGCGGGCGATGCTGACCATGCGCGACCGATTCGGCGTCGCCGTGGGCTATTCGGATCACACGCCGGGGATTGAGGTCCCGCTGGCGGCGGTCGCGCTGGGGGCGTGCGTCATCGAGAAGCACTTCACGCTCGATCGCACGACGCCGGGCCCCGATCATCGCGCAAGCCTCGAACCGGGAGAGCTGGCGGCGATGGTTCGCGCCATCCGGACCATCGAGCTCGCCCTGGGGGACGGCGTCAAGCGTCCCGGCCCCGGCGAGTCGACGAACCGCGCTGCGGTGCGGAAGTCGATTGTGGCGCAACAGCCGATCCTGAGGGGCGAGGTGTTCAGCGCCGCGAACATCACGACCAAGCGACCGGGGACCGGCATTTCGCCAATGCGCTGGGACGAGATCGTGGGACGGGCAGCCCCTCGAGACTTTGCGCTCGACGAACTGATCGAGCTATGACCCGCCGAGTCTGTGTCGTGACCGGAAGTCGTGCCGAGTACGGGCTGCTCCGTGGGGTCATGGATGGCGTCCGCCAGGCTGTCGGGCTGGAATTGCAGGTCATCGCAACCGGCATGCATCTGTCGCCCGAGTTCGGC
>JAGWRA010000212.1 GCA_028876655.1 Acidobacteriota bacterium | reverse complement strand
TCGACGCACGGCGCCCGCAAGGGGCTGGCCGACACGGCGCTGAAGACGGCCGACTCGGGCTACCTGACGCGCCGGCTCGTCGACGTGGCCCAGGACGTCATCGTCTCGGAGGACGACTGCGGCACGCTGGACGGGATCGAGGCCCGGGCGATCGTCGAGAGCGGCGAGATCATCGAGCCGCTGCGCGACCGGATCATCGGCCGCGTCACGCTCGAGCACCTCGCCGATCCGTTCACCAACGAGACGATCTGCGAGGCGAACTCGGAGGTCACCGAGGTGCTGGCGGCCCAGATCCAGGACGCCGGCATCGAGAAGGTGAAGATCCGCTCGGTGCTCACCTGCGCCTCGCGGCGCGGCGTCTGCGCCCGCTGCTACGGACGCGACCTCGCCACCGGCAAGATGGTCGAGCTCGGCCAGGCGGTCGGCGTCATCGCCGCCCAGTCGATCGGCGAACCCGGCACGCAGCTGACGATGCGGACCTTCCACATCGGCGGCACGGCCTCGCGCGTCTCCGAGCAGTCGACCCTCGAGGCGAAGAACGCCGGCACGGTCCGGTTCCACGGCCTGCAGGCCGTCAAGGCCAAGGACGGCAGCCTGGTCGTGATGAACCGCAGCGGCTCCCTGGTCATCCAGGACGCCAAGGGCCGCGACCGCGAACGGTACCCGATCGTCTACGGCGCCCGCCTCAAGGTGCAGGAGGGACAGACGGTCGAGGTCGGTCAGGTGCTGGTCGAGTGGGATCCGTACACCTTCTCGATCCTCACCGAGGAATCGGGCCAGGCCCGCTTCAAGGACATCGCCGAGGGGATCACGGTCCACGAGGAGGTCGACGAGGTCACCGGCCTGTCGCGCCTCATCATCGTCGACTCGCCGGACGAGAAGAAGCAGCCGGCCATCGAGATCCGCGGCAAGGACGGCAAGGTGTCGCGCAAGTACCACATGCCGTCGCACGCCCACCTGATGGTCAGCGACGGCGAGGAGGTGTTCGCCGGCGACGTCCTGGCGAAGATCCCGCGCGAGACGACCAAGACGAAGGACATCACCGGCGGTCTGCCGCGCGTCGTCGAGCTGTTCGAGGCGCGCAAGCCGCGCGAGACGGCCGTCATCAGCGAGATCGACGGCGTCGTGAAGCACGGCGGCATCGTCAAGGGGCAGCGGAAGATCATCGTCGTCCCGGACGAGCCGGGGGCCGAGCCGCGCGAGTACGCGCTGCCGCGCGGCGTCCACGTGAACGTGCAGGAGGGCGAGCGCGTGCGCGCCGGCGAGCCGCTGATGGACGGCCCGAGCAACCCGCACGACATCCTGAACGTGCTCGGCGAGAAGGCGCTCCAGGGCTACCTGGTCAACGAAATCCAGGAAGTCTACCGGCTGCAGGGCGTCAACATCAACGACAAGCACATCGAGGTGATGGCCCGCCAGATGATGCGGTGGGTCAAGATCGAGGACGTCGGCGACACCGAGTTCCTCGTGGACGAGCAGGTGGACAAGTTCCGCTTCCTCGAGGAGAACGAGCGCGTCATCGCCGACGGCGGGCGTCCGGCGCAGGGCCGGCCGCTGCTGCTCGGCATCACCAAGGCGTCGCTGTCGACCGAGTCGTTCATCTCGGCGGCCTCCTTCCAGGAGACCACCCGCGTCCTCACCGAGGCGGCCATCTCCGGCAAGGTCGACTACCTGCGCGGCCTGAAGGAGAACGTCACGATGGGCCGTCTCATCCCGGCGGGGACCGGGTTCGAGTACTACCGGCAGGTGCAGATCCCGGCGGACGAGCCGCCGCCGCCGCCGGCGCCGCCGCAGCCGAGCGAGGACGAACTCGACCTCGAGCGCGAGATGGAGTACTTCGTCGAGGCCGAGGAAACCATGGGCGGCACCACCACGCCGCGGGGCGAGGCGGGCGAATAACCGACAGGCGCGAGGCCAGCCGGATCAGACAGGGGCGGCGGTCCACGGGACCGTCGCCCTTTTTTTTGTGATGACGGCGGTGAGCGGGTGCGGGCGTTCGAGACCGGAAGGACGGCCGGGGCCGATCAGCGGCTGGACGACGCCCGGCGAGCGGCCGAACTGGACGCGTGGAGCATGAACCGCCCCCGGATGGCCCGTGCGCCCGGACGCCGGCGCCCGGGTGTGCCGGCCGGGGCGACGTGCCGGTCGAGGACGAGGCCGGGCTGGTGGCGATCCGGGCAGTCGGGGTCGCAGGCGTCCAGGGTCTCCAGGAACTCCTGCCCGGCATTGTAGAGCCCGCTGAAACAGCCGCAGGCCAGCCGGCGTCCTCCCATGTGTCGTTGAATCGGCGTCATGTCGGCTTAGACCGTGACGGACGGGTGGACGTTGAGCCGGCGCGGCATCCGGGCGCCTACTGTATCAGATTCCGGGGAGCCGGGGCAGGGGGCGGGTTCAGCCCACGAACTTGTAGCCCGCGCCGTGGACGGTGAGGATGTGCTCGGGCTCGTGCGGCGAGCGCTCGATCTTCTGCCGGAGCTTGGCCACGAAGTTGTCGATCGTCCGGGTCGTCGGCGACTCCTCGTAGCCCCAGACCTGGTTGAGGATCTGTTCGCGCGTGACGACCTGGCCCGTGTGGGCGACCAGGTAGCGGAGCAGGTCGAACTCGCGTGCGGTGAACTCCACCCGGACCGTGCCGCGTCGCGCCTGGTGGGTGCGGAAGTCGATCTCGATGTCGCCGATGCGGCAGGTCTCGAGCGTGGCCGGCCGGCCGGCGGTGCGGCGGAGGACGGCACGGATGCGGGCGAGCAGTTCGGTGATGCTGAAGGGCTTGGTGACGTAGTCGTCGGCCCCCAGCTCGAGGCCGAGCACCTTGTCGGTTTCCTGCGACCGGGCCGTGAGCATGACGACCGGGGTCGCGTTGGCGCGGGCCCGGAGCTCCCGGCAGACCTCGTAGCCGTTCTTGCGGGGCAGGGTCACGTCGAGGATCACCAGGTCGGGCATGCTGGAGAGCGCCTTGTTCAGCCCTTCCTCGCCGTCCGACGCCGTCAGGACCTCGTAGCCCTCGAGCTCCAGGTTGTCACGCAGACCGAGCAACATCTGCGGCTCGTCTTCGATCACCAGAATCCGCTTCATCTACGTGCGCCTCTGCATGCATCGGGAAGTGCAGGCTGAAGGTGCTGCCGCGACCCGGTTCGCTGTCGACCTGCACGAACCCGCCGTGGGCCCGCATCACGTGATCGACGATGGCCAGACCGAGCCCGCAGCCCTGCGGGCCGCACCCTTCGTCGGTCTCGATCCGGTAGAACTTCCGGAAGATGCGCCGGCGGAGCCGCGGCGGGATGCCGATGCCGCGGTCGCGCACCGAGACGTAGGCGTAGCGGCCGGACTGGCCCGACTCGACCTCGATCTCCCGGTGCTCCGGCGAGTATTTCATGGCGTTCGACAGCAGGTTCTCGAGGGCCTGCTCGATGGCCTCCTCGTCGCCCAGGATCGGGCTCTGCCCGTCGGGCAGGTGGGCCGTCACCGTGAACTGGTTCTGCCGGAACTGGCTCTCGAGCGAGGCGAGCACGCCGCGCGTCACGACCGCCAGGTCGAGCGGCTCGGCCCGGTAGCGGCGGAGCCCCGCCTCGGTCTTCGAGAAGTCGAGGATATTGTTGATCAGCCGGGTCAGCTTGCGCGCCTCGCTGTTGATGATCCGGTAGTACTCGTGGGCCCGGTCGGTGTTCTTCAGCCGGCCCAGCTCGAGCGTCTCGGCGAACAGCTGGATCAGGGCGAGCGGCGTCTTGAGGTCGTGCGAGACGCTCGACACGAAGTTCGACTTGAGCTCGGCCAGCCGCACCTCGCGGGCCGCCGCCCGCGCCACGAAGAACACGCCGATGGCCATCACCGCCGCCAGCACGGCCATCAGCCCCACCTGCGGGCCGGTCCGCGCGGCCGCGATCTCGGCAATCGTCCGGTCGCCGTAGCCCGTCCGGATGCGCCACGTGTCGACCTGGGGCTCGTAGGGCCGCAGCGCCTCCAGCAGGTCCTTGTCGAAGAAGACCAGCGGGAACGTCCGCTCGTCGATGAACCGGTCGGGCACGTGGTCGCTGGAGTTGAAGACCACCTGGCCCTTGCCGTCGACGAGCGTGACGACGAGCGGCGGAAAGCCGGTGGGGACCTGCAGCGACCGCAGCTGCTCGCGAACCATCGCCGGGAAGTAGATGTCGCGCAGCCGCTCGGCGTCGACGCGGAAGCCCACGAAGCTGGTCAGCCGGTCGCGCGCCGCGTTGTTGAACCGCAGCTGGAACTCGAGCCGGGTCGGCCGGCCGTTGATGACCGCCTCGTACAGCAGGATCGCCCGCTTGTAGCGGGCCAGATCGCGCATCTCCGCCAGCAGGAACGGCCCTTCCGGCACGCCGACCTTCAAGGTGGCCTGCACCGGCCCGGTCGGCAGCAGCCCGTTGGGGCCCGGCCGCACCGGGTGGTCCCGCTCGAGGGCGAGCACCTGGCCCGCATACCGCGGGTCGCGGTCGGACCAGACGTAGAAGGCGTCGACGAAGGGGTTCTTCCGGAGCCCCTCGCGGAACATCGGCTCGATGACCGGCAGGTTGATCGGCTCGGTGTCGCTCTGGCCGATCCGCAGCAGCACCTCGAGGTGCGGCAGCTTCAGGTCCTGCTGCACGCTCTTGGCGAGTTCGTTGGCCGTCGACGAGCTGAGCTGCCGCAGGACGACGGCCGACGCCCGCTGCAGGTCGTTGAGGGAGCGGAACTGGAAGTAGAAGAGCACGGCGACCGGGATGGCCACCGCCACCGCGAGGCCGGCGGCGAAGCGCAGGCCTCGGTCGCGCGCCAGCTGCCCGAGCGCGGACGGTCCGATGCCACGCCGAATCGGCTGCTGCTGCGCGTCAGACATGGTGCTGCCGGGGTTGACGGGAGGCGCCGGCCCCGGGATGGCTCGATCTTAGCAGGATTTCCGGGCCACCGGGACCCGCGCGGGCGGGCGGGCCGGAGGCGGGCGGCGGCGCCCGGGGCACCGCCACCCGCGAGGTCAGTGCGCCTGCGACGCCAGGAAGCCCCGGATCTGCTTCACCGCGGCGTCGACCTTCATGTCGACGGCAATCCGGCCGAGCGCGGCCGACGAACCGATCGCGCTGCCGATGACGCCGTTGTTCACCTTCAGCACGGGCGGCTGCCCGGGCGGCGGAATGGGATCGCCGGCTGCGATCTTGTCCATCCGGACCCACCGGCGCCCGGCGAAGTAGATCATCTCGGAGGTGTCGGGAATCCCTGCGTGCTCGCTGAGCGGCAGGTGGTGGGCCTTCAGGTAGGCATCGAACGCGTCGTTGGCCTTCTTGTAGACGTCCCCGCAGAAGTAGACGTGGACGCCCTGCGGCGCGTACTGGGCGTCCTTCTCCTTCGCGACCTCGGCCAGCACGTCCTGCCCGCCGCCGTGGTCGCCCATCAGGATGATGTTCTTGAAGCCGTTCTTCACCTCGCTGTCGACGGCCGCTTCGTTGACCGCCTTGAAGACCGCCGGCGGCACGCTGACGCCGCCGGGATGATCTTCGCTGACGCCGGTCGGCGAGAACGGCATGACGGGGGCCACCAGGGCATTGCCGAGCTTCTCGGCGATCAGGGCCGCGGTCCGCTCGCCCATCAGCGTGTGGCCGCCGAGCACGCACTGCGGGCCGCGCTGCTCGGTGCCGCCGTTGTAGATGAGGGCGGTCGTCTTGCCGGCCTTGTGAATGGCGTCGTAGATCTCCGGCCAGGTCATGTAGATCATTTCGACCTGGGCCGGCGAGCGCGCCGGGACGCGCCGGGGCGGGGCGGCGAGCGCCGATCCGGCGCCCAGGGTCAGGGTCAGGGTCAGAGCGCACGCGCTGGCAGTTACACGCACCATCGTGGGGTTCCTCCTCCCCATGAGTTATACCGTCACTGCCGCAGATGGCGGCCTGCGGCAATGTAATAAATTGTCGCCTCAGCCGTGCGACGCGTCCGTGGGGCCGGTCCATCTGATATAAAATCGCCGGGACGTCCCGCCGGGCCGTCATCACGTGTCTCATCAACCCTTTGAGGGGTTTCTTCCTTCGGCGATGTGAGCGATGTCTGAGCACGAACACGAGGAACACCAGATCAATCGTCGCGGGCTCCTGCGCTGGATCATCAACGTCGTCGTCGGCGGCATCGGTGCGGTCCTGGCCGTGATCGTCGGCGGAGCCGTGGGCTCGCCGAGCTTCCGCAAGGAGCGGTCGCGCTGGCTGCCGGCCGGTCGCATCCTCGGCCTCCAGCCGGAGCAGCCCCAGCCGGTCACGCTGCGGGTCGTCCGGAAAGAAGGCTACTACGAGGCCGTCGACCACGAGGTCGTGTTCCTGATTCGCGGGGCCGGCGACAAGGTCACGGCGATGTCGTCGGTGTGCACGCACCTGGGCTGTCACGTCAGTTGGGACCCGCAGGGGCGCGTCTTCCGGTGTCCCTGTCACGGCGGCGTCTACGACATCACGGGCAAGGTCATCGCCGGGCCGCCGCCGCGTCCGCTGGCCACCTATTCCACCCGGATCGATCCCGATAACCACGAGGTCTTCGTAGAGTTGTGATGGCTTCCCGAGGAAACGGCGTTCTCGACTGGCTCGACTCGCGTACCGGCTACCGTAACGGCCTCAAGCACCTGCTGGACGAGCCCCTGCCGAGCGGAACCGGCTGGTGGTTCACGCTGGGCAGCGTCCTGGTCGGCCTGCTGAGCATCCAGTTCCTGACCGGCGCGGTGCTGATGATGTACTACGTGCCGACGCCGGCCTATGCCTGGGACAGCGTCCACTACATCATGACCGGCCTCGCGTTCGGTCACGTGCTGCGCGACCTGCACTTCTTCGGCGCCAGCTTCATCGTGATCGCCGCGGGGCTGCACATGCTGCGGGTCATCTTCTTCGGCTCCTACAAGAAGCCGCGCGAAGTGACCTGGCTGTCGGGCGTGTTCCTGCTGCTGCTCATCCTGGCCTTCGCCCTCACCGGATACCTGCTGCCCTGGGACCAGCGCGCCTACTGGGCCACCGTCGTCACGACGAACATCGCGAAGACGGCGCCCGTGCTCGGCCCCTACGTCTCGCGACTGATGAAGGGCGGGCCGGACGTCGGCGCCCTCACGCTCAGCCGGTGGTACGCGATGCACGTCATCCTGCTGCCAGCCGGCCTGGTGACCTTCATCGTCCTGCACCTCTACCTGATGCGCCGCCACGGGATCTCCGGTCCCGTCAAGGCGCGCCCCGGCAAGCCGCACCCGTTCTACCCGGACCATGTGGTCAAGGACACGCTGCTCGTGGCGCTGGTGTTCGCCGGGCTGCTGAGCTTCGCCGTCCTCGGGCACGCGCCGCTGGCCGCCAAGGCGAACCCGGCCGACGCCTCCTATGTGCCGCGCCCCGAGTGGTACTTCCTGAGCCTGTTCCAGCTGCTGCACTACTTCAAGGGCGGCCTCGAACCGGTTGCCACCATCGGCATCCCCACGCTGCTCGTGCTGGTGCTGCTGGCGCTCCCCTGGCTCGATCGGAAGCACGATCGCGACCCCCGCAAGCGCCCGGCGGTCATCGGCATCACCGTCCTCATCCTGGCGGGCGTGGCCCTGCTGACCACGATCGGCCTGAAGGAATCACCGCCCGAGCCCGACCCGACGATCTGGAGCCCGGCCGCCGTTGCCGGCCTGTCGATCGCGCAGTCGGCCGCCTGCACCACCTGTCACGCGCCCGGCGGCGCCGCCGCGGTGCTCGGGACGGAACGGATCCAGCACGACGACTCGTGGATCGAGGGGCACATGTCCGATCCGCAGATGATCGCCCCCGGCCTGCGGCCCAGGCCGGCCGACGCCTTGAACGTCCTGCAGACGCGCGCGGTGGTCGCCTACGTCGACAAGCTGCGGCTCGACCTCACGCCGCCGCAACTCTCCGACGAGCAGCGGGCCGCCGAGGTGACCATCGGCACGCGCTGCATGGGCTGCCACGAGATCCAGGGCGAGGGGACGTCGAGCAACGGCGCGCCCGACCTGACGCACATCGGGGCCAAGCGGGACGCCGCCTGGCTGGACAAGTGGATTACCGACCCGGGGTCGGTCGACGAGAACGCGACGATGCCCTCGTTCGGCGGCATCCTGACCGCCGACCAGATCAAGGCCGTGGCCGACTACCTGGCGACGCTGAAGTAGGGCGTCAGGCACGGACGATCGCCGTCCCGTCCGCCTTCGGGCAGACACCCCGGACCGGGGACAGAAGACTGCCGGCTGGAGACCGACAGACGGCGCCCCGTCCGACGCCCGGGCGGGTGTCGGACGGAGCGCCCATGATGCGGCGGGCTAGTTGCCCATGCCGGCCGGAGCCGGCGGCACCCGCTTGGGCTCGGTGGTGCCGTTGTGGCAGGTGAAGCAGGTGATCCGGTTCTGGCCGGTCTTCGCCTTGTAGCCCGGGAAGAAGTCGGCGTTGATCTTCTCGGTCATCTCGAGCATCTTGCGGGCGGTCAACTTGTGCGGGTTCTCGTCGCTCGCGAAGTTGCCCTTGACGTGGCAGAAGTAGCAGTTCTGCCCGAGTGACTGGGAGATCAGCTGCATCTGCGCCCGGATCTGCGGCAGCGTCATCCCCTTCAGTACCTTGACGTTCTTCGGGGCCGGCTCCTGGCCGCCCGCGGCCAGCAGGCCCGGGGCGCTCAGCGCCAGCGTCAGGGCCACGGCCCCGAGCATCAGTATTCGCCCTCTCCGCATTCGTCCTCCTTGACGGTTCGACCGGGAGGACCGGCATGGCCGCCCGCCCTCCGCAGAACAATCCGGAAACTGTATCAGACGGGCGGCGGGCGAAGCCCGGAGCAGGCGTGCGGCGACAATTTTTTACATTTTCAAGCTCGGCTGTGCGGCCGGGTCAGGCGGGCCGGGAAGCCCGGGGGGAACCGGGATCGGGCCGGGGGCTTGCGGATGGTTTCGTGACCGTGGTATATTCGTCAGGTTTTCCTCGGGGCTAGGACACCCTATCTAGCTTCGACCGCCCGGACACGGTTCCCAGGGCCGGGCCGGGAGCGATGCTCCCGGCAATCCAGGACGCTCAGGACAGACGGCTCCCTCACGGGAGCGTTCCGGCCGTAGCCGGGTCGGTTCTCGCGACCACATTTCGCATAGGGGTAATGGCTTCCAGGCGCCAAGCCGACAGCGGCTTTTAGGCCTGGAGCAGCGCGTCGTTGCGGCTCGGCCGCGCGAGGCGCTGGAGGTTTCCGGCCCGGAACTGCGGAGGCAGGCAGTTCCCGGGGGCTCGGCGTCGTCCGTCACGGGCGGCGTGCGACCGGGCCGGGTGCAACTGCATGGCGGCAGGGCTGCGGCTCTGCGCGAGGAACGATCGTGCCGACAATCAGCCAGCTGGTTCGACGCGGACGGAAGAAGATCGTCACGAAGACGAAGAGTCCGGCGCTGCAGGACAGCCCGCAGAAGCGTGGCGTCTGCGTCCGGGTGTTCACCCAGACGCCGAAGAAGCCGAACTCGGCGCTGCGGAAGGTGGCGCGCGTCCGGCTGACCAACGGCATCGAGGTGACGACCTACATTCCCGGCGTGGGGCACAACCTGCAGGAGCACTCGCTGGTGCTCATCCGCGGCGGCCGTGTGAAGGATCTGCCGGGTGTCCGGTATCACGTCGTGCGCGGCACGCTCGACGCGGTCGGGGTGCAGGGCCGCAAGCAGGGGCGCTCGAAGTACGGCGCGAAGCGCCCGAAGGCGTAGGGATCAGATATGCCACGCAGACGAGAGATTGCGAAGCGCGAGACGCCGGCCGATCCGCTGTACAGCAGCGCGCTGGTCACCAAGTTCATCAGCTGTGTCATGCGCGACGGCAAGCGCAGCACGGCCCAGCACATCCTGTACGGCAGCTTCGACATCATCAAGGAGAAGACCGGCGACGATCCGCTGAAGGTCTTCAAGAAGGCGATCGACAACGTCAAGCCGAGCCTCGAGGTGAAGTCGCGGCGCGTCGGCGGGTCGAACTACCAGGTGCCGATCGAGGTCAACCCGAACCGGCGGCTGTCGCTGAGCATCCGCTGGCTGGTCGGCTACGCGCGGTCCCGCAACGACGGCAAGACGATGGAGGAGAAGCTCGCCAACGAGCTGCTCGACGCGTCGAACCTGCGCGGCGGCGCGGTGAAGAAGCGCGAGGACACGCACCGGATGGCCGAGGCGAACAAGGCGTTCGCCCACTATCGCTGGTAGCGCCCGCGGCCATGCGCGCCCAGGGCACGGGGATCCGGGGGCGAGCGTCGGCGTCAGTTCGCGGCGGGGGCGGGGCCCCGTCGCCAGTGAAGAAAAGTTGACGTAATGCCAAGGCAAGTCGCACTCAACAAGACGCGCAACATCGGCATCATGGCGCACATCGATGCCGGGAAGACCACCACCACCGAGCGGATCCTCTTCTACACGGGGATCACGTACAAGATCGGTGAGGTGCACGAAGGCACCGCGGTGATGGACTGGATGGCGCAGGAGCAGGAGCGCGGGATCACGATCAC
>JAGWRA010000211.1 GCA_028876655.1 Acidobacteriota bacterium | reverse complement strand
GACCGGCCGCCGGCCCGCCGGGCCGCGCATGCCGGTGGCGCCGCCAGCGCCGGTCGCGCCGCCGCCCATCACGCGCAGCATCACGCTGGCCGAGGGGATGACGGTCAAGGACCTGGCCGACAAGCTGGACGTGCGCGTCAAGGACGTGCTGAAGAAGCTGCTCGACAAGCGGCTGATGATGACGATCAACTCGACGGTCGACGAGGACACGGCGGCCGCGGTGGCGCGCGACTTCGGCGCGTCGGTCGAGATGCGGAGCTTCGAAGAGGAGATCCTGCAGGCCGACACCGACGAGGCGAACCCCGAGGACATGGAGCCGCGGGCGCCGGTCGTCACGGTCATGGGGCACGTCGACCACGGCAAGACGACGCTGCTCGACGCCATCCGCGAGACGCGGGTGGCCGAGCGCGAGGCCGGCGGCATCACGCAGCACATCGGCGCCTACCACGTGCAGGTGAACAACCGGAACGTGGTCTTCCTCGACACGCCGGGACACGAGGCGTTCACGCTGATGCGCGCCCGCGGGGCGAAGGTCACCGACGTGGTCGTGCTCGTCGTAGCGGCCGACGATGGCGTCATGCCGCAGACGAAGGAGGCCATCGACCACGCGCGGGCGGCGAACGTGCCGATCGTCGTCGCGGTCAACAAGATCGACAAGCCCGGTGCGAACCCCGAGCGGGTGAAGCGCGAGCTGACCGACCTCGGCCTGATGCCCGAGGAATGGGGCGGGCAGACGGTCGTCGTCGAGGTGTCGGCCAAGAAGCGGCAGAACCTCGACCTGCTGCTCGAGATGATCCTGCTCGTCAGCGACATCGGCGACCTCAAGGCCAACCCGAAGCGGAACGCCTCGGGGACGGTGCTCGAAGCGAAGCTCGATCGCGGCCGCGGGCCGGTGGCGACCATCCTCGTGCAGGACGGCACGCTGCACGTCGGCGACACCTTCATCGCGGGACCGATCGTCGGCAAGGTCCGGGCGCTCATCGACGACCGGGGCCGCCACGCCAAGGAGGCGGGCCCGTCGACGCCGGTCGAGGTACTCGGCCTCACGGGGCTCCCGCAGCCGGGCGACGCCTTCCAGGCGCTGGCCGACGCCCAGAAGGCGCGGCAGATTGCGACCTTCCGGCAGGCGCAGGCCAAGGAGCGCGCGCTCGGCGCCAAGGGCGGCCGGCTCACGCTCGAGTCGCTGCAGCAGCAGATCGCCGAAGGCGGCGTGAAGGAACTGCCGATCATCATCAAGGCCGATGTGCAGGGCTCGGCCGAGGTGCTCGCCTCGACGCTGACGAAGCTGTCGGACGAGCGCGTCAAGCTGCGAATCATCCACGCCGGCGTCGGCGCCATCAACGAGTCGGACGTGCTGCTCGCCTCGGCGTCCAACGCCATCATCATCGGCTTCAACGTGCGCCCCGACCGGAACGCCGCCGACGTCGCCGAACGCGAGCAGGTCGACGTCCGCCTCCACTCGGTGATCTACAACGTCACCGAGGAGATGAAGAAGGCGATGACCGGGCTCCTCGAGCCGACGCTCAAGGAAGTGCGGCTCGGCGTGGCCGAGGTGCGCGACACCTTCAAGGTGCCGAAGGCCGGCACGGTGGCCGGCTGCATGGTCACCGAGGGGCGCATCACCCGGAGCGGCGACACCCACGTGCGCCTGCTGCGCGACAACGTCGTGATCTTCGAGGGGAAGATCGCCTCGCTGCGCCGCTTCAAGGACGACGTCAGCGAGGTCAAGACGGGCCTCGAGTGCGGCATCAGTCTCGAGCGGTTCAACGACATCAAGGTGGGCGACCTCATCGAGGCGTTCGTGGTCGAGCGGGTCGCCGCGGCCGTCTGAGCACCGCCGGCATTCGCCGGCCGGTCGCGTCCGGAACGGCGCGCGGGTGAACGATGGTTGTCGGGCTGCTCTCGATCGAACTCCACCTCCCCGCCGCCCGGTCCCTCAAGGACAAGCGGATGGTGCTGCAGCGCGTGAAGGCGCGGCTCCAGAAGTTCAACGTGGCGGTGGCCGAGATCGACTTCCACGACCTCTGGCAGCGCGCGGCCCTGGGGGTCGTCACCATCGCCACCAGCCGGGATCACGCCGACCGCGAACTGGCCGCCGTCGTCGACGAGGTCGAGCGCGTCGAGCCGGGGCTCATCACCGGCACCCAGGTCGAGTTCCTGACGTGACCGCCCGTCGCCTGTAGCCCGTAGCCCGCTCCCGAGTCGCTTTCCACCGAGGTCTCCCGTCCATGTCCCAGGGATCCCGTCCCGACCGTGTCGGCGATCAGCTCCGGGCGGAATTGAGCGAGCTGCTGATGCGCGAGGTGCACGACCCCGGCATCGGCTTCATCACGCTGACCCGCGTGCAGGTCTCACCCGACCTGCAGCAGGCACGCGTCTTCTACACCACGCTGGGGGACGAGACCGCCCGGCGCAACACCGCGCGGGCCCTGGGCCGCGTCGCGCCGTTCCTGCGCCGCCGGCTCGGCGGCCGCCTGCGGCTGCGCCGGATCCCCGAGCTCCGCTTCACCTTCGACGAGTCCATCGGGCACCAGGACCGGATCGAGCAGATCATCCGCGAGCTGCACGAGCACGAGCCGGCCGACGCCGTGCCGCCCGACGCCGCGCCCGAAACGCCTGACGACGATGCCTGAAGCCGATCCCGTCATCGCCCGCATCTGCGACGAACTGCGCCGGCGCCACCGCTTCATCATCTCCTCGCACGCCAGACCCGACGGCGACGCCATCGGCTCCGAGCTGGCGATGGCCGCCGCGCTGCGCGCGCTCGGCAAGCAGGTGCGCGTCATCAACGCCGACCCGACGCCGGCCATGCTGGAGCCGTTCCCGGGCGCGGCGGACATCGAGATCGCCCCGGCCGTCCCGGCCGAGACCGACGCCGATGCCGTCCTCGTCATGGAGTGCAGCGACCTGGCGCGCACCGGCGTGGCCGGCCTCGACCGCTTCTTCGTCATCAACATCGACCACCACCCCGGCAACACCGGCTATGGCGCGCTGAACTGGTTCGACGGCTCGGCCGCCGCCTGCGGAGAGATGGTGTTCGACCTGGTCCAGGCGCTCGGCGTGCCGCTGTCGGCCGAGATCGCGACGCCCATCTACGTCGCCATCCTCACCGACACGGGATCGTTCCATTTCTCGCACCTCTCGCCCCGCACCTTCGACATCTGCCGGCAGGCGCTCGAAGCAGGCGTCGATCCGGTCCGAGTCGCGCGCCAGGTCTACGACAGCAACACCATGGGCCGCCTGCGCCTGCTCGGCGCCGTCCTCAACGACATGGAGGTGGCCGTCGACGGCCGGCTCGCCGTGCTCTACATGGACCCCGCCCTCATGGCGAAGACCGGCGCGACGACCGACGACGCCGAGGGGCTGATCAACCAGCCGCTGACCGTGCGCGACATCGTCGCCGTGGCGTTCATCAAGCAGGTGCAGGGCGACGAGTATCGCGTCAGCCTCCGCTCGAAGGGCGAGGTGGACATCGGCGCCATCGCGAAGGCGTTCGGCGGCGGCGGCCACAAGAACGCCGCCGGCTGCACCATCACCCTGCCGCTCGCCCGCCTGAAGCCGCTGCTCGTGGAGCGTCTCGGCGCCGCTATCGAGGCGGCCGGCTGACCGGCCGCGGCCGGGACCCCCTTCATGGATGGCGTGCTCGTCATCGACAAGCCGGCCGGCCCGACCTCGCACGACGTCGTCGCCCGCATGCGACGCGCGCTCGGCGAGCGCCGGATCGGCCACACCGGCACCCTCGACCCGGCGGCCACCGGCGTCCTGCCATTGGTCGTCGGCCGGGCCACCCGGCTGGCGCAGTTCCTGACGTCGGCCACCAAGGAGTACCGCGCGTCGGTCCGGCTGGGCTGGGCGACCGACACCTACGACGCGACCGGACAGCCGGTCGATCCTCCGGCGCCGGGCGTTCCGCCGGTGGCCGTCACACCCGCCCAGGTCGAGGCGGCCCTCGAGGGGTTCCGTGGCACTTACGATCAGCCGCCGCCTCCCTTCTCGGCCAAGAAGATCGGGGGCGTCCGGGCGTACGAGCTGGCCCGGCGGCAGGCGCCGGTGGCCCCCGCCCCCGTGCCGGTGACGGTCCACGCGCTGGAGCTCCTGACCTGCGCGGGCGACCGCCTGGAGCTGCGGGTCGTCTGTTCGGCGGGGTTCTACGTCCGGACGCTCGCCCACGACCTGGGGCGACGGCTGGGCGTCGGGGGCCACCTGACCGCCCTCCGCCGGACGCGCAGCGGGGCGTTCGACGAGACGATGGCGGTGGGGCTGGAGGAGGCCGAGCGGCTGGGGCCGGCCGTGGCGGCCCGGCTGACGCCGATGGATGCGCTGCTCCCGGACCTGCCGGCGGCGGTCCTGAACGCGTCGGGGCTCCGGAAGACCGACCACGGGTCGGATCTGGGTCCGGCGGATCTGGTGCGACGGCTCGCCCCCGGGGTGACCGGGCGGTGCCGGCTGGTGGACGAGGCCGGCGGGCTGATAGCGCTGGCCGAGGTGCGGCCGGGCTCCGGGCTTTTGCATCCGTCGATCGTTCTGAAGTAAGATAGTAAGTCTTTTGGACTAAGTGTTTTCGGACAACGGCGGCATGGTGGCAGGCAACCCGGTCTGCCGACTGGGCCGTGCGTGGAGGACGGGGACGTGGGATTGACCAAGGATCGCAAGACCGAGATCATCGGGAGCTACCGGACGCACGACGCCGACACCGGGTCGCCTGAAGTGCAGGTGGCGCTGCTCAGCGAGCGGATCACCTACCTGACCGAGCATTTCAAGACGCACGCGAAGGATCATCACTCCCGCCGCGGCCTGCTCGTGCTGGTGGGCCAGCGCCGGCGGCTGCTGGACTATTTGAAGCGTACGGATGCGCAGCGCTACGCGGAGCTGATCCGCCGTCTGGGTATCCGCAAGTAAGCCGGCCGGGGTCCGCGTCCGGCCCGTCAGCACGGGCCGGCGGGGTCCCGGGCTGCGTCCCTCACGTGGACACCAACCGCGCAATCATCCCGGCACCGGGTGCCCGCAGCGGGCCGAGAGCCCGCCGCGGGAGTCTGCCGCGGCGCACATCCGCACGTCATCTGGAGAAGCGGGGACACTGATCCCCGGGAACGAGACAAGAGTCATGCACACGCGCGAAGTGAAGGTGGGACAACGGACGCTGTCGATCGAGACCGGCAAGCTGGCCAAGCAGGCGGATGGCGCCGTCATCGTCCGGTATGGGGATTCGGTCGTGCTGGTCACGGCCTGCTACGCAGCCAGCGCCCGGGAAGGGATTGACTTCCTGCCCCTGACGGTGGACTACCGCGAGTACACCTACGCG
>JAGWRA010000210.1 GCA_028876655.1 Acidobacteriota bacterium | reverse complement strand
CTACACGTACAATGCCGTTGGAGACATCCTGACGTGGCAGCAGCAGGCGGACACCGCGCCGGCCGACACGTGGACGTACGGGTACGACCGCGCGGACCAGCTGACGACGGCGGTGAAGACGGCTGCCGACCAGACCGTGCTGGGGCGGGACGCCTACACGTACGACCCGGCCGGGAACCGGACCAGCGAGCAGGTGGACGATGTGGTGACCGGCGCGACGTACGACACCCTGAACCGGCTGACGGCGCACACGGCGTCGGGCGTGTTGCGGGTGGCGGGGACGGTCAGTGAGCCGGCGACGGTGACGGTGAACGGCGCACCGGCCAGCGTGGACGCGGCGAACAAGTTCGTGGGATCCGCGAAGCTGGCGTCCGGGACGAATCAGTTCACGGTGACGGCGACCGATGGCTCAGGGAACACGGCCAGTCAGACGTACCAGGTGGACGCGAACGGGACGACGGCCAGCTACACCTACGACGCCAATGGCAACCTGACGTCCGACGGAACCCGGACGTTCGCGTGGGACGGCGAGAACCGGCTGGTCACCGTGACCAGCGGGACGCACGAGAGCGACTTCAGCTATGACGGGCTGGGCCGGCGCGTGGAGATCGTGGAGAAGGACGGCGGGACCGTCACGCGGGATGCGCACTTCATCTGGGACGGGACCGAAATCATCGAAGAGCGGCTGTCGACGGGCGAGGTGAACCGGTTCGGGCAGGACTGGGAACAGCTGAACGGCGCCGCGCGGTACGTGACGCGGGACCATCTGGGCAGCGTCCGCGAGGTGACGGACGCGACCGGCGCCGTGGTCACACGGAACGACTACGACCCCTACGGTCGGCTGACACGCGTGGCAGGCACTGAGGACAGCCGGTTCGGGTTTGGCGGCTACTACGTGCACGGGCTGAGCGGGCTGGAACTGACGCTGTATCGGGCGTATGACTCGAATCTGGGAAGGTGGTTGAACGAGGATCCGAGTGGGCTGGACGGTGGTCTGAATCTCTTCGAGTATGTGGGCTCGAATCCAATTGCTCGAATCGATCCACGCGGCCTCGACTTCGTAGCGGTATGGCCGGCATTTGAATTGGGAGAGTTAATCGGCGGGCCCTTTGGAGGGGCGATCGCTGCCACCGTAGCCACGGTAATCACAGCGAAGGCTACGCAGGAACTCTGGAACCACTTCTACGGCAATGAGTCATCCGATCAAGAGAAGGCTCAGGATGAATCGAAACTTCAACACGAACAGGACAAGCGAGACCAAGCTAAGCAAGACCTAAAGGACCTCAAAGACATGAAGTCGCGTGCAAAGCAGCGGAACACTCGCAGGCGATTCCAAGAGCAAATTGATAGGCTGGAGAGCCAGATAAGAGGCCATGAGAAAGAGATCAGGCAGCTCAAGAACAAGATCAACAATTACTGCAAGCCGTAGCGCCACGACCAGAGTCCAGCTGGACGACTTGTCGTCGCTTGGTAGTTTGGCGGAGGTCAAAGCTCGTGTGAGCCGGCATCCGAAGACAATGCAGGTTGCATATCTGGATCGAGCCACATCGATATTGACGAGGCAGGATCTCCGTAGAGACGAACGCGCCCGCGTTGCTGCAGCGAAGCTTCTTGTCGCAATGCTGCCCACGTCAGCTCCAGTGATTGAACATCTGCTGACAATCCGCAATGGTAGGTACGCTTTCGAAGTCCACTTCAGTCTAGCGCTGTTCTTGGCCAGGATCGACGACTTGCATTCGTCTTCAAAACTCCGGACATGGATTGTCTCAAAGCTTTCGGACTATCTGCGCTCAACCAGGGTGAACACTGCGCGTGCAGCCTGGATGGTAGCCGACGCTCTTGGCGACCATCTGGCCGGTGCTGATACAGCCAAGATGCTCGCCGAGCTTGCTGCGACTGCCGCGCATGCCGAAGCACGAAGCGCTGCACTGTACGGACTTGGGGAATACCTTAGATCTCCTAGGCGTGGGATGCCGGCGGAGGAGTATGTTGCTGTCATCCGAGAGGTGGCGAAGACAGACAAGAGCGATGCTGTTCGTGCCAGCGCGACTTTGGAACTGCATAGGCTTGCGTTCAAAGCCGCTGCGACAAGTAAGCCGCACTCCAAGGGAACTCGTCGACGCCCAGGGCCAAGGCGGGTCGCCTCGAAGAAGTGAGTGGACGGCGCCTCGGGTACGAAAATCTGCTCACTTACTGCTTTACCGATTGACGATGCGGTCGCACCGGCCAGTTATCCGAACGGCCAGACGAGCGCGTACACGTACTTCAACAACGTCGGCGACCGGCGGCTGCAGACCATCCTGCACGACACGCCGAGCGGCACTACGCTCTCCCGGTTCGACTACACGTACAATGCCGTTGGAGACATCCTGACGTGGCAGCAGCAGGCGGACACCGCGCCGGCCGACACGTGGACGTACGGGTACGACCGCGCGGACCAGCTGACGACGGCGGTCAAGACGGCCGCGGATCAGACGGTGCTCGGGCGTGAGGCTTACACGTACGACCCGGCCGGGAACCGGACCACCGAGCAGGTGGACGATGTGGTGACCGGGGCGACGTACGACACCCTGAACCGGCTGACGGCGCACACGGCGTCGGGCGTGCTGCGGGTGGCGGGCACGGTCAGCGAGCCGGCGACGGTGACGGTGAACGGCGCACCGGCGAGCGTGGACGCGGCGAATAAGTTCGTGGGATCCGCGACGCTGGCGTCCGGGACGAATCAGTTCACGGTGACGGCGCAGCAGTCAATTCAAGAATGGAGAGTGGAGGGGCATTGGCGCTTCGACTCGCCCTGAGTCGTTAGGTTCGCTCAGGGCATTCGAGTCGGGCGCGAGTCGGTCGGTTGGCTTGCCATGAGCGATGGCGCGGAGGGGAGAGGTAGGCCCTTCGACTCGGTCGCTTCGCGCCCTCGCTCAGGGCATTCTCCCTGAGGGGAGGCCTGCCATGAGCGAGCCTCCGGCTCGGCGAAGGCAGGGCGGAGGCGAGTCGAATGGTGGAGGCGGCGGGAGTCGAACCCGCGTCCGAGAATACGTCCTCGCAGGAATCTACATGCGTATCCGCTCTTTAAGGTTCGCCCGCGACGTCGAAGAGCGGCGAGAAACCGCCGCGGACTAGCCCCGATGAAATCTCGCCCTCACCCGTCGGAACCGCCAGTGAGAGCCAGCCTGCTGTAATGACATCCAGTCCCGCCTCGCAGGCAAGAACGAGGTGGACGTCGCCGCTAGTTAGGCAGCGAGAGCGAGCTGCGTGTCCGCAGTTACGTTGTGTTCCACCGGATTTGCGAGTCAGTGGGGCTCGGCATGCATCCCGCGGCTCAGTACCCCCGTCGAAGCCAGATCGCCCCCACAGAGGACAGACCGCGCAGAACAGACTTCCATTGTAGCACGCCGCTCGGCCGTTCGCCAGAACTGGCCGTGAACACAGGACTTCCGCCGTTTCACACCTTGACACTGCCGGTGCGGGCCCCCATAATGCCAGCGGATCCCGACCGGCTCTGCGCCACCATGCCCGACCTCCGCCCCACGCCGTCGGACGAACAGCTTCGGGCGGCCCTCGAGACGCTCGTCGAACGGGTCTGCGGCCAGATCGAAACCGAGGTCCAGGACCTGGTCGGCAGCCTCACTGCGGGCGTCCGGCGGCGGCGCCATGCCGCGGCCGATGCCCGGCTGGCCGCGGAAACCCAGCTGGCCGCCTGGTTCGAGTCGCGCGTCGCCGGCCTGCGGGTCGAAGAGCGGCAGGCCGGGCTGGCCGGCTTCAGCCGCCTGCTCGGCGCTGTCCGCGCGTTCGACGCCTGCACCTCGCTCTCCCAGATCCTCGACGTGCTCCTCGTCTGCGCCGGCCGCGAGGCAGGCCGCGCCGTGCTGCTGCTGGTCCGTGGCGACCGGCTGAAGGGCTGGCGCGCGACTGGCTTCTCGGAGTTCCGCCACGAGGACGGCCGCCGACTGGACCTCCCGCTGAACGAAGCCCATGTGGTGACGCAGGCCGTGCGTGCCCGTCAGGCGGTGTCCACCGGGCCCGACGCGCCCGCGCCCCCGTTCACCCTCCTGGACCGCGACCGGGCAGGACTCGCCATCCCCATCGAGATCGGGGGAGACGTGGTCGCCGTCCTCTATGCCGATACGATGGGAGAGGCCAGCGGCGCAGCGCCCGGAGCCTGGCCGGAAATCCTCGAGGTGCTGGCCCGCCATGCCGGGCTCTGTCTCGAGCGCCTCACGCGAGCCGGGGTGGCGTCTTCGCCCGGGCACCGGGATGCACAGCAAGCCGCCGCCCGGAGGGCGCCGGAGGGGTGGCGGCCGGTTGCACGGCCTGGGCGGGAGACGGCGCAGGAACGGCCGGCTGGTGCCGATTAGTCAGGCATTGGGACCGGCATTGGCGCGGTCCCTGCAGGGAGCTCTCCTTCGTGAACATCGTGCGCACCCTGAGTTCGGTCCCGAGGTCTCGGCCGTCCAACGCCTTCCGCCGGAAGCGCCCGGCCGGGTGCGCCCTGGCGCTGGCGCTGCTGGTGTCGATGACCGCGCCGCGCGGCGTCCGGGCCCAGCGGCTGGCCGACGATCCGTCACCCGATGGCGCCCTGCCGACGCTCGCGCCGACCGTCCATCCGCCCCTGCCTGAAGAGCTTTCCCATCTCTGGCTCGCTCCCCGGAAGGACGACAAGGCCGCACGCACGACGGGGCCGCTCGAGGACCTGGCTCGCGCCGTCAAGCTGCAGGACGATCAGAAGTTCTCCGCGTCGCTCCAGTTGCTCGATCGCGAGACGATGCGCCGGATGCCGCTCGCGGACTACGCGGCCTACTACGCCGGCAGGGCGCAGCTCGGCCTGAAGCAGTACGACCGGGCCCGGACGACGCTGGCCGCCGTCGAGGCGCGTCACCCGCAGGGATTCCTGTCCGAGGCGGTGCCGCTCGCCGAAGCGCGCGCCGCGGAAGGGGCGGGCGCCTACGCCGCGGCGGTGGCGATCTACCAGCGGCTCCTTCACCAGACGCCAACGGACCCGCCGGAGGTGCTGCTGCGGCTGGGCCACGCGGCGGCCAGCGCCGGAGATCGGCCGGCCGCCATCGAGGCGTTCCGCCGCGTCTACTACGACTATCCGCTCAGCGATCAGGCGACCGAGGCGGGCAAGGCCCTCCAGAGCCTGTCCGGTCCGCCGCTGACCGACGCCGTGGCCTACCCGCTCGAGCTCGCCCGCGCCGGGACGCTCTTCCAGGCCGGCCGGTTCAAGGAGGCGCGCGAGGCCTACACCGCGCTGCTGCCGCGCGTGCGCGACGAGGACCTCGACCGGGTGCGGCTCCGCCTCGCGTCGTGCGACCTCGCGCTCCACTACTACCGCTACGCGCTCGACGACGCCCGGCCGTATGTGGACGCGGGCGCGCACCAGGCCGAGGGGACCTACGATTACGTCACTGCGCTGGCCGGTCTGCATCGGGACGAGGACTACGTGCGCGCGGTGCGGGCGATGGTCGACCGCTTCGGCAACGACCCGTGGGTGGAGTCGGCGCTGAACGATCTCGGGACCTGGTACATTCTGCAGGACGAGGACGATCAGGCCACCGCCACCTTCAGCGAGATGCTCGCGCGCTTCCCGAACGGCGCTCACGCCGAGCGTGCTGCCTGGAAGGTCGGCTGGGCCGCCTATCGGGCGGGCCGCTACAGCGACACCATCCAGGTGTTCGATGCTGCGGCCGCGCGCTTCCCGCGTTCGAACGACCGGCCGGCGTACCTCTATTGGGCGGGCCGTTCCTACGAGGCGCTGAAGGACGGTCCGCTGGCCGACGCCCGCTACGCGCTGACGGCCACCGACTACCTGAACTCCTACTACGGCCGGCTCGCGGTCGACCGGCTCGGCGGCAAGGATGCGTGGCGGCAGATCTCCGGCAGCGCCGTCGAGGATCGGCCGTCCGATCCGCCCGATCCGTCTCCGGCGCGGGCGCGCGCCGTGCCGCCGACCGGCGAAGCCATCCGCCTGCTCCTCTCGGCTGGGATGTACGACCAGGCGATGAACGAGTTGCGCTTCGCCCGGCGCAAATGGGGCCGTTCGCCCGTCGTCGAGGCGACGATCGCCTGGGTGCACAACCGCGAAGGAGACCTGCGGCAGGGGATCAACGCGATGAAGCGCGCGTATCCGCAGTACCTGGCGGCGAGCGGCGTGGATCTGCCGCGTGCCATCCTCGAGGTGCTGTTCCCGCTCGACTACTGGCCGCTCATCCGTCAGTACTCGAAGGCGCACGATCTGGATCCGTACCTGATGGCGGCGCTCATCGCCCAGGAGTCGACCTTCGAACCGGCCATCCGCTCCTCGGCCAAGGCCGTCGGCCTGATGCAGCTGCTGCCGTCCACCGGCCGCCACTACGCGCGGGTGCTGCACTACCGGTGGTTCTCGCCGCGCATGCTGACGACGCCGGCCACCAACATCCGCCTCGGGATGGCGTACTTCGCCGACCTCGTGCAGCGCTTCGGCGGCGTCCACTACGCGCTGGCCAGCTACAACGCCGGCGAGAACCGGGTCAGCCAGTGGATTCAGGAGCGGCAAGGGCTCGGTCTGGACAAGGACGAGTTCATCGAGGACATCCCGTTCCCCGAGACGCAGAACTACGTGAAGAAGATCCTCGGCACGGCCGCCGACTACCGCCGGCTGTACGGCGGCGGGCGGGCCGACGTGCTGGCCGAACAGGCGCCGTTGCGGCCGGCCGCCGTCCGTGCCGTGAAGCACACGCCGGTCCGCCGCGTGCGCCGGCGCGCGCCGGCGCGTCGCAGGGCCCACTCGCGCCACATCGCAAAGAAGAAGCGCGGCACCCCGACCGCCGCACGCCCCTGAACTCCGCCCGGCCCTCTCCCGTCGGTCGTAGCGCCCGAGCTTCAGCTCGGGCGACATGCGACACCTGAACCGGTTGCACCCTGCGACCCTGTGCACGGAGCTGACCGCCTTCGCCAAGGCTACGGCGAGTCCGCCGAAGCGTCAGCGGCGGCGGAAGCTCCGCGCCTACGGGCGGCGACCGCCCGCCAGCCGGTAGAGCGCGATCTTGCCGTCGGTCGTCACGCTGATCAGGTCCGGTGACCGCCGGATCGCCTGACCCGTCGCGTCCGGCAGGGCGTCGAAGTGGACGAAGACGTAGCGCACGCCGGCCGCGCGCAGGGCCGTGATGGCGCCGGGATCGGGAAACGTGCTGAAAGCGTCGTAGTGGCGGTTGTAGCTCACCGGCAGGTAGCCGCTGTAGCCGTTCACGAGCGGCTTCCAGTACACGGTCGAATTCAGCATGTACCGCGCGTTGTCGATCGGATGGCCGGGCGGGTACATCGGGAACTCGACCACGGCGCCGGGCGGCGCCAGTCGCAGGGTCCGGTAGATCGACGGGATGCGGTCGAAGTGCACGTAGTCGATCGGGATCGACAGCGGCTCGAGCACCAGCAGCACCAGCACCGCACCAGACACGGCCAGTCGGCCGCGCGCGGCGGGCCGCCGCCGCCGCAGCGCCGCGAGCCCGAATCCGCCGAGCACCGCGACCGCGACCAGGCCGAGATAGCCGAAGCGGGCGGCCCCGCGGATCCCCTGCAGCGGCGGCAGCAGATCGTAGAGGATCGCGTAGCCTGGCATCGCCGGACCGAACGACAGGGCGACGCCCGCCACACCGAACGCCAGGCACATGCGGGCGCGCCGATCGCGCAGCGCGCCGGTCGCGAGGGCGACGCCCGTCAGCGCCAGCCCCACGAACCCCGGGAACAGGCCGGTCGACGAGAAGAACGCATGGCTCCACAGCCAGTAGTGGAACCGTGCCGGTGTGGTCAGGTAATCCCGCCACGACGCCGAGTACAACGCCACGTCGTCCAGCGATCGCACGAGCCCCAGGTCGCGGTACGCGTGCACGTAGGGGAGGATGAACGGCAGCAGGACGACACCCGCGGTGGCGACAGCCAGCGCGGCGTACGGCGCCAGCTTCTGCAGCCGCGCACGGCCCCACCAGTCCTCCGGCCGGGCGAGGGTGGCGACGACGAGCGCCGTGGCGGTGAAGACCAGCAGGTAGTTCGACGTCAGTCCCTGCAGGACGAACCAGATCGCCAGCCAGACGGCGTGCCGGACCCTCGGCTCGTGCAGCAACGCGTCGAGCGCCAGCAGCGCCAGCGGCAGGAACTCGACGTGCTGGGCCTGCATGTGGGGCAGCCGCGTCAGCGTGTGGGCGTTGAACGCCATCAGCACGCCGGCTCCGGCGCCGGCGATCCAGTCGCCCGTCCAGCGGGCCACCACCACGCACATCGCCCAACCGGTCAGCGTGAAGCCCGCGAGCAGCAGCAGGTTGTAGACGAGCACCGGCGACGCGCCGGCCGCGAACAGGGGGATCGCCATGAGCCCCTGGACGATCATGCTCTCGGAGTACGCCAGCGTATCGTGATCGGGATAGAAGATGTTCGCGTCGTAGAGGTGGACCGGATCGCGCGGCGCCTGATGGGCGACCCACGCGAGGATCCACTCGTTCAGCACCGTGTCGGCGTTGTCGTTGCGGGAGAGGTGGGCCGGGTCGGTGGCGAGCGGCCACGTCTGCAGGACGGCCAGGGCGAAGAAGAAGACCAGCGCGACGAGACGGGGATGGCGGTGAGTCACGTCAGCAATGGGCCATGCGCAACGGGCAATGGGTGACGGGAACGGCCGGGAGCCGCTCCATCATATCCTCACCTCATTGCCCATTGCCCATTGCCCATTGCCCATTGCCCATTGCCCATTGCCCGCGTCCCGCTAGTACCTCACCACCGCCCCGAAGTACAGCCCCCGCAGGGTGAAGTCGCCGGCGTCGTGGCCGCTGTTCAGGCTGTACTGCACGTCCATGGATCGCCAGCCGACCTGCGCGCCGAAGTTGTTCGTGAAGTTCAGCGTGCCGTAGATGTCGACGTCGATGTACTGCCCGGTGTCGCCACTGCCGCCCGATCCGCCCAGCTTCACGCTGCCCGGCAGCTTGAAGCCCGTGGCCTCGCCGGTAATCGAGATGTTGGCGGCCGGATAGACGCGGACGATCCCGCCGATGGCGGGAATCGGTGCCTGGGCGTGGGTGTACTCGGTGTCGACCGCGCTCGAAATGGTGGCGGTGACGTCGGTGTACTTCGCCTCGGCAATCACGCCCGCGAACCACCGGTCGTGATAGAGGAAGTCGTATTCGTACCCGAAGCGCCAGGCCTTCCAGTCGAGCGACGAGGTGACCGGCAGGCTCGCCGTGAACCGGATGCCGTTGAAGACGATGTCGCGCGTCAGCGTCGCCTGAGCGTCGTACTTGATCGGGGTGTACGAGATCCGGAACTTGTGCTTGCGTGCCGGCCGCAGCACCAGGTTGAACTCGGGGAAGCGCGTCTGCTGGATGCCCAGGTCGGTCACGAAGTTGATGTTCGAGCCGACGATGCCGAGCGACTCGCTGGACAGCGCAATCGCCGGCGTGGGGTTCCAGAAGCCGGCGCCGAGCTCGATGTGATACTTCTCGCCCGTCGCGGGATCGCTCGACCGGACGGGGGCGTATTGCGCGGCCGCCGGACGGACGGGCAGGAGGACGAGCAGGGCGGCGGCACAGGCGTACGTACGAACCGAGCGGCTGATGCTCATGGCGCAGTCGTTCCAGGCCCCGAATCGAAGGTGAACGGTTCAGGATGCTCCAAGCACCCAGGGGTCGCGGATAGCTTACTTATCTTCTTTCGGCCAGAGCAAATTCCGGTCCCGCTCCAGGGACCGCACGTCGATCGATCAACAGGGCGGTGGGATTTCGTAGAGCAGCTTGAAGAAGAGCCGGATACGCGCCAGAACTTCCTTGATGGTCTGCATGGGCAGCGGGTCCGTCGAACCGACAGATTCGGCCGGTCGCCGGCAGAATCGTCATGCCGGCCGGGTCTCCATGATACTCCGAGCGGGCAGAAATGCTACGGGCCGGGCAGGATCTGCCCGGCCCGTAGCCGCCCTGACGGAATCGACGCTCGTCCCGGGAACGGAAGCCCCGGGGACTGCGATCAGGCCTCTGACGCCTCGATGGCCGGCACGGGCTCGGCCCGGCCGCTCAGCACCTTCACCCAGCGGGCGAGCGCCGCGCCGAGCACCAGCAGCACGCAGACCATCATGATGGCCGTGCAGATCGAGTCGATCCAGCCCTGGATGTGCAGCGCCGGGTCGGGGCCGACCGCCATCGGGCCGAAGTTGTCGCGGATGCTCAACCATCCGGCCGACAGCGTCGTGACGCCGACGAACAGCAGCGGCATGGCCGTCACCCAGGCGTATTTCGCCCGGCCCAGGTTGATGATGACGCTGGTGCCGATGGCGAGCGCGACGGTGGCCAGCAGCTGGTTGGACACGCCGAACATCGGCCACAGCGTGCTGATGCTGCCGGTCCAGATGAAGTAGCTCCAGCCGACGACGATGAGCACCGAGGTGACGATCGAGCCGGGGATCCACTTCGTGTCGCCCAGCGGGGCGTAGACGCGGCCGCCGAACTCCTGCAGCAGGAACCGGCCGACGCGGGTGCCGGCGTCGAGCGTCGTCAGGATGAACAGCGCCTCGAACATGATGGCGAAGTGGTACCAGTAGTCCATCAGGCCGCGCATCCCGGGGATGCCGCTGAAGACCTGCGCCATGCCGACGGCCAGCGAGACCGCGCCGCCGGGCCGGCCCGCCACCACCTCGCCGACTTCCTTCGAGAGCGCCGCCAGGTTGACCGGCACCATGTGCAGGCTGGCGAAGACCGCGGGTGAGGTGTTGATGGCGAAGTAGTCGGCCGGGTGCAGCACGCAGGCGGCCGTCAGCGCCATGACGCCCACCAGCCCCTCGCACAGCATCGCGAGGTAGCCGACCGGCCGGAGGTCGCTTTCCTTGTCGATCATCTTCGGCGTCGTGCCGGAGCTGACCAGCGCATGGAAGCCCGAGATGGCGCCGCACGCGATCGTGATGAACACGAACGGGTAGAGCGGCCCGGGGATGATCGGCCCGCCGCCGGCGGCGAACTGCGTGACCGACGGCATCAGCAGGTGCGGGTTGACCAGCATGACGCCGCCCGCCAGGAAGAGGATCGTGCCGATCTTCATGAACGAGCAGAGGTAGCCCCGCGGGTTCAGCAGCATCCACACCGGCAGGACCGAGGCCGCGAAGGTGTAGACGGCCATCATGATGATCAGCGAATGGGCGCCGTAGGTGAACCAGGAGGCGTAGGACGAATCGGCCAGGGGCTTGCCGAGGATGACCGCCAGCGCGATGCCGAGCACGCCGATGATCGTGGCCTCGGTCGTCTTCCCCTTCCGCCACTGGAACATGTAGAAGCCCATGAAGATCGCCAGCGGGATCGTCGCGCCGATCGTGAAGGTCCCCCACGGGCTCTCGGCCAGGGCGTTGATAACCGCCAGGCCCAGGCCGGCCAGCGCGATGATGACGACGAACATGATGGCGATGGCCGCCATCACGCCGGCGAACGGGCTGATCTCCCGCCGCGCGATCTCCGCCAGCGACTTGCCGCCCCGCCGGGTCGACGCCCACAGGATGACGAAGTCGTGCACGGCGCCGGCCAGCACCACGCCGGCCACCAGCCAGAGGAACCCCGGCGCGTAGCCGAATTGCGCGGCGAGCACGGGGCCGATGAGCGGGCCTGCGCCCGTGATGGCCGCGAAATGGTGCCCGAACAGCACCCAGCGCGACGTGGGGTAGTAGTTCTGCCCGTCGTAGTTCGTGTGGGCCGGCGTGACGCGCGTGTCGTCCAGCACCATCACCTTCGCAGCGATGAAGGCGCTGTAGTACCGGTACGCGATCACCAGGATGCACAGGATCGGGAGGACGATGTAGAGAGCTGGCATGCGGGGGATTCTACCAGCGGCCGCCAGCTCAAGCTATGGGCAGAAATCGGACGACTTGTAATAATTTGTCTCTCGTTGGCGCCGGAATTTCCGACAGGATCTTCGTGTTTGCACCACCCGCACCCGACGCGCGCATTCCCCCGCCGATCGCCACGCCGGGCCTTCATCCGATCGCATCATCTATACTGATCGGATGGGGTCCGCGGTCCGGCGCCTCCTTCCCTACCTCCTCAAGTACCGGCGGCAGTTCCTGGTCGGCCTGGCCTGCGTCGTCGTCACGACCAGCGTGTCGCTGACCGCGCCCTGGGTGCTCCGCTACGCCATCGACGATCTCGGCCGCGGGGTCACGCGGGCGAAGCTGCTCTTCTACGCCAGCCTCCTGCTGGGCATTGCGATCGTCGGTGGCCTGTTCCGGTTCCTGATGCGGCGGATCATCATCGGCGCCTCGCGGGACATCGAGTACGACATCCGGAACGACTTCTTCGCGCAGCTCGAGCGGCTGCCGGCCCAGTACTTCCAGCAGCACCGGACCGGCGACCTGATGTCGCGCGCGACCTCCGACCTGAACGCCGTCCGGATGATGACCGGCCCGGCGATCATGTACTCGTCGAACACGCTGCTGACGCTGGTGGTCGCCCTGACGCTGATGGTGTCGATCGACGCCCGGCTGACGCTCATCGCGCTCATCCCGCTGCCGTTCGCCTCGATCTCGGTGAAGATGTTCGGCAGCGCGATCCACAAGCGCTTCGAGCGGATCCAGGCCCAGCTGTCGGAGCTGAGCGCCGTCGTCCAGGAGTCGCTGTCGGGGGTGCGCGTCGTGCGCGCCTACGTGCAGGAGGGGCCGGAGATCGAGCGCTTCCGCGCCTCGAACCAGGAGTACTTCGACCGGTACCGCCGGCTGATCGCGCTGCAGGGGCTCTTCTTCCCGAGCATGACCTTCTTCCTGGGCCTCGGCGCGCTGCTCGTCCTCTGGCTCGGCAGTGCGGCGGTCATCCACCGGCAGATCACCCTCGGCGAGTTCGTCGCCTTCAACTCGTACCTGGTCATGCTGAGCTGGCCGATGATCGCCTTCGGCTGGGTGACGAACATGATCCAGCGGGGCCTGGCGTCGTGGAAGCGGATGCTGGAGGTGCTGGACGCCGAGCCGGCCATCACCGACCGCGCCACCGCGCCGGCGCCCGCCGCCATCGAGGGGCGGATCGAGTTCCGCGATCTGACGTTCGCCTACGACCGCCTGCCGGTCCTCCGGAACGTGTCGCTGACCATCGAGGCGGGGCAGACGGCAGCCTTCGTCGGCGTCACCGGCTCGGGCAAGACGACGCTGATGAGCCTCCTGCCGCGCCTGTACGAGCCGCCGCCGGGGACGGTCTTCATCGACGGCGTCGACGTCCGCGACTGGCCCCTGCCGCGCCTGCGGGGCGCCATCGGCTTCGTGCCGCAGGAACCGTTCCTCTTCTCCGACACGGTCGCGGGCAACCTGGCCTTCGGCGCCGATGCCGACGGGCCCCGCGCGGGCCGCGAGGAGGCGCTCCAGCGGGCGGCGGCTGTCGCGCGGCTCGACAAGGACGTCGAGGACTTCCCGCACCGCTACGAGACGATGGTGGGGGAACGGGGCCTCACGCTGTCGGGCGGTCAGAAGCAGCGGACCGCGCTGGCGCGCGCCCTGATGGTCGACCCCAGGATCCTCATCCTGGACGATGCGCTGTCGGCGGTCGATACGTACACCGAGGAGGAGATCCTCTCGCGGCTGCGGGGCGTCATGCGCCAGCGGACGTCGCTCATCGTGGCCCATCGGATCTCTACGGTGCGTGAGGCCGACCGGATCTTCGTGCTGGCCGACGGCCGCATCGCGGAGGACGGGACGCACGACGAGCTGGTGGCGCGCGACGGCCTGTACGCCGAGCTCTACCGGAAGCAGCTGCTGGAGGACGAGCTGGCGGCGAGCTGACGCCTGCGGCCCGCACGAGGACAGCGAGTGACCATCCAGGAAGACGACGTCGTCGGGAAGGCGTATGACGCGCGGCTGATGCGGCGGCTGGTGGGGTACCTGCGGCCGTACTGGCGGCAGGTGGTCGTCGCGCTGGCGGCCATCATCGGCAGCGCCGCCGGCCAGCTGGCGCAGCCCTACCTGACGAAGGTCGCCATCGACCGCTACATCACGGCCGGCAATCTCGGCGGGCTGAAGGGGATTGCGGCGCTCTACCTGATCATCCTGGTCAGCTCGTTCGCGCTCGACTACCTGCAGACCTACACGATGCAGATGACGGGGCAGCGGATCGTGTTCGACCTGCGGATGGCCCTGTTCGAGCACCTGCAGCGGCTCGACCTGCGCACCTACGACCGCAATCCCGTCGGGCGCCTGATGACGCGCGTGACCACGGACGTGGACGTGCTGAACGACCTGTTCACGTCGGGCGTCGTGGCGATCTTCGGCGACGTGTTCACGCTGGCCGGCATCATGATTGTGATGCTCAGCCTGAACTGGCGGCTGGCGCTCGTCACCTTCTCGGTGCTGCCGCTCATCGTCCTGGTGACGCAGTGGTTCCGCCGGAACGTGCGCGAGTCGTACCGGACCGTCCGGACGCTCATCGCACGGATCAACGCCTTCCTGCAGGAGAACATCACCGGTATGGCCACGGTGCAGCTGTTCCGGCGCGAGGCGCTGAACTTCTCACGCTTCGACGTCATCGATCGCCAGCACCGCGACGCCAACGTGGCGTCGATCTTCTACTACGCGGTGTTCTACCCGGCGGTGGAAGTCGTCGGCGCGCTGGCCGCGTCGCTGATCATCTGGTACGGCGGCGGGGAGGCGCTGAAGGGGACCCTGACGCTCGGCGCGCTGGTCGCCTTCCTGCAGTACGCCCAGCGGTTCTTCCGGCCGATCAGCGACATCTCCGACAAGTTCAACACGCTGCAGTCCGCCATGGCCTCGTCGGAGCGGATCTTCAAGCTGCTCGACACGCCGGTCGTGATCGAGCGGCCCGCGCTGCCGGCGGCCCGGCCGGCCGGCGCGCGCGGCCACATCGTCTTCGACCGCGTCTGGTTCGCGTACAACGACGAGGATTACGTCCTGCGCGACGTCAGCTTCGAGGCGGCGCCGGGCGAGCGGGTCGGCGTGGTCGGCGCCACCGGTGCCGGCAAGAGCACGATCATCAACCTGCTGCTGCGCTTCTACGACGTCAGCCGCGGCCGCATCCTGGTGGACGGCGTCGACATCCGCCACCTGGACCCGGCGGAGCTGCGCGCGCTGTGCGGGCTGGTGCTGCAGGACGTCCACCTGTTCTCCGGGACGATTGCCACCAACGTCCGCCTCGGCAACGCCGCCATCGACGACGCGGCCGTCCGACGGGCGGTCGAGGCGGTCCACGCCTGGCCGTTCGTCGAGCGGCTGCCGCAAGGGCTCGACAGCCCGGTGGCCGAACGCGGGTCGACGCTGTCGGTCGGCCAGAAGCAGCTGCTGTCGTTCGCGCGGGCGCTCGCCTTCGATCCGCGGATCCTCATCCTGGACGAGGCCACGTCGAGCGTCGACACCGAAACGGAGATCCTCATCCACGACGCGCTGCGGGTGCTGATGGCCGGCCGGACCACGATCGCCATCGCGCACCGCCTGTCGACGATCCAGGACATGGACAAGATCCTGGTCCTCCACAAGGGGCAGGTGCGCGAATCGGGCACGCACCAGGAGCTGCTGGCGGCGCGCGGCATCTACTACAAGCTGTTCCAGCTGCAGTACAAGGACAGTCCGCAGGCGGCCGCGGAAACGCGGTAGGCCGGCCGGGATCAGCGCGACCGTTCGGAAGACGAGGTGTCGTCGGGCAGG
>JAGWRA010000209.1 GCA_028876655.1 Acidobacteriota bacterium | reverse complement strand
TAGATGCCGCCCTTGCCCTCCTTGTCGCCGGGGTACCAGTTCTGCACCGTCGAGTACTTGATCTGGGCGTTGTCGCCGGCCGCCACCAGCTCCACGACGGCCGCGTGCAGCTGGTTCTCGTCGCGCATCGGGGCCGTACACCCTTCCAGGTAGCTGACGTAGGCCCCCTCTTCGGCCACGATCAGCGTCCGCTCGAACTGGCCCGTCTCCTTCGCGTTGATCCGGAAGTAGGTCGACAGCTCCATCGGGCAGCGGACCCCCTTCGGGATGTAGGCGAACGACCCGTCCGAGAAGACCGCCGAGTTCAGCGTCGCGAAGAAGTTGTCGGAATAGGGGACCACCGACCCGAGGTACTTCCGGACGAGGTCGGGATGGTGCTGCACCGCCTCGGAGAACGAGCAGAAGACGATGCCGAGATCCGCCAGCTTCTTCTTGAACGTCGTCGCCACCGAGACGCTGTCGAACACCGCGTCGACCGCGACCCCCGCCAGCAGCTTCTGCTCCTCGAGCGGGATGCCCAGCTTGTCGAACGTCGCCTTGATCTCCGGATCGACCTCGTCGAGGCTCTTGAGCTGCGGCTTCTGCTTCGGCGCCGAGTAGTAGATGATGTCCTGGTAGTCGATCGGCTTGAACTGCACGTTCGCCCAGGTCGGCTCCTTCATCGTCGTCCACAGGCGGAACGCCCGCAGCCGCCACTCCAGCAGCCACTCCGGCTCCTGCTTCTTCGCCGAGATCAGCCGGACGATGTCCTCGCTGAGGCCGCGGGGCGCCGCGTCCGCTTCGATGTCGGTGACGAAGCCGTACTTGTACTCGCGCTTGGCGAGGGCCTCGATCGTCTGGGTCGCCGTGCTCATGAGTCTCCTGATTCAGTGCGCCGCCTGGACGGGCGCTAGACGCTGAACGACACGCCGCAGCCGCAGGTGCTCTTCGCGTTCGGGTTGTTGAAGATGAAGCCCCGGCTGATCAGGCTGGTATCGTAATCGAGCACCGTGCCGGTCAGCACCCGCAGGCTGCGCGCGTCGACGAACACCCGCGCACCGTGCCCGCTGAACACCTCGTCGTCGGGGCGCGGCTCGGGTTCCCAGGCGAACACGTAGCTGAAGCCCGAGCAGCCGCCGGCCTTCACGCCCACGCGCAGCCCGCCCCCCTCGAGGCCGTTCTTCGCCAGCATCTTCTGAATCTGCTGCGCGGCGTTCTCGCTGATCTCGATCATCCGCACGTCTCCCCGCGAAATATCCGACCTAATTGGTCCTAGATTAGCGCAGCCCGGCCCCGATGGTCAAGCCGGGGAACCGCCTGAGCCGTGGCCATTTGCAGACAGCCGGGCCACGGAGTTACACTCCTTGCGAAGGCCGGACCACAAGGGTTGCCACCGGGTGGCGACCCGAACCGGCAGACCGGCGAACGACGCGCTTCCCGGCGAGGGCTCTTCCCCCCTTGCGCACGCCGGGTTCCAGGCAGTGACCACGACCACCCCCAGGCTCTATACCGCGGTCATCCTCTTCCTCGTTCTGTTCTTCGTCGGGACGACGTTCCTGGCCCGGTCGTACCGCTCGGAGCGGCAGACCCGCGCCGACTATCACTTCTCGCTCGGGCAGAAGCTCGCCGCGGAAGGGCATCAGGCCGAGGCGCTCGAGCAGTACCGGACGGCTCTGTCGCTCGAGCCGGGGACACCCCGGTTCCAGCTGGCGATTGCGCTCGTGCTGGTCGATCTGGGCCGGCTGGACAACGCGGAGAGCCATCTCCAGGACCTGCTGCAGGCGGATCCGACCAACGGCCTGCTGAATCTGACGATGGCTCGTGTCTCGGCCCGCGAGGGGCTCGTGGACGACGCGATCACGTACTACCACCGGGCGATCTACGGGTTGTGGACGACCCGTCCGGTCCAGAACCGGATCGACGCCCGTTTCGAGCTGGTCGACTACATCGCCCGGAACGGGACCCACCAGCAACTGGTGGCCGAACTGGTGCAGCTGCAGAGCGACCTGCCCGACGAGCCGGCGCTGAAGCAGCGTGTCGCCGGCCTGTTCCTGTCGGCCAGTTCGCCGCGGCAGGCGGCCGCGCTGTACCGCGATGTCGCGCGGGCGCAGCCGCGCAACGCCGCCGCCTATGCCGGGCTGGGAGAGTCGCTGTTCGCGCTGGAGGACTATCAGGGCGCGCAGGCCGTCTTCCGCCGGGCGATCCTCCTGCACGCGGCCGATCCCGACCTGAAGGCGCGGCTCGTCTGGGTGAACCAGTATCTGGGGCTCGACCCCCTGGCCCCGCGGCTCGCCACGGCCGAGCGGTACCGCCGCAGCCAGCGCCTGGTCGATCTGACGCTGGCCTCGCTGAGCGCGTGTCTCGACCGGACCCAGTCGGCCGCGCTGTCCGATCCGATGCAGAAGCTGATCGATGCGGCGCAGAAGCTGCTGTCGTCGCACCAGCGGATCCGGAACTACGATCAGGCGGCCGATGACAGCCTGTCGATCAGCGAGCAGCTCTGGCGTGCCAAGCAGGCGTCGTGTCCGGAGGCCCCGGGCACGGGGACGCCGCTGGCGGCGCTGATGACCCGGCTGACGCAGCAGGCCCCGGCGACCAGCAACTGAGCACGAGATGGACACACCCGAGCGCGCGTCTTCGTCCCTCGCCCGTCCCGCCCCGACCGCCGAGAAAGCCGACACGGGCTGGGGCGGCTTCGGCCAGACGCAGCGCTTCCTGGTCCTCTCGATCCTGATCGGGCTCTTCGCGGGCCTGATGGTCGTCTGCTTCCACATCATCATCGACTTCATCAGCTGGTTCACGCTGGGTTCGCCGGTCGGCGCGAGCTGGCAGCGGACGCTGCTGGCGCCGACGATCGGCGGCCTGATTGCGGCCACGCTGGTCCGGTACGTCTTCCGGAAGGCGCGCGGCAGCGGCGTGAACCACACCAAGGCGGCGCTGTACGTCTACGACGGCTACGTCCCCTTCAGCACCGTCATCGGCAAGTTCCTGGCCTGCTCGGCGTCGCTCGGCACGGGGAACTCGCTCGGGCCCGAGGATCCGGCGCTGCAGATGGGGGCCGGCGTGGCGTCGCTGCTCGGCCGGATGTTCGACGTCGACAAGGAGCACATGCGGCTGATCGCGCCGATCGGCGCGGCCGCAGGGCTGGCGGCGGCCTTCAACACGCCGATTACCGCCGTGCTGTTCGTCATCGAGCAGGTCATCGCCGCCTGGGACGCCGGCGTGCTCGGCTCGATCGTCCTGTCGGCCGTCTCGGCGGTCGTCGTCGTCCGGTGGTTCCTCGGCGACCACCCGCTGTTCCACGCCCCCGCCTTCCAGCTGACCCACCCGTCCGAGCTGCTGATCTACGCCGCCATCGGCGTCATCGTCGGCCTGCTGGGCGTGCTGTTCGTGAAGCTGATCGCCCGGCTGCACGGCGCCCTCGAGAAGCTGCCGCACAGCACGGCACTGCTGCGCCCGGTCGTCGCCGGCTTCCTCGTGGGGTGCTTCGGCCTGTGGCTGCCGCAGGTGATGGGGGTCGGGTACGACGTGATCGACAGCGCGTTGCGCGACCAGTTCGTCTGGCAGACGCTGCTGCTGCTCGGGATCGTGAAGATGGTCGCCACGCTGCTCTGCTTCAGCGCGGAGACCCCGGGCGGCATGTTCGCCCCCACGCTGTTCACCGGAGCCATGGTCGGCGGCGGCATCGGCGCGCTGGCGCACCTGTACTGGCCGTTCCCCATGAGCTCGTCGGCCGCCTACATCCTGGTCGGCATGGGGACCTTCTTCGCCGCCGTCTTCCGGACGCCGATGACGGCGATCTTCATGGTCTTCGAGGTGAGCGCGAGCTACGTCATCATCCTCCCGGTGATGATCGCCAGTACCATCGCGTACCTGATCTCGCGCTACCTCCAGCCGATCCCGTTCTTCGAGCTGATCGCGCGCCAGGAGGGGGTGGACCTGCCGTCGCTCGAGGCGCAGCGCGAGCGCCAGCCGATGCTCGTCGAGAACGCGATGCAGCGCGGCACCATCCTGACGCTCTCGGCCGACATGTCGGTGGACGCCGCGCTCGCCGCGCTGCGCTCGGCCGGCCTGCCGCACGGCCTCGTCGCCGTCGAGCGGGGGACCTGGTCGTGGGTGACGCTGGAGGATCTCGAGGGGGCCGCCGGCGAGGCGCGCGGAACGGCCACCATCCGGCAGGCGTTCCCGCTGGCGCCGGCGCCGCGCCTCTATCCGGACATGGCGCTCGACACGGCGCTGCGGCTGCTCGGGCCGCACCGGCTGCTGCCGGTGCTCAATCGCGCGCGCGCCGGCCAGGTGCTCGGCATCATCACGCTCGAGGACATCCACCGCGCCTACGGCATCCACAAGCGGCACCACGACGAACCCGCCGACGCCGGCAACGCCGCCGCCTCACCGGCCGTGTGAAAAGCCATTGTCGAGGTTGGCCGGGCACGCTACACTGCTAGTGGCTCCCGGCCCCATCTCGCCCCCACACGCGGCCGGTCTCTACATCTGGAGGAATGGATGAAGCAGTTGGCAATTGCTACGGTGGTGCTCTGTCTCGCGACCGCGGCGACCGCTCAAGCCCAGACGCCGGCCGCCGGCCAGACACCGTCGACCGCCAGCCGGATCTTCGCGGAAGTCGACGGCGGCGTGACCTTCGGCGGCACGACCAGCTCGGTCGTGCAGGGGCAGGTCGGGGTCCGCGTGTGGCCGGCCGTCGACGTCTTCGTCGAAGGCGGCCGCTTCCGGGACGTGGCGCCGAGCGCCGTCACCACCCGGGCGGGCGTCGTCACGACCTACCTGAACACGCTCGGCAAGGGGACGGCCGCCGCCCACGTCACGATGCCGGCCACCTTCGGCGCCGTCGGCGCCCGCTACTACTTCTCGGAGACCCAGGAGCGCCTTCACCCGTACGCGATGGTGGCGATCGGCGTGGCCTCGGTGAAGAACGACGCGAAGTTCTCGCTGAACGGCACTGACATCACCGGCACGATCGGCAATTACGGCGTCCAGCTCGGCTCGGACCTCAGCGGCACGCAGACGCGCGCCCTGCTGTCGTTCGGTGGCGGGGTCACGATGGACTGGAACCCGATCTTCGTGGACGCGGCGGTCCGCTACTCCAGGCTCTTCACCCAGCCGACCGGGACCAACGTCGGGAGCGTGTACGCGGGGGTCGGGTACAAGTTCTGAGTCTTGCGTTCTGAGTTTTGAGTTCTCAGTTCTCAGTTCTGAGTGGTGAGTCGCGCCGCACGCGCCAGCCGCCCGGCTAGCGCGCGTACGGCGCGACGTTGCTCCGGATGACGGCCCACTCCCGGGCCGTCAAGGGGAGTTCCGGATAGACCCGCGTGTAGTAATCGGCCAGATCGACCCCGTTATACGGCCAGTCCGAACCCGGCAGGAAGTGCCGGAGACCGATCCGGCGGATCAGACCCACCATCGCCTGCCGGTCGGCCTTGGACGCCTTGTCCGTGGGGACCCCCGACAGATCGAACCAGACATGGCGGAAGCGTCCGGGGGCCGCCTGGATGGCGTCGGCGAACGCGCCGAGCGCCGACAGGGTGGCCGCGTCGATGCCGCCCCATCCGGCCGCATGCGCAATCTGAACCGGCGCATCTCCAGCGGCCGGCAGGACCGCCGTCAGGAAGCGACGGACGTCCGGCGCGCCGTAGTCCATGCGCTGGGTGCGGAGATGGATCACGATGGCCCAGTGGGCCAGGGCGGCCGCGTGAACGACGGCGGCCAGGTCCGCCAGGTCGCGATCGCGGCGCAGATCGACGCCAGACGCCGTCAGATGCAGCTTCAATCCGGTGACCGCCGGGTTGCCCGTCCAGTGGGCGATTTCCGGGAACGCCGTCCGACGCAGCGGGTCGACCGAGATGAAGGCCCGGAAACGCGTCGGATCGCGGCGGACGAGATCGACCGTCCAGGCATTCGCGGCGCGCATCAGGGCTGCCGCATCCGTGCGCGGCGGCTGCATCATCGGGCTCTCGGCCAGGTACGCCGTCGACAGCACCAGGGCGCGGCGGATGCCCGCCTTGTCCATCTCGGCCAGCAGTTCCGCCGGGGTGTGCGGCGTCGTCAGGGCCGGATCGCAGCCGCCGTAATGGAGCCGGATGATGCTGGCGCAGAAGGCGGGGACGAACGCCTGGATCGCCGGTGCGTTGAGGTGGACGTGATGATCGACGCGGACGGGGACGAGGCGCGCTGACGGCTCGGCCGGTCCGGCCGCACCGACGGCCAGCGCGAGCAGCGCGACCGGACCGCCTTGCCGGAACATCCGTCGTACCCGTCGCATCGGTCGGGCGCCCTCACTCCCTCCACTCGAGACTCAGGACTGACAACTCAGAACTGACAACTCAGAACTGGCAACTCAGAACTGCCAACTAACCGCCTCCCCCCAGCACCTTCCGGTAGTACTCCTCGTATTCCGGCACGATGAGGCTGGCGCAGAAGCGGCGCTCCACCGCCTCGCGGGCCGCGCGGCCCATCTGGCGCCGCAGCGGTTCGTCGGCGAGGAGCCGCACGACCGACGCGGCCATCCCGTCGAGGTCGTCAGGCGCGTGCAGGTAGCCCGTCCGCCCGTCGTCGATCACCTCGGGCAGGCCGCCCACGCGCGAGGCCACCACCGGCATCTCGCAGGCCATCGCCTCCAGCGCCGCCAGGCCGAAGCTCTCCTGTGACGAGGGGAGCAGGAAGACGTCGGACACCGACAGCAGCGACAGCACCTGATCCTGCTCGCCCAGCATCGCCACCGAGTCGGCGAGGCCGAGCTGGTCGATCCGCCGCGAGGCCTTGCCGACGTCGGGGCCCTCGCCGACCAGCAGCAGCCGGGCGTTGGCCTGCGCCCGGACGCGCGCGAACACCTCGACGGCCCGCTCGATCCGCTTGACGGGCCGGAAGTTCGAGACGTGGATGACCAGCTTCTCGAAGCGCCCCGCGAGGAACCGCTCCCGCAGCGCCGGCGTGAACTGCCGGCGGTGCACCGCACAGTCCAGGAAGTTCGGGATCACCTGGATGTCGCGCGAGATCTTCAGCTCGCGGTAGGTGTCGGCCTTCAGGCTCTCGGAGACCGCCGTGACTCCGTCGGACTCCTCGATGCAGAACGCCACCGCCTCGGTGTACGACGGGTCGCCGCCGAGCAGGGTGATATCGGTGCCGTGCAGCGTCGTCACCACCTTGGGGACCTTGCCGTGGCTGGTCTTCTTCAGGATCTGGATGGCCAGGTACGCCGCCGTGGCGTGCGGAATCGCGTAGTGCGCGTGGAGGATGTCCAGGTCGAACGCGCGCGCCACCCGGACGATCGTGTTGGCCAGCGACAGCAGGTACTGCGGCTCGCGGAACAGCGGATAGGCCGGCGTGTCGACGCGGTGGAACGTCAGGTTCGGCTGGTACTCGCCCAGGCGGAACGGCGTCTCGGCGCTGATGAGATGGATCTGGTGGCCGCGCGCCGCCAGCGACTTGGCGAGCTCGGTCGCCACGACGCCGCTGCCCCCCACCGACCCGTAGCAGATGATGCCGATGTTCATATTCAATCGGGGCTCCGCCCCGAACCCCGGCTCGCTGCACTCGCTCGCCGCATGCGGCTCGCGCCGTTCCGCTCGCGGGCCTGCGGTGCAGGCCGTTACGCTGCGGGGCCCCCCCCCGAACTCCCGCCTCGGCTGTCGTGCGCGCGGAACAGGTGCGGGCGGACGATGGGCGTCTTCACGACCAGCCCTTCCGCCCGGATAACCCCCGCCAGCGCCCCGAACTGTGCGTCCCGGCTCTCGATGAGCTGCCGGAACTGCGGCGAGGTGAGCCGCGTCGGCTCGGCGCCGGGCGCGGCCGGCTGGAACTGCGTGCGGTGGCACGCCAGCGCCTGCCGCTTGGCCTCGTAGTAGTCGCTGACGTCGATGACGAACGACGGCGCGGCCGAGTCGTTGATGAAGTAATAGCAGACCCAGTCGGGACGCCAGGCTGGCGTGTCCGGCGCGTAGCGGCGCAGCCCGCTCTTGAAGACCGCCTCGGTCAGCAGCTCGCTGGCGGCCACGTGATCGGGATGCCGGTCCGCCCAGTAGGGCAGCGCCACCGTCCGCGGGCGCCACTGCCGGATGACGGCCACCGCCGCCGGCAGATGCCCCGGATCGCGGCCGATCGTCCCGTCGCCCCAGCCGAGGTTGCCGCGCCACGCGGCTCCGAGCACGACGCGCGCCGCCTCGGCCTCCGCCAGCCGTTCCTCCGGGGTGCCGTTGGTCGACAGGTCGCCCCGCGTCAGGTCGCAGATCCCCGTGCGCCAGCCGAGCGCCGCGTGCCGCGCCATCGTGCCGCCCAGCCCGATCTCGACATCGTCGGCATGAGGACCGAACGCCAGCAGGTCCAGCTCCGCCATCTCTTCCGCCTCCACCCTCTCGACCCCTTGAGACGACTGGATCGGGCCATCCGTCCCCGCAAAGTGTACTGCATGTGCTGGTGAGGTCCGGGAGGCGCGACCTGCGCGGATGGGACGAGCGGCCGGTCGCCGGCTGACCGGCGGCCGGCAGTGGGAGCGTCAGGCGCCGGCGTCCTTGGAGTCGCCGGCCGTCAGCGAGCGCCACTGCTCGCCGAAGCGGACCCGCGCGGTGGCCGGCCCGGCTGGCACGGGGGCCGGCTGTTCGGC
>JAGWRA010000208.1 GCA_028876655.1 Acidobacteriota bacterium | reverse complement strand
TTGCGCGAGCGGCCGGAGGTCGAGATGGCGAGAAATACGTCGCCCGGCCGTCCGAGCCCGCGCACCTGGCGCTCGAACACATGCTCGAAGCCGTAATCGTTGCCGACGGCGGTGAGCACCGACGTGTCGGTGGTGAGCGCCACCGCCGGCAACGGCCGGCGGTCGACCACATAGCGCGACAAAAATTCGGCGGCGAGATGCTGCGCGTCGGCGGCACTGCCGCCGTTGCCGCAGATGAGCACGGTGCGCCCGGCGGCCAGCGCCGCGCCGAGGGCCTCAGCCGCGGCGACGATCGGTCCGGTCAGGCCGGCCGCCACCTGCTGGTGCAGCGCGATCGTCTCGGCGAACATCCGCGCGACGGTCCCGGCGCGATCCGCGGCGCCGGCCCGCTCGCTCATGAGCGCGACCGATCCCGGGCCTGCCGGTCGTGCGCGAGATTGGCCCGGAACTCCTCTTCGGTCACCTGCAGCGGCTCGGTCGCCCGCGGCGTCAGCCGGATCTGCACCGGATAGTCCTTCCGCAGCGGGTGCCCTTCCCAGTCGTCGGGGGTCAGCAGGCGGCGCAGGTCGCCGTGGCCGTCGAACACGATGCCCATCAGGTCCCACACCTCGCGCTCCAGCCAGTTGGCGTCGGCCCAGATGCCGGTGACCGACGGCACGCGCGGGTCGTCGCCGGGCACGCGGACCTTCAGCCGCATCCGTGCGGGCGTCGACGGGGCGACGAGATGATAGACGACCTCGAACCGCGGCTGGCGGGGCAGCAGGTCCACGCCAATCATGTCGGCGAGCACGTGGAAGCGCAGGCCGTCGGCGTCGTGCAGCGCGCGGGCCACGGCCAGCAACTGCTCCCGGTCCACGTAGATCGTGGGCTGATCGGTCGCGGTTCCGGCGTGGAGGCGCGCATCGGGCACGGCCGCCGCCATCGCGGCGATGAGGTGTGTGGAATCCATCTAGAGGGGCATCCGGTCGATCTTCCGCTGCAACTGGACGATGCCGTAGATGAGGGCCTCGGGCCGGGGCGGACAACCCGGCACGTACACGTCCACGGGCACGATCTGGTCGACGCCCTGCACCAGGGCGTAGTTGTCGAAGACGCCGCCGATCGAGGCGCAGGCGCCCATCGAGATCACCCACTTGGGCTCGGGCATCTGGTCGTAGATCCGGCGCAGCGTCGGCGCCATCTTCCGGGACAGGCGGCCGGCCACGATCATCAGATCGGACTGGCGCGGCGTGCCGCGGAAGACCTCGGCGCCGAACCGCGCGATATCGTAGCGCGAGCAGCTCATCGACATCATCTCGATGGCGCAGCACGCCAGGCCGAACGTCACCGGCCAGATGGCCGACCGGCGCGCCCACTTCACCATCTTCTCGACGGTCGTCGTGAGCACCGGGATGTCGAATTCCGTCTCGAGACCCATTACAGCTCCGCCTCTCCCGCCCTCAGGCGCGCTCCTTGCCCCAGTCCAGCGCCCCCTTCTTCCACACGTAGGCGTAGCCGGCCAGCAGGATCAGCATGAAGACCACGATCTGCACGAATCCGGTCCAGCCGAGGTCCCGCAGCGACAACGCCCAGGGATAGAGAAAGGCGACTTCGATGTCGAAGAGCAGGAAGATCATCGCCACCAGGTAGAACTTGACCGACATCCGCTCGCGGGCATCGCCCACCGGCGGCACGCCGCACTCGTACGGCGCTTCCTTCTCGGGAGTCGGACGTCGGGGGCCGAACAGGCCGGAGAGCACGACCGAGCCGACCGCGAACGCCGCGCCGAGCGCGATCATCAGAACGATGGAGAGCCAGCCCTGCATGGATCAGATGCCCGCCCGCCCGCGTCGCTGACGTAACAACAGGTTACGGGGCGGCGCAGGCCGTTTTCAAACGCATAATGCTACCGAACCGCCACCCATCAAGTCAACGCACCAGCTCGCGCGGCGTGCCGCGCCTCCGCGCTTCCCCGGCTGGGCCGGACAAGGTAGAGTCAGCAGCCATGACGAGTCTCTGCCTGAGTCTGCTGCTCGCGTTGTCGATGGGACAGGCCGCTGCGCCGGCCGCCGCGCCCTCGCACCTGGTCGACGCCCTCCACTGGCGCAACGTCGGCCCGGCCATCATGGGCGGCCGGATCGACGACATCGTCGCCGACCCGGCCAACCCGGCCATCGTCTACGTGGGCGCCGCGACCGGCGGCATCTGGAAGACGGTCAACGGCGGGACGACCTGGACGCCGATCTTCGACGACTACGGGACGACGTCGATCGGCGCGCTCGCCCTGGCGCCGTCCAATCCCGACATCCTCTGGGCCGGCACCGGTGAGGCCAACAACCGGCAGAGCTCGTCCTGGGGCAACGGCGTCTGGAAGTCGACCGACGGCGGGAAGACCTGGACCCACATGGGGCTGGACGACACCCACCACATCGGCCGCATCGTCATCGATCCCCGCAATCCCGACATCGTGTACGTCGCGGCGCTCGGTCACCTCTGGGGGCCGAATCGCGAGCGCGGACTCTTCAAGACGAGCGACGGCGGGAAGACCTGGACGAACACGAAGTTCATCAATGACAACACCGGCTTCGTGGACGTGGCGATGGATCCGGCCGACCCGCGGGTGCTCTACGCCGCGGCGTACCAGCGCCAGCGGACGCCGTGGGGCTTCGACGGCGGCGGCCCCGGCAGCGGGCTCTACAAGACGACCGACGCCGGCCGCACGTGGACGAAGCTGACCCACGGGCTCCCCGCGGGCGACACCGGCCGCATCGGCCTGGCGATCTACGCGAAGGACCCGAAGGTCGTGTACGCCGCGGTCGAGAACAAGGACGGCGGGCTGTTCCGGTCCGACGACGCCGGCGGCAGCTGGACGCGCATGAGCCGCCTCGATCAGCGGCCGCCCTACTTCAGCCAGGTCCGGATCGATCCGCAGGACGACCGGCGGATCTACATGCTCGCCAGCCCGCTCTACATCTCGGACGACGGCGGGAAGACCTTCCGGGCCGACGGCGCGCGCAACGTGCACGTGGATCACCATGCGATGTGGATCGATCCGCACCGGCCGTCGTTCATCATCCTGGGCAACGACGGCGGCGTCTGGATGTCGTGGGACCGGGCGCAGACCTGGCGGCGCTTCAACAACATGCCGCTCGGGCAGATCTACGTCGTCAGCTCGGACATGTCGTCGCCCTACCGGCTGTACGCCGGCCTGCAGGACAACGGCGTCTGGGAGGGACCGAGCGCCACACGCCACCGCGTGGGGCCGCTCAACGACGACTGGATCCAGGTGGACGGCGGCGACGGGATGTACGTCACCGCCGACCCGGACGACCCGTCCACGGCGTACATCGAGATGCAGGACGGCCGCCTGATGCGGTTCGACGACCGCTCGGGCGAAGTCAAGTCGATCGATCCCTACGTGAAGGAGCCCGAGGACGCGGGCGAGTTCGGCAGGGGGCCGGCCGCCATGCGCTTCAACTGGACGACGCCGGTCGTCATCTCGCCGCACAACCACCTCACGCTGTACCTCGCGGGCAACCGCGTCTGGCAGTCGCTCGACCGCGGCGACCGGTGGCGGCCGATCAGCCCCGACCTCAGCCGCCACGTCGACCGCGACACGCTGCCGATCATGGGCAGGGTGCCGACGAAGGACACGCTGAGCCTGAACGACGGCGTCGAGGCGTACGGCACGGCCACGACGTTCGCCGAGTCGCCGGTCACGCCGGGGCTGATGCTGGTCGGGACCGACGACGGCAACGTGCAGATGACCGGTAACGGCGGCGTGGACTGGCAGAACATCACCGCGCGGTTCCCGGGCCTGCCCGACGGCGCCGCGCCGAGCCGCGTCGTCCTCTCCCGCTTCGACGCGCGGCGGATGTACGTGACCTTCGACAACCATCGCCGCGACGACTCTCACCCGTACGTGTACGAGAGCAGCGACGGCGGCATCACCTGGGTGCCGCTCGCCCACGGGCTGCCGGACGTGCCGGTGCGGACCCTCAGCGAGGATCCCCGCAACCAGGATCTGCTCTTCCTCGGCACCGAGAACGGCGTCTGGGCCACGCTCGACCGCGGACGCGGCTGGTTCCGGCTGAAGAACGATCTGCCGGACGTGCCGGTGCCGGACATCGTGATCCAGCCGCGGGATCACGACCTCATCCTCGGCACGCACGGGCGGAGCGTCTACATCATGAACATCGCGCCGCTCGAGGAACTGAATCCGCAGGTCCTCTCGTCGGCGGCGTCGCTGTTCCCGCCGCAGCCGGCCACCTCGTTCAACTACCTGGAGCACCGCGACTTCCTCGCGCAGGCCGCCTACGTCGGCGCGAATCCCGTCTACGGGGCCACGCTCGACTATTACCTGCGCGAGCCGGTGTCCGACGCACGGCTGCGCATCACGACGACGGGCGGCCGGCTCGTCCGCGAGCTGACGGTGCCCGGGACCGCCGGGCTGCATCGCGTGCACTGGGACCTGCGGCTCGCGCCGCCGCCCCAGGTCCCCCGCCCGCCGACGCCGGGCGTCGAGGCGCACGCGCGGCCGGCCGAGAGTACGCTGGCCCGCATCCCCGGCGATTACGGCGGCGGCGGCGATCCCACCGGCGGCGAGGCCGGCGGCGAACTGCCGCGGACGCTCGGACCGACCGTGCTGCCCGGACACTACACGGTGACGCTCGTCGCCGGCGCCGCGCGCGACCAGCAGCTGCTGTTCGTCGAGGGCGATCCGCGCGTGCGGGCCAGCGCGCGCGATCGCTCGCAGCAGTACCGGTTCCTGTTCGCCGTCTACGAGGCGCAGGAGACCTCGGGCCCTGCCGCAGTGGCCGCGCGTGAGCTGCACGCGCAGGTCACGGCGATCGTGAAGGCGCTCGGGGCCCTGCAGGCGCCCGACGCCGCCGCGAAGGCGGCCGCCGACCCCCTCGCGCAGACCGTGGCGGACCTGCAGCGCGACCTCGGCCGCGCGGCCGGAGGCATCGGCGGCCTCGGCCGCAGCGTGTCGCGGTCGACCTCGCGCCCGACCGAAGCGCAGGAGGCGCAGCTGGCCGACGAGATGGGACGGCTGAAGGCGCTGGTCGACCGCCTGAACGAGGTCATCACGACGGCCGCACCGGCCCTGAACCAGCAGCTCGACGCCGCGCACCTGCCGGCGGAGGTCCCGCGGGTGACGGTGCTCTCTCCGGTGACGTGGGTCGCGGGCGAGAGACAGTAATGCTCGTGCCGGGAGCCCCGCTCTCCGGCCAGTCCAGCCAGCAACACCGTCTGTGTCAGGATCCGGAGCGTGAGCGACGGCAGCGGTGGGGGTGCCGCCTTCGCGCCGGAGGCGCTTCAGCGAGCCTCGCCATAGCTCGCGGGATTTCCCCGCGAGCGGAGGCGGGGACCCCACCGAGACTGAGAAACGATGACGCTATGCTGAGATCAGCTGTTCGTTGGACCGGCGCCGTCGCCCTGGCCGCCGCCCTCGCCTTCTCCGCGGTCGCCGCCCAGCCATCCTCCGCCGGTCCGGGGCTGCGGTTCGAAGTGTCCTTTCCGTCGAGCGTCCACGCGACGCCGATCGACGGGCGGGTGTTCGTCATCCTCTCGAAGACGGCTACGCCGGA
>JAGWRA010000207.1 GCA_028876655.1 Acidobacteriota bacterium | reverse complement strand
CGACCAGGTCCAGCAGCTCGGGATCGTCGACCGCATCGACCTTGTTGAGCGCGACCACCAGGTACGGCACGTTCACCTGCCGCGCCAGCAGCACGTGCTCGCGCGTCTGCGGCATCGGGCCGTCGGTCGCGCTGACCACCAGGATGGCGCCGTCCATCTGGGCCGCGCCGGTGATCATGTTCTTGATGTAGTCGGCGTGCCCCGGGCAGTCCACGTGCGCGTAGTGCCGGTTGGGCGTGCTGTACTCGACGTGGCTCGTGGCGATGGTCAGAATCTTCGTCGCATCGCGGCGGCCCTGAGTCTCGGACGCCTTCGCCACCTCGTCGTAGGGCACGTACGTTCCCCAGCCCTTGTCCGCGGCCACCTTCGTGAGCGCCGCGGTCAGTGTCGTCTTGCCGTGGTCGATGTGTCCGATGGTGCCAACGTTGACGTGCGGTTTCGACCGATCAAATTTTTCTTTCGCCATGGCCGGATGATGTCCTGTCGATTGTTCAATGGAGCCGATGACCGGGATTGAACCGGTGACCTCGTCCTTACCAAGGACGCGCTCTGCCAACTGAGCTACATCGGCCCGGTTCGTTGTTCCATGCTCGAGCGCTGCGCGTCCCAACCCGTCTTACTGCGCTGGCGGCACCCGCCGGGCTGCCCTGACGTTGTCCTTCCCGAACTGCCGTCCGCCTTCAGCGGCGAGCGACCTGCCCTTCCACTCGCGGCCCGCGATCCACCGGGGCCGCTCGCGCGGGGCATGCGCCTCGCCTCTCTACCGGCCTGCCACGAGCGAGCCCCGCAGGCCGGGTCGAATGGAGCGGGAGACGGGGATCGAACCCGCGACCAACAGCTTGGAAGGCTGTGACTCTACCACTGAGTTACTCCCGCCTTCGTGCCTCGCCACGCAGCCCCGCTTCGCAACAGCCTTCGCCACGCCGGGCTTGCCAACCGCAGCTCGCTCAGCGTCCAGGCGAGCCAAGGTTGGTGGGGAGGGGAGGATTCGAACCTCCGAAGCCACTGGGGCGGCAGATTTACAGTCTGCTGCGTTTGACCGCTCCGCAACCTCCCCGGCCTGCCGTCAGCCGGCGTCCGCCCCCGTGCGGCCGGGCGATGCCACGGCCTCGCCGGCCTCCAGCCCTCCGCCCGTCGCGGGGACGCCGCGCCCACCCCCACGCCTCACTGCCCTGCCGCCGCCAATTGCGTCCATCGGTGAAGACTGCTGGAGTGACACGCGTTCCTGGTGGTTGACCCTGCGGCCCGACATCCCGCCGATGGAGCTGGCGGAGGGATTCGAACCCCCGACCGGCTGATTACAAATCAGCTGCTCTACCGGACTGAGCTACGCCAGCCAGACAAAGAACTGACTTTAGCACAAGCTATGCCACAAGGGCAACTTCTCTCAGTCCGCCCCCCCTCCACCCGCCGTCCGCCGCCGCTGCCGCGCCGCCTCGAACAGCGCCACCCCGGCCGCCACCGAGACGTTCAGGCTGCCGACGTGGCCCGCCATCGGAATGGCGGCCAGCCAGTCGCACCGCTCGCGCACCAGCCGCCGCAACCCCGTCCCCTCGGCCCCGAGCACGAAGGCCGTCGGCCCCGTGTAGTCCAGCACGTCGTACGCCCGGGGCGCGTCCCCCGCCAGGCCGACGGTCCAGACGCCCGCCTCCTTCAGCTCCTCGAGCGCCCGCGCGATGTTGACCACGCGCGCCAGCCGGACGTGGGCCACCGCCCCCGCGGAGGCCTTGGCAGCCGCACCGTCGATCGCCGCCGCCCGCCGCGTCTGCACGACGACGCCGTCGACGCCCGCCGCGTCGGCCGTCCGCAGGATGGCGCCGAGGTTGTGCGGATCCTCGATGCCGTCGAGCACCACCAGCAGCGGCGGGTGCGCCAGCCCGGCCACCAGGTCGGCGGGCGTCAGATCGCCGGCCTCGTCGAGGTCGGCCACCACACCCTGATGCACGCCGCCGCGCGCCTCGCGGTCCAGCACCGCCAGTTCGACGCGCCGCACCGGCACCCCCTGCCGGCGCGCCTCCTCGGCCACCTCACGCAGGCGCGTCGAACCGCGATCGCCGATCCGGATCGCGCGGACCCGCCCCGCCCGCAGCGCCTCGACGATCGGGTTGATGCCGTAGATCAGCATTCTTTAGTGGCGCTGGGGCCCCACCCCCAGCGCGAACTGACGCCGATGCCTCGCCTCGGATTTCCATGTCCTCGGCTCGGCATGGCCGCAGGCGCGACGTTGTTCAGTGCTCGTTGCTCATGGCCTCAGCGAAGGTCCTGGCCCGCTCGCGGCAGCCGACGATCGGTGGCAGGCCGTCGGCCGCCGTCAGTTCCGCACCCGCATCGATCGCCGGGACCGCCAGGTCCAGCTCGGGCCCCTCGGCCTCGCCCATGAGGGCGACGCGGATCGGGTGGAACAGCGCGGATGCCTTCCGGCCCGTCTGCTGCCGCACGTGCGCCGCCACGGCGCGGAACCGCTCGCGATCGAGCCGCGGTTCGCCGGCGAGCGCGCCGGCCAGCGCCGCAATCACCTCGCGGGCCCCGGGCGCCTCCACCACCTCGCGCACGGCCGGCTGCGCCAGCGCCGCACCGGGGTCCCAGCCGAACAGGAACCCGAGACGCCGCGGAATCTGATCCAGCCGGTCGACCGACCCGGTCGCCATCGCCATCGCCTGCGTCAGGAAGGCCAGGCCCGCCGCGTCCGGCGCCATCGGGATCCCCTGCTCGCGGAAGTGAGCCACGGCGAGCCCCGCAATCCGCGCCGGGTCGGCCGCCTTCAGGTAGTGCCGGTTCACCCAGGCGAGCTTCCCCTCGTCGAAGACGCCGGCGCTGTGCCCGACCGCCTCGATCCGGAACCGGCGGGCCAGCTCGCCGATCGGCAGCAGTTCCTCGTCGTCGCCCGGCGACCAGCCGAGCAGCGCGAGGTAGTTCACGAGCGCCTCGGGCAGGTAGCCCCGGCGGCGGAACTCTGCGACCGACGTCGCCCCGTGCCGCTTGGACAGCGGGGTGTGATCGGGCCCCATGACGAGGGCGAGGTGGGCGAAGCGCGGCGGCTTCAGGCCCAGCGCCTCGTACAACAACAGCTGTCGCGGCGTGTTCGAGATGTGGTCCTCGCCGCGCACGACGTGCGTGATCCCCATCAGCGCGTCGTCGACCACCACGGCGAAGTTGTAGGCGGGGTGACCGTCGGACCGGATCAGGACCGGATCGCCGATGACCGCGGTCTCGAAGCGGATCGCGCCACGGACCAGATCGTGGAACACGATCTCGCGCCCCTCGGGGACGCGGAACCGGATGGCCGGCCGCTCGCCGGCCGCACGGCGCTCCTCGGCCTCCCGGGCGCCGATCGACCGGCAGGTGCCGGGATAGCCGGCGGGTCGTCCCTCGATGAGCGCCCGGCGGCGCGCCGTCTCCAGCTGCTCCGGGCTGCAGAAGCAGTAGTAGGCCTCCCCGGCCTCCATCAGCCGGCGGGCGTGCGCGGCGTAGATCTCGAGCCGCTCGGACTGGCGGTACGGCCCGTGCGGACCGCCGACGTCGGGCCCCTCGTCCCAGTCGAGGCCGAGCCACCGCAGGTCGGACAGGATGGCATCGGCCGAGGCGGTGGTGGACCGCTCGACGTCGGTGTCCTCGATCCGCAGCACGAACGTCCCGCCGCCGCCGCGGGCCAGCAGCCAGTTGAACAGCGCCGTGCGGGCGTTGCCCACGTGCAGCTGGCCGGTCGGACTGGGGGCGAAGCGGAGACGCATGGGTGATGGCAGACTTCCAGGGGCGGGCTACCGTGGGCTGAGGAGTGCCACCGCGTGCACCGCGATGGCCTCGCCGCGGCCGAGCTCGCCGACCCCTTCGTTGGTCTTCCCCTTGATGCTGACGGCCGTCGCGTCGATCCCGATCGCGCGCGCGACGTTGGCCGCCATCGCCGGCACGTGCGGCGCCAGCTTCGGCCGCTCGGCAATGACCACGACGTCGACGTTCTCGACGCCGAACCCCGCCTCGCGCACCATGGCGGCCGCGCGTGCGAGCAGGTCCAGACTGGACGCGCCGCGCCACTGCGGATCGGAATCGGGGAAGTGCCGGCCGATGTCGCCTGCGCCCGCGCCGCCCAGGATGGCGTCGGTGACGGCGTGACAGATGGCATCGGCGTCCGAGTGCCCCGCCAGGCCGAGCGTGTGCGGGATGGTGACGCCGCCGAGAATCAGCGGCCGCCCCTCGACCAGCCGGTGCAGGTCGTAGCCGGTACCCACGCGCATGGTCCCTCGTCCCCCGTCGCGCGACGCCAGCAGGCCCCGCGCGAACGCCAGGTCCTCCCGCGTCGTGATCTTGAGATTCGCCGCCTCGCCCTCGACGAGCCGCACGGGATGGCCGGCCCGCTCGGCGAGCGCCGCCTCGTCGGTGACATCGGCGCCCGCACGCGCCACGGCCATCGCCGCCCGCAGCACCTCGCACCGGAACGCCTGCGGCGTCTGCGCCAGGAAGATCGTCTCGCGCGGCAGGGTCGCGTCGATGGTCCAGGCGGCCGTCGTCCCCGTCCCGTCGCGGCGGCCCTGCTTCACGGTGTCGCGCGCGGGCAGCGCCGCGATCGCGGCGCCCGCCTCGGCTGCCGCCCGGATCGTGCGCGCGATCAGATCGCGGCTGACGAACGGCCGCGCCGCGTCGTGAATGACCACCAGATCGGCCGTCGCTTCCACGGCGGCGAAGCCATTGGCCACCGAGTCCTGCCGGCGCTCGCCCCCGGCCACGACGCGCCGCGGCTTGCTCGCGCCCTGGCCGAGCCACGCGGGCGGCGCCGCCGCCGTGTCGGCCGGCAGCACGACCACGATCTCGTGGATGTCCGGGCTCGCCTCGAACGCCTCGACGGTCCGCTGGAGGATCGAGCGGCCGGCCAGCTCGAGGAACTGCTTCGGCACCGCGTCGCCCAGACGCTGCCCGCGGCCGCCGGCGGCAATGATCGCTGCAACGTGCATAGGCGCACTGAATCGTCAGGCAGGCTCGGGAGACGTCCGCGGGGCCGGCACAACCCCTGATTATACGACGAGGGCCCGTTCCACCTCGCGGCCGCCGGCGAAGGCGGCAACCCGGGCCGCCGTCAGGTCGAGGGCGCGGCCGAGCCCCGCCGCCAGGGACCGCGGGCAGAAAATCACGAACAACGCCCGTCGGGTCGCCGGGGTGATCATGGTCCGGGCCGAGTCGGAGGTCGGGTTGCCGAACGGGCCGGCCGCGTCGGCCAGCGTCAGCCGGCCGCCGACGTGCACATCGTCCTTCCGGATGCCGGCGTACGCCTCGCCGGGCCGGCCGAGCCGCAGCTCGATCGCCCCCTGCACGTGGTCCAGGTCGTAGAGGCCGAAAGGGAGCTGCAGTTCGAGCGAGCACCAGTTGCAGATGTCCACCAGGGCGTTCACGCGGGGCAGCGGATCGCCGCGCCGCACGCGGCGCAGCAGCGCCTCCGAGGAGGGGCGCGTCCTCGTCGGATCGAGACCGACCTGCCGGTACATCGCCCGCACATCGGCCCGCTCGGCCGGCGGGGCCTGCCGCACCCGTTCGGCGGCGGCGGCCATCGGCTCGTCCAGCCTCGACTCGCGCTCGACAACGGTCAGCCCGTCGAAGCTCGCAGCGCCAAGCACCACGATCGGCTGCAGATCGGGCGCGACACGAATCATGCGGACTCTCCAGTCGCGGCCGTCTCCGGGACGGCCGGCGTCTCCGCGGCCGGCGCCGGCGGCACCGCAGCGTCGGGCGCGGGCAACGCCGCGTCTTCCGCCTCGAGCGTCGCCTGCACGATGGCGCGCACGCGGTTAGCGAGCGCCTTCGCGTCGCGCGGGGTCGCCGGCCCCCCGAGGTTGGCGGGGGGGATCGGGTCGTGCACGATCAGCCGCACCGCACCCGGCTCGACCGCCAGACGTCCCTTGCGCATCACGTGCCGGCTGCCGATCACCGCGACCGGCACGATCGGCAGCCCCGCATCGAGGGCGAGCAGGAAGCTGCCGCCCTTGAACGGGGCCAGGGCGCCATCGCGGCTCCGCGTCCCTTCGGGGAAGACGATGAGCGACAGCCCCTGCCGGACGAGCGAGGAGGCCTGCTTCAGGATGCTGGTGCGGGCCGGATCGCGCCGGTCGACCAGGATGTGCCCGGTGTGGCGCAGGTGCCAGCCGAGGAATGGGAAGCGGCCGAGCGACGCCTTCGCGATGATCCGGAGCTGCCATGGCAGCGCGGCGAACAGCACCGGGATGTCGTAGATGCTCTGGTGGTTCGACACGAACACGTAGGTCCGCCCCGGCGTCAGCCGCTCGCGCCCGCGCGCGTCGACGCGCACGCCGGTCGTCGCCAGGATCAGCCACGACCAGGCCCGCGCGCACCAGTGGGCGACGATCCCGCGCCGATCGATCAGGCTGGAGGCGAGCGAGATGGTGCCGAGGACTGCCGTGTAGACCGTGATGGCGGGAATGAGGAAGAAGACGGTCCGCCACCAGTGGAACGGAGGGACTTTCACGGCCGGGTCATGCCTGCGCCTGGCGCATGCGGCGCCCGCCGCCCTCGTCCTTGTCGCGGTCGGCGTTGGGCGCCTGCGCCGGCGCCGCCTGCGCGGCCACCGCCGGCTCGATGAAGCGGCCGAAGATCATCTTCCCGGCCGTCGTCTGCAGCACGCTGGTGACGACGATGTCGATCGTGCGGCCGATCATCTTGCGCGCGTTGTCGACGACGACCATCGTGCCGTCGTCCAGGTACGCGACGCCCTGGTTGTACTCCTTGCCTTCCTTCAGGATGAACACCTTCATGATCTCGCCCGGCAGCACGACCGGCTTGAGCGAGTTCGCCAGCTCGTTGATGTTCAGCACCTCGACGCCCCGCAGCTGCGCGACCTTGTTCAGGTTGAAGTCGTTCGTCACGATCTTCCCCTGGAGCGTGCGCGCCAGCTCGATCAGCTTGAGGTCGACCTCGCGCACGTCCGGGAAGTCGACGTCCGAGATCACGACCTCGACGCCGGCCATCTTCTGGATCTTCTGGAGAATGTCCAGGCCGCGCCGGCCCCGGTTCCGCTTCAGCGCGTCGGCCGAATCGGCCACGAGCTGGAGTTCCTTGAGGACGAACTGCGGGATCACCAGGGCACCGTCGATGAACCCGGTTTCGCAGATGTCGGCGATGCGGCCGTCGATGATGACGCTCGTGTCGAGCACCTTGTAT
>JAGWRA010000206.1 GCA_028876655.1 Acidobacteriota bacterium | reverse complement strand
CTGCGCGGCCGGCGCCGGCGCGGTCCCGGGCCGCGCGGCCGGCGTCTGCGACCGGACGGTCCCGCCCGCGGCGACGATGAGCGCCACGGTCAGCACGACGGCGTGTGCCGGCCGGACGCGGCGTGGAGGCGAGGGCTGCGAGGGCATCGGCGTCACTTCGTCTTCTTGCCCGGCGTCGGGCGGGCCGCCGGCGCCCCGGGCCTGGCGGGCGCGGGCGCGGCGGGCTTCTCGAGCAGGACGAAGGTCGTCGCCTTGCACGAGGCGGTGATCGTCGAGTCGGCGTCCTGCTTGGCCTTGGCCTTGATGGTCACGTCGCTGACGTCGATGATCCGCGGGAACTTGCTGATGCGGTCGAAGAACAGCGCCAGGTTGTTGAAGCTCCCGTCGATCTGCAGCGAGATCGGCCACTCGACGTGCAGGGCCTTGGTGACCGTCGGCTCCGGCTTGAAGCCGTTGATCGTCAGGTGCGACTGCACCGCCATCGCCTGCAGGCGCCGCAGCAGATCGGCGACGTCCTTCTGCTCCGGCAGGATCGGCTTCAGGCTGTCGAGCCGGGCCGACAGCTCGGCGACCCGCGCCCGGAACTGCGGCAGCTGCCGCGCGGTCGCCTGCCCCTTCGAGATGTCCACCCGCAGCGAGACGAGCTCCTGCCGGCGCGCGGTCATCTCGGCCTGCGCCGGCGCCGCGTAGTAGACGTAGAAGATGTAGACCCCCGCCACGGCGAGCAGCAGGAACAGCCCGATCTGCCAGTACCACGGGAGCTTGTTGAGACTCGGGGCCATGGCTTATGACTGCGGCGGCGCGAACGTCGCCTTGAGCGTGAAGCGGATCAGTTCGCCCGGCGGTTCCGGGATCGTCTGGGTCTGGCTGCCGACCAGCTCGACCGGCTTCTTGAAGTAGGGCGACCGTTCCAGGTTCGCCACGAAATCCGACACGGCGGTGAGCGACGTGCAGCGCCCGTCGATCGTCACCACGCCGTCGTCGCTCTCCTTGAGGTCGGTGAGCCACACCATGTCCGGCAGGCTCCGGCTGACCTCGTCCAGCAGGTGCACGGCGTTGGTCTGCCCCTTGCGCAGCTCCTCGATGAGCGCGACCCGCTGCTGCAGCTCGCCCCGCTGCTTCTCGAACTGCTGCACCTGCTGGATGACCGAATGCAGGCGGCGCGCCTCGGTCTGCGCCCCGGCAATCTGCCGGTCGAGATCGGAGGAGGCCTCGTTCAGCGACCAGGCCCAGAACCCGATGCCGGCCACCGTGGCCAGCAGGATGAGGAGGCAGACCAGCGTGATGCGGGCCGAGGCGTCGAAGCCGCCGCCTGTCCGCTTGCGGGTCCGCTCGCGCTCGACGGCCAGCAGGTTGATCCGGATCATCGGTCGCCCGCCCTTCGCAGCGCGAGCCCGACGGCGACGGCCGCCGTCGGGACCACCTCGTCGCGGTCCTCGACGCCGAGCCTGACGGGATCGAACTCCACGGCCCGGAACGGGTCGAAGGCCTCGACCGGCGTGTCGAACCGCTCCTCGAGCATCTCCTTGAAGTGGTCCACGCGCGAGGCGCCGCCGCTGACGAGGATCCGGTCGATCCGGTCGGCCGAGGTCGTCGCCTTGAAGAAGTCGAACGTCTTCTGGATCTCGAGCAGCACGTTCTCGTTCATCGCCCGGAGCACGGGCCGCACGTCCTCGACGCTGACGTGGTCCACGGCCTGGCCCCGCTTCAGCCGCTCGGCATCCTCGAACGACAGGTTGAGTTCCTTCTGGACCGCCTCGGTGTAGGCGTTGCCCCCGAGCGACACGTCGCGGGTGAACAGCGATTCGTCCCCGCCGACGATGTTGATATTGATGGCGCTGGCGCCGGCGTTGAGCAGCGCGACGACCGCCTCGGCCGACGGCCGGTAGTTCACCTCGTAGACGTTCTGGAGGGCGAAGGCGTCGACGTCGAGCACGACGGGCGTCCGCCCGGCCTGGGCGATGACGCCGGTGTAGTCGGCGATCTTGTCCTTCTTGGCGGCCACCAGCAGCACCTCCATCGCGCCGCGGGCGTCCGACTCGGTCCCCGCGCGGAGGATCTGGTAGTCGAGGTTCACATCCTGGATGTCGAACGGGATGTACTGCTCGGCTTCCCAGTAGATCGACTCGGCGACCTCCTGCTCGGTCATCACCGGCAGGCTGATCTTCTTGACGATGACGGCGTGCCCCGACAGCGACGCCGCCACTTCCTTCGTCCGGAACGCCTTGTTCTCGAAGAGGTGCCGGATGGCCTCGGCCACCGCCACGCCGTCGATGATGGCGCCGTCGACGATGCTGTCGGGCGGGATCGGCTGGGTGCCGAAGGCCACCACCCGGTAGCCCTCGCCGGCCGGCCGCAGCTCGACCGCCTTCACGGCGCTCGATCCGATGTCGAGTCCCACGAGCGGTTTGGGTTTACGGAACAACACAGTTTGTCCTCGACGATCGTCCGGGTGCGATTCCCGGCGTGGCCCCGGCGGCGCCAGCAGGGGCAAACCGGGTGCCAGCCCGGCCGGTGCCCCTGGAATTCGATTTTCGGCGTCTGGCGACGCGGCGCCCGCGGCCGGAGGCGCCGGCGACTGACAGATCGGTCAGCCGATTACAGCTTTGGCCCTCCAGCCGGTCGCCCGGGATGGCAGAACGCGCCTGGTGGCGGGGCCTGCCGCTCGCCGCGGGTCACAGTCGCTTATCGGCGCTGAGAGGGCGGGCCTTGACAGTCGACAGAAGGCTACGTATTATTTGGGTTTACGGTTGTCTGGGTCAGGCCTGAAGGGGACCGCGTTCATGAAAACGTTCATCGCCAGCCCGAAGGATATCGAACGGCGCTGGCACGTCATCGACGCCGAGGGACAGGTGCTGGGCCGTGTGGCCACGCTCGCCTCGCGTCTGCTCCAGGGCAAGCACAAGGCGAGCTACATCCCGTACATCGACACGGGCGACCACGTCGTCATCGTCAATGCGGAACGGGTCAAGCTCACCGGGCGCAAGGAAAACCAGAAGCTCTACCGGACGCACAGCGGTTACGAGGGCGGCCTGCGCGAGGAACGGGCGAAGGTCGTCCGTCAGCGGCGGCCGATCCGGCTCGTCGAAGAGGCCGTGCGCGGCATGCTCCCGAAGACGAAGATGGGCGACGCGATGTACCGCAAGCTGAAGGTCTACGCGGGCCCCGATCACCCGCACGCCGCGCAGAAACCGTCTACGCTCGAGGTCGCATAACTTGGCAGCACTCATCCAGTACTACGGGACGGGCCGGCGCAAGACGTCCACGGCCCGCGTGTTCCTCCGTCCGGGCACCGGCCAGATCAAGGTCAACGCCCGCGAGTTCCACGTCTACTTCCCCACCGAGCAGCTCCGCACCGAGATCCGGCAGCCGATGCTGGTCACCGAGACCGCCGAGAAGTTCGACATCGTGGCGACGGTGGCGGGCGGCGGCGTGGCCGGGCAGGCGGGCGCCTTCCGCCTGGGCATCGCGCGCGCGCTGGTGGAGTTCAACAGCGAACTGCGGGGCGCGCTCAAGAAGAACGGCTTCCTGACGCGCGACGCGCGGATGAAGGAACGCAAGAAGTACGGCATGGCCGGAGCGCGCAAGCGCTTCCAGTTCAGCAAGCGGTAGTCGAGTGTCGGCGGCCGCGGAGGTCCGCGGCGCCTGCTGGCGGCCGTCTGAGGGGACGGCGCACCCAGCCCATTGGAGGTAGCTTGGCCGCGATCACGATGAAGGAACTGCTGGAGGCCGGGGTCCATTTCGGCCACCAGACGAAGCGCTGGAACCCGAAGATGAAGCAGTACATCTTCGGCGAGCGGAACGGCATCTACATCATCGACCTGGGCAAGACGGTGAAGCTGTTCCGCGACGCCGAGGAGTTCGTCCGGTCGCTCGCAGGCGAGGGCCGCACGCTGCTGTTCGTCGGCACCAAGCGCCAGGCCAAGGACGTGATCGCCGAGGAAGCCCAGCGCTGCGGCATGTTCTACGTGAACGAGCGCTGGCTGGGCGGCCTGCTCACCAACTTCTCCACCATCCAGCGGAGCCTGGGCCGGCTGCGGGATCTCGAGCTGATGGCGACCGACGGTCGCTACGACACGCTGTCCAAGAAGGAGATTGCGCGCAACGAGAAGGAGCGCCGCAAGCTGCTCAAGAACCTCGACGGCATCCGCCAGATGACCCGGCTGCCCGACGCGGTCTTCATCGTCGATACGCGCAAGGAGAAGATCGCCGTCGACGAGGCGCGCAAGCTGAAGATCCCCGTCATCGGCATCGTCGACACCAACTGCGATCCGGACGAAGTGGACTACGTGATCCCCGGCAACGACGACGCGCTGCGGGCCATCCGGCTCTTCATCTCCCGGATCGCCGACGCGGCACTGACCGGCCGGACGGCCCGTGAATCGGTCCCGGCGTCCGAGGACGGGGCCGAGGGGGGCGACGGCGGCGACGATCGACGGCCGCGTGGCGGCGCCCGTCCGCGCACCGAGCCGACCCCGGCGTCCGCCTGAGGCGGCCGACCCGTCCGGGATCCCGCGATCCCGTCTGGCGCCGGCCGGCTGACGGCCGGCGCTTTTACTGTACGCGCCCCGGACGGTCCTGCCGTTCCAGGCAGCCACGGCGCCAATCCCAGGATCCGGAGCGTAAGCGACGGCCACCCATGGGGGGGGCCGCCTTCGCGCCGGAGGCGCTTCGGCGAGCGTGGCCGAAGCCCGGTGAGCGGGGAATCGGGCGGAGGCCCGGGCCCCATGCGGACTGAATCATAGTTGACGGTTTCTTCCCCAGACGGAGTACCAGGTACATGGCAATCACGGCAGAACAGGTGAAGGCCCTGCGCGACCAGACCGGCGCGGGGTTCATGGAGTGCAAGGCCGCCCTGACCGAGGCCGGTGGCAACATCGACGAGGCCACGACCATCCTGCGGAAGCGCGGCCTGGCGCAGGCAGCCAAGAAGGCCGGCCGATCGACCTCGCAGGGCGTGGTCGGCAGCTACATCCACATGGGCGGCAAGGTGGGCGTGCTGGTCGAGGTCAACTGCGAAACCGACTTCGTCGCCCGCACCGACGACTTCCAGGCGCTGGTGAAGGACATCGCGATGCACATCGCTGCGGCCGATCCGCGCTACGTGCGGCGCGAGGACATCCCGGCGGCCGAGATCGAGAAGGAACGGGTGATCTACCGCGCCCAGTTCGAGAACTCGGGGAAGCCGGCCCAGGTCATCGACAAGATCGTGGACGGGAAGATCGAGAGCTACTTCGCGCAGGTCTGCCTGCTCGAGCAGCCGTTCATCCGCGAGCCGTCGACGACCATCAGCCAGCTGCTGGCCGAGAAGACCGCGAAGCTCGGCGAGAACATCACCGTGTCGCGGTTCGCGCGCTATCGCGTGGGCGAGGGTGCGGCGAGCGAATAGCCGGGGCCGGCGCAGGCATTATTCAGTCCGCGTGGGGCCCCACCCCCACGCGGAACTGACGCTGATGCCTCGCCTCGGATTCGCTTGTCCGCGGCTGGGCATGGCCTCCGGCGAAGTGCTCTCCGCGCCATCCGGGTCCTCAGGACACCAGCCACTATCCTCTCGACCTGCCGCGCCACCTGATATAATCCGTTCCGTATGCCTGCCGCGTCTGCCCCCGTCTACAAGCGAGTCCTCCTGAAGCTGTCCGGCGAGGCGCTGATGGGCGATCAGGCCTACGGCATCGATCCGGCGGTGGCCACCCAGATCGCCCGCGACATCAAGGAGATCAACTCCCTGGGCGTCGAGCTGGCCATCGTCATCGGCGGCGGGAACATCTTCCGCGGCGTGGCCGCCAGCGCGCGGGGCATGGACCGCGCCACGGCCGACTACATGGGGATGCTGGCGACCTGCATCAACGCGCTGGCGCTGCAGGATGCCGTCGAGCAGCAGGGCGTCGTCACCCGGGTCGTGACGGCCATCGAGATGCGGGCCGTGGCCGAGCCGTTCATCCGCCGCCGCGCCATCCGCCACCTCGAGAAGGGGCGGGTCGTCGTCTTCGCGGCGGGCACCGGGAATCCGTACTTCACGACCGACACGGCGGCAGCCCTGCGGGCGATGGAGATGAAGGCGGACGTGATCCTCAAGGGGACGAAGGTCGACGGCATCTACAACGCCGATCCCCTGCTCCACCCCGAGGCGACACGGTTCGACCGGATCTCCTACCTGCAGGTGCTCGAACAGGGGCTCAAGGTCATGGACGCCACGGCCATCTCCCTCTGCATGGACAACCGCCTGCCGATCGTCGTCTTCAACCTGAGGACGCCGGGCAACATCCAGCGCGCGATCGTCGGCGAGCCGATCGGCTCGCTGGTCACCGCCTAGCCCGGCCCGCCATTCTGGAGCCGAGTGGAGCTTCCATGGATAGCAACGACCTGAAGAGCCTGATGGCCGAACTCACCCGGAAGATGGAGACCGCGATCGAGCACACCCGCCGCGAGCTGGCCGGCGTGCGGACCGGCCGCGCCTCGGTGAACATCCTGGACGGCGTGCAGGTCGAGGCCTATGGTGCGAAGATGCCCCTGAATCAGGTCGCCAGCCTGTCGGTGCCGGAACCCACCCTCATCGTCGCGCAGCCGTTCGACCCGACCCAGCTGGCCGCCATCGAGAAGGCGATCCGGGCGTCGGACCTCGGCCTGAACCCGGGCAACGACGGCAAGGTGGTCCGGATCCCCCTGCCGACACTCACCGACGAGCGCCGGAAGGAACTGTCGCGTCACGTCCACAAGCTGGCCGAGGAAGGGCGCAACACGGTCCGTCAGGCGCGCCGCGAGGCGAACGATCGCCTCAAGAAGCTGCTGAAGGACCACACGATCTCGGAGGACGACGAGCGCAAGGGGCTCGACGAGGTCCAGCGGCTCACCGATCACCACGTGAAGACCATCGACGACCTGCAGAAGAAGAAGGACGACGAACTGCTGTCCCACTGACGCGATGTCCTATTTCACCCACCTCGAGTGTGCCGTCCCCTGCGGGGCGGGCCCCTACGATCCCCGGCAGCGCCAGCACCTGTGCACGTGCGGCGCCCCCCTGCTCGCCCGCTACGACCTGGACCGGGCGCGCCAGTGGTCCCCGCGGACGCTGGCCGACCGGCCGTCGACGATGTGGCGCTACGCCGACATGCTGCCGCTGCTCGACGATGACGAGCCGGTGACGCTCGGCGAGGGCTTCACGCCGCTGCTGCACGCGCGGGCACTCGGCCGGACGCTGGGGCTCTCGAGGCTCTACATCAAGGACGAATCGCTCAACCCGACCAACTCGTTCAAGGCGCGCGGCCAGTCGGCCGCGATCACCCGGGCCCGCGCGCTTGGCGCCACCACGGTCTCGGTGCCGTCGGCGGGCAATGCCGGCAACGCGATGGCGGCCTACGCCGCCCGCGCCGGCATGGCCGCGCAGGTCTTCCTGCCGCGCGACGCCAAGGCGCCGTTCGTGCGCGAGTGCGCGCTCTACGGCGCGCAGGTCACGCTGGTCGACGGCCTCATCACCGACGCCGGCCGGCTGGCGGCCGAGCGGGGCGGGCCGCTGGGCTGGTACGACGTCTCGACGCTGAAGGAGCCGTACCGCGTCGAGGGCAAGAAGACGATGGCCTACGAGCTGGCCGAGCAGATGGACTGGACCTGGCCGGACTGGATCGTCTACCCGACCGGCGGCGGCACCGGCCTCATCGGCATGTGGAAGGCCTTCGAGGAGCTGGAGCGGATCGGCTGGGTCCGGCCGCAGCGCCGGCCCCGGATGGTCTCGGTGCAGGCCGACGGCTGCGCGCCGATCGTCCGGGCGTTCGCGCAGGGAACCGAGAGGGCCGAGCCCTGGGCCAACGCGAAGACGGTGGCCGACGGGCTGCGCGTGCCGCGGGCCATCGGCGACTTCCTGATCCTCCGGGCGCTGCGCGAGAGCGGCGGCACGGCCGTCGCCGTGAGTGACGCCGAGCTGGTGGCCGACATGCAGGAGATCGGCCGTCACGAAGGGGTGAGTGCGGCGCCGGAAGGCGGAGCCGCGCTGTCAGCCATCCGCCGGCTCGTGCGCGACGGCCGGATCGGGTCCGACGACACGGTCGTCCTCTTCAACACCGGCGGCGCGCTGAAGTACCTCGACGTCCTCCCCTAGTCCCCGAACGACACGCCAATCGCCCTGGCCGTCTGCACCAGATCGCTGTCGGGCGGCACGGTCTTGGTGCGTCCGACCACATCGGCGATCGGAATCGGCACGATGTCCGGCGGATGCGAGGCCACCATGACGCCGAACTGTCCGCGCCGCACGAGCTCGACGGCCATGCCGCCGAACCGGGTCGCCAGGACGCGGTCGAAGCTGGTCGGCGCGCCGCCCCGCTGCAGGTGGCCGAGAACGACGTGGCGGGTCTCCTTGCCGGTCATCTGCTCGAGCGCGCCGGCGACCTGGGCGCCGATGCCGCCGAGCCGCTCGACGTGTCCGTCCGTGGCGGCCTGGACCAGCGATACGCCCCCGCCCTTCGGCGCAGCCCCCTCCGCCACGACCACGATGCTGAAGCGCGCCCCCCACTGGTCGCGCGCGCGCAGCGTCCGCGCCACCGAGTCGAGGTCGAACGGGATTTCCGGGATCAGGATCACGTCGGCGCCGCCCGCCACGCCGGCGTGCAGGGCGATCCAGCCGGCGTAGCGCCCCATCACCTCGACGGTCATGATGCGACGGTGCGCCTCGGCGGTCGTGTGCAGCCGGTCGATCGCCTCGGTGGCGAAACTGACGGCGGTGTCGAAGCCGAAGCAGTTGGTCGTCCCGACGATGTCGTTGTCGATCGTCTTGGGGACGCCGACGATCGGGATACCCCGCTTGTAGAACTCGTAGGCGATACCGAGCGTCCCGTCGCCGCCGATCACGACGAGCGCGTCGAGATGGAGCCGGTGGAACATCTCGATGCAGCGCTCCGAGTAGTCGCGCGTCCCCTCGGCCGTATCGACCGGATAGACGAACGGATTCCCGCGGTTGGTCGTCCCCAGAATCGTCCCGCCCAGCCGCAGGATGCCCGTGACGTCGCGCGGCGTGAGGACGCGCGAGCGATTCGGCTCGATGAGGCCGTCGAAGCTGTCCTCGAGGCCGACGCACTCGATGGAGGCGTTCGAGGCCGCCTTGACGACCGCCCGGATGACGGCATTGAGACCGGGGGCGTCGCCGCCGCCGGTGAGGACGCCGAGACGCTTGACTGCAGGCATCGTTCACTGAATCGGCCGGATCGGCCGCGAGATGCAGGGCGGGAACGCCCCTGAAATGCAAAAGAGGCTGCCGAGGCAGCCTCTTTCGACGGGTGCGAATTCTGGTGGACGGCAGGAGGCTCGAACTCCCGACCTCCGCGTTGCGAACGCGGCGCTCTCCCAACTGAGCTAGCCGCCCACATGCGAACCCTGATTGTACCACGCCGACGCGTGCAGCCGTCAATTCACCCGCGCGGCGCGGCCAGGCGGCCGACCAGCGCCTGCAGCCACTGCTCCACCTCCGCCGGATCGCGCAGCCGGCAGGCCGCCAGCGTCGCGCGGGGAGCATCCGCGACGAGGATGCCGATACCCCGTCCCGCCAGCGCGCGGAAGGCGTCCTCGTCCGTGCTGTCGTCACCGAGGTAGATCGGCACCACGTCCGGACCATCCAGCCCGAGCGCCCTCAACAACCACTCGAGGGCCCGTCCCTTGTCCCAATCGAGGGCCGGCCGCAGTTCGAAGACCATCTTGCCATCGGTCTGCCGGAGATCCGGATGAGCGGCCAGCACCTCCTCGACCACCTGCACCAGCTGCGGCCGGTCCCCGGGGGCCACCAGCCGGTAGTGCACGGCCACCGAATACCGCTTGGACTCGACAATGACGCCGTCGATGCCCAGGAGCCGGTACCGCAGTTCGCGCGCGGCCCGCTCGATGGTGGCCGTGAACCCGCCGCCCGCTTCGTACTGGATTTCCGTGCCGTGCGGCCCCGCGATGTCGAAGCCGTGGCTGCCCGCGTAGATGAGTTCCGGCAGACCCACCCGGGCCGCCACGTCCCGGCGGTCGCGCCCGCTGATCACCGCCACGGGGCACCGACTGGCCAGCGCCGCAATCGTCTGGCGCATCGGCGACGACAAGTGGGCGTCCTCCGGCCGATCGACAATCCCGGTCAACGTCCCGTCGTAGTCGAGGAAGACGGCCGGCCGTCGGCCCGCCAGCCGCTCGAACAGGGCCTCCTGCCCCTCGAGCGCCAGCGGCACGTCCTGCCCCGTCCCCGCCGCGGAGGTCCCGCGCCCTCCTCCCCTCCGGCCCTTTCGCGCTGCGTCCGTCATCCCCATCCCTTCATCAGCGGTCTCGCAGCATTCGCGCCCGGCAGGCTGGTGGTGGAGGCCCAACACACGAGCTCGCGCAGCTGGGCTGGCAGGGCCCCGGCCGGTCCGCCTCGACCATGACGCGCCCTGCTGTCAGTGGACCCTGCGATCCTATCACCCCATCCTGCAGCGCCGGACGACTGACGAGCCTGTCGACCAGGCGTCACTCCTGGACCACCGCCGGCACACGCGGGAGCGGATGCGCCCACCCACCCGGATGGGAATCTCCCGTCAACACGGGACGGCATGCGACACACGCGCACAGACGATGACCGGGCAATTGCCTCTACAGAGTGGCATGGAGGTTGCCGATTGTAGGAAATGGAAGCCGCTTCCGGAGGTTGCGCACACACCATGTGGGACTGGATCAGCTGTCATCTGTGCGGGCGCCACGAGTACTGCGTCTGGTCGGAGCCCGGCACCGTGTTCCTGAAGTGCATTCACTGCGGGCGGCGCTCGAGCGGCTGGCGGCTGGTCGG
>JAGWRA010000205.1 GCA_028876655.1 Acidobacteriota bacterium | reverse complement strand
CGCTCAGGCCGCCGGCGGGCCGCCGGCGGGCTGGCTCGCCGGGCGATGCGTGGGAAGCGCGATGGGATTGGCACCCGATCCCTGCAGGATCAGGTTCAGGCCGAGGACCACCAGCACGATCGCGACGGCCGGCGCCAGCACCCAGGGGAAATCGGCGATGGCCGACACGTTCGACGCCTCGCGCAGCATCGCCCCCCAGCTCGGAGACGGCCCGGGGAACCCCATGCCCACGTACGACAGCGTCGCTTCCGCGAGGACGAACGCCGGGAGCAGCACGGTCAGTTCGACGGCCAGGAACCCGCGGGCCGCCGGCAGCAGATGACGGAACAGCAGCCGTGCGTGCCCGGCGCCGGCCGCCACGGCAGCGCTGTAGTACTCGCGGCGCCGCTCGGCAGCCACGATCGCCCGAACCCCCTGGGCGACGAACGGCGAGCCGATCAGCGACAGGATGCCGGCCAGCAGCAGGAAGACCGTCGAAGCCGGCAGGACGAGGGGCATCACGGAGCGGAGCGCGAGGATGACGTAGATGGCCGGCAGCACGAGCAGGAACTCGGCGCTCCGCATCAGCAGCTCGTCCACCGCTCCCCCGGCGTACCCGGCCAGGCCGCCCACGAGGGCCCCCACCAGCAACGCACCGAGAGCCGCGACCGCGGCGACGCCGAGCGACAAGCGCGCGCCGTAGAGCAGGCGGCTGAAGACGTCGCGTCCGTAGCTGTCGGCACCGAGCAGCAGCAGCGGCGCCCGGACGTCATCGGCCGATCCCACCAGATGCCCGTGCGTGAACCAGGTGATGGGGACGCGCGTGGATTCGTCCGGCTCGTAGCGCTGCTCGAGGCGGCTGACCAGGTGCCAGGGATAGATGAAGGGCGCGTGCCAGTGTCCGTCGGCGTCGACCACGTGCGGCACCGTGGGCGGGGCGAACTGGAGGTCGGGCCGCGGGCCGTCCGGCCCGTACGGCGCCAGCCACGGCGCACCGATGGCGCCGGCCAGGATCGCGACGATGAGGCCGAACCCCGCGCGCCGCATCAGTCCTCCCCCAGCCGCACCCGCGGATCGACCGCCGCCAGCGCCAGGTCGGACAGGAGGCTGCCCGCCGCCAGGAAGAGGGCGCCCGCCGCGGCGCAGCCCGCCACCAGATACACGTCGCGGGCGCGCAGGCCGTCGTACATCAACCGTCCCAGCCCCGGCCACGCCGTGACGATCTCGACGACGAACGAGCCGCTCAGCAAGGTGCCGACCACGAGACCGTAGACCGAGGCACAGGGCCGGAGCGCCACCTTCAGCGCATCGCGCCACACCAGCCGCCCCGGAGGGACGCCCCGGGCCAGTGCCGCCCGGACGAACGGCTGCTCCATCGTCTCGGCCATCGCCTGCGACTGGAGGCGCTCGAACATCGCCGCGACGGGCAGCGCCAGGGCGAGCGCCGGCAGCGTCAGGTGCCACAGCAGATCGCCGGCGGCACCGGCGCCGGAGACGTCGAGCGAACGCATGCCGCCGATCGGGAACCAGCCGGTGCGCGCCGCGATGAAGACGAACAGCAGCGACGTGATGAGCGGCGGCATCGACAGCGTGACGAGCGAGGCGAAGCGGATCGCGCCGGAGAGCCGCCCCGGCCGGCTGCCGGTGACGACGCCGAGCGGGAGGCCGATGAAGGTCGCGAGTGCGAGCGCGGCCACGGCGAGCAGCGCCGAGTTGGCGGCACGCTGGGGGATCAGCTCCGCCACGGGCCGGCCGTACAGCAGCGACGTGCCGAAGTCGAGGTGCACGGCGCGGTCGAGCCACGCTTCGTACTGGGTGAGGATCGGCTGGTCGAGCCCGTAGCGGGCGCGGGCCCGCGCCACGGTCTGCGGATTGGCCCCGAGGCCGAAGGCCTCGGCGGCGAAGTCGCCGGGCGCGAGACGCGTGAGCAGCAGCGAGACCGACGTGACGACGAAGACCATCAGCAGCGCGAAAACGAGGCGCCGCAGCAGGTAGCGTGCCATGCCTTACCGGGCGGGGCCCGCGCCGGTCACCGCCAGCACCTCGGGGTTCCAGAGCAGGTAGGGCGACTGGACCGACGGCGTCGCCCGGACGACGCGCGTGCTCATCGCCACGTAGATGCGTGGCGCCACGAAACGCAGCACCGGCAGGTGCTCGTCGAAGATCCGCTGCACCTGATCGAACAGCGTTTGCCGGATCGCGAGATCGGGCGCCGCGATCTGCCGCGCCATCAGCTCGTCGATCTGCGCCTCCCACGGCGTCGCCGGCGTCTTCTCGCCGATGTTCCAGAGATGGGCGCTGCCCGAGCTGAACCAGAAATCCGGGTTCAGCGCCGGGTCGGTGTCGGTCTCGTAGACGCTGAAGTAGACGGCGTCGTAGTCGTTCGACGTGAACCGCTGCACGAGCCCACCCACGTCGAGGCCGACGACGTTCACCGTCACGCCGACCTTCGCCAGCGCGTCGCGGATCACCTCGGCGCCCCGCTCGAGCGCGGTGTTCCCCTTGAAGGTGAGGAGCGTGAACTGCACGGGCCTCCCGGCCGCATCCACCAGTTGGGCGCTGCCCGGGCGATCGTGGAGGCCGAGACGGGCGAGCAGCGCCTTCGCGCGCGCCGGGTCGTAGGGCGTCTCCGGCGTGTCCTTCCAGTACCACGTCCGGTTGCCGGGCGACACCGGTCCGTAGACGGGAACGCCTTCGCCGAGGTAGACGGCGTCAGCGAACTGCTTCCGGTCGACCGCGTACGAGATCGCCCGGCGGAAGTCGGCGCTCTGCAGCCAGGCGGCACGGGGATCGGACCGTTTCGACGCCCGATTGAGGTTGATCCAGAACGAGTCGGCGTTCAGCCCGACACCCAGGTCGAGCAGCTTGACCTTCCCCTGGTCGGCGGCCCGTTTCAGCGCGCGGTAGTCCTCCGGCCGGACGGCCGTCGTGGTCATGTCGATCTGTCCCGACTCCAGCCGCAGCAGCTCGGCGTTCTGGTCGGGCACGATCTCGAGGATCAGCCGCTCGAGCAGCGGCAGCGGCGCCCCCGACACGTCCTTCAGCCAGAAGTGCGGGTTGCGCGTGAAGACGAGCCGCTGACCGGGCTCGTAGCTGCTGAGGACGAACGGGCCGAGGCCGGCCATCTGCGCGGGCGGCGTGCTCGTGCCCCACGCCTGCGTGAAGGTCCCCTGTGCGAGCGCCCCGGCGAGGAGGTGCTTCGGCAGGATCGGCAGGTTGTCGAGCAGGCGCAGGCCCGGAGCGAAGACCGAGGGGAACGTGATGACGACCGTCGATGGATCGGGGGCCGTGACCTCCAGCGGCTTGCCGTCGACCTTCATCGAATCGCCGAGCGGGCCGGCGGTCCTCGGATCGTACGCCGCCTGGAACGAGAAGAGGACGTCGGCGGAGGTGAAGGGCTGGCCGTCGGAGAACTCTACACCCGGCCGCAGGTGCAGCGTGTAGCGGCGGCCGTCGTCCGAGCGGGTCCAGCTGTCGGCGAGCCGCGGTTCGATCTGGTCGGTCACCCGGTTGATCCGGACGAGCTTCGCCTGCGTCAGGCGCGAGATGATGTCGGTGACGAAGGACCGTGAGGCGTACCGGTTGAAGGTGTCCGGCTCGCTGCGGATCGACGCGACCAGGGTGCCGCCGCGATCGCTGCCGGACCCGGGTGCGCTGGAGCGCGACGAGCAGCCGGCCAGCAGCGCGCCGCTCAGCAGGATCGCGATCGCCAGGGCGGCCCGGCGTGGACGCCACCGCGCCGGCCGATCGATCGGGTGCGAGAGCCCAGTCAATCCTTGCCCTCCCGGCCAATGCATTGGCCACCGGGAAAATCGCCAATCTGTGCAGGCTCCATCGACTCTTCGTGCAACGGCCGCGCGTTCTGGCATCTGGACCGCGGGGTGGCGGCCAATCGGTTGGCCGGACCGTCTGGCCGGCCCCGGCTGAAATCCAGGGCAATCGTAATCACACAAGTCACATTTTAGCAAGTACTTACGGACGAGACCCCTCCGTCAATCCGACGCTGGTACGGCTCATGCCACTGCAGTAATCGACAGGAGGCCCTCGTGGAACCAATTCAGGACCCGCATCAGGACAAGACCTCCGACCACGGCTTCGCACCGCAAGTCGGTCGCAGTGTGTCGATCGATCAGGCGGCGCAGTTGCTCGGCGTGTCGCGGCGAACCATCTACAACCGGATCCGGGACGGTCGGCTCGAGACCGTCCGCACCCTCGGCGGATCCCAGCGCGTCGTCCTCGACTCGCTGCACGAAGCGGCGAGGCTGAACGGCGACCGGCTGCGCAACTGACGCGCGGCAGCCTTCCCCTCGGTGGTTCGACGCCTCGATTGCACGACTCTCAAGGGAGCCCGGCCATGACACCCTCGTCCCCGCAACGGTTCGACCGGCTGGTGGTGCTGCTCACCACCCTGTCGGTGCTCTTCGTCCCCGCGCTCGCCGCGGCCGCCCACCGCGCGCATTGGTCCGCCGACCTGAGCCGCCAGGTTGCGGCCGGGGCGTCGCGGGTGAGCGTGATCGTGCAGGGCGATCCGGCGGCCGTGGAAGGGCTGGCGGCCCGCTATCACGCGCGCGTGACGCGGGTGCTGCAGGACGGGGTGGTGCTGCGGGCGGACGCGACCGATCTCACCGGGCTCAGCGCGGAACCGGCCGTGACGAGCGTGTCGGCGGACGCCGTCGTGCACGCGACGGCTGCCGACGTGACGGACGAGACCATTGGCGCCGACCAGCTGTGGCCGAGCTACGAGGGCGTCGGCGGCCTCGCCGGTGTGACGGGCCGCGGCATCGTCGTGGCGGTGATCGATTCGGGGATCGATCGCGTGCCGGGGCTGCGCGGCCGCGTCATCGGCAGCTTCGACTTCGTGGGCGGGGCCGACGGCGCGCCCCTGACGGATCCGGACAACGATCTCTACGGCCATGGCACGCACGTGGCCGGACTGATCGCAGGCCTGCCCGGCTACGCGGGCGGCGGGCCGTTCAGCGGCGTGGCGCCGGACGCCCGGCTGCTGAACCTCCGGGTGCTCGGTGCCGATGGTTCGGGCCAGACCAGCGACGTGATCGACGCCCTCGACTGGGTCGTGGCGCACGGCCGCCGGTACGGCGTGCGAGTGATCAATCTGTCGCTGGGCCACCCGGCATTCGAGTCGTATCGCACCGACCCGCTGTGCCAGGCGGTGGAGCGGGCGGTGGCTGCGGGCTACGTGGTCGTGGCGGCGGCCGGCAATCTGGGCAAGACCGACACGGGCCAGCCGGTGGTCGGCGGCATCACGTCGCCGGGGGATGCGCCCGATGCGCTGACGGTCGGTGCGCTGGACACGCATCAGACGCCGTTCCGGTCCGACGACACGGTGGCCACGTACAGTTCGCGCGGCCCGACGGCCTACGATCACCTGATCAAACCCGACCTGGTGGCGCCGGGCAACAAGCTGGTGTCGCTGGAGGCGCCGGGTTCGTATCTGGCGAGCACATACCCGCAGCTGGTGGTGGCGGGACACGGGCGGAACGGCTATTTCCAGTTGAGCGGCACGAGCCAGGCGGCGGCGGTGGCGAGCGGGGCGGTGGCACTGCTGCTGGACGCGGAGCCGCGGCTCGGGCCGGCCCAGGTGAAAGGGGTGCTGCAGCTGAGCGCGACCTACCTGCCGTCGGCCGGGCTGATCGGCGGAGGCGCGGGCAGCCTCAACGTGCTGGCCGCCGTCGACCTCGCCCGTCACGGTCTTCGCGGCCAATGGCTGCCGACGACGACGATTGCCGGGGAGACCGTCCAGGCGAGCGGGCTGGCGTTCGGCTCGAATGCGAGCGTGCAGGGAAGCACGATCGTCTGGGGCAACACGATCGTCTGGGGTAACACGATCGTCTGGGGTAACACGATCGTCTGGGGTAACACGATCGTCTGGGGTAACACGATCGTCTGGGGTAACACGATCGTCTGGGGTAACACGATCGTCTGGGG
>JAGWRA010000204.1 GCA_028876655.1 Acidobacteriota bacterium | reverse complement strand
GGTCCGCGAGACCGACAAGCCCTTCCTGATGCCGGTTGAAGACGTCTTCTCGATCACCGGTCGCGGTACGGTCGCCACCGGCCGTGTCGAGCGCGGCCGCGTCAAGGTCGGCGAGGAAGTCGAGATCGTCGGCTTCGCGCCCACGCAGAAGAAGGTCGTCACGGGCGTCGAGATGTTCCGCAAGCTGCTCGACGAAGGGGTGGCCGGCGACAACATCGGCGTCCTGCTGCGCGGCACGGAGAAGGAAGACGTCGAGCGCGGCCAGGTACTGGCCAAGCCCGGCTCGATCACGCCCCACACGAAGTTCAAGGGCGAGGTCTACATCCTGTCGAAGGACGAGGGCGGGCGGCACACGCCGTTCTTCAACGGCTACCGGCCGCAGTTCTACATCCGGACGACCGACGTCACCGGCACGCTGAACCTGCCCGAAGGGGTGGAGATGGTGATGCCGGGCGACAACACGAGCATCTCGGCCGAGCTGCTCACGCCGGTCGCCCTCGAGAAGGGGGCGCGCTTCGCCATCCGCGAAGGCGGACGGACGGTGGGCGCCGGGACGATCACGGAGATCGTCGAATAGTTCGGCGTTCGGCGCTCGCGGCTCGGGGCTCGCACGGACCGTGAGGCCCGGGCGCCGAGTCCCGAGTCCCGAGTGCCTGACGGGATCGCATCATGAGAGACATCATCACGCTCGCCTGCAACGAGTGCAAGCGGCGCAACTACAGCACGACGAAGAACAAGAAGAAGACGACCGAGCGGCTGGAGATGCGGAAGTTCTGCCCGTGGTGCCGCACCCACACGCCGCATCGGGAGAGCAAGTAGTCGTTGAGGGTACAGGCCAGTAGCTCAATTGGTAGAGCACCGGTCTCCAAAACCGGGGGCTGGGGGTTCGATTCCCTCCTGGCCTGCCAGCGTGTCGGGGCGCGCGCCCCTCGGGGCGCGCGCCCGAGCATTCGGAAGGGAACGGGCGGGGCGTGAGCACGACGATGCTGGACGAATCCAAATCGGCCCCGGCCAGGGCGCCCGAGAGCGGCGCCGGCTGGTGGGAGCGCAGTCGCATCTTCCTGGCGGAAGTCCGCAACGAGATGCGGCGCGTGACGTGGCCGACGAGCAAGGAAGTCTACGCCACGACCGTCGTGGTCATCCTGGTGTCGATCTTCTTCGGCCTCTATCTCTACGGCGTCGACTACGTGTTCAATCTGATCGTCCAGTGGATCTTCAGGCGGTTTGGCGCATGACGGACGTCGCGACGAAGCACTGGTACATCGTCCACACCTACTCGGGGTTCGAGAAGAAGGTGGCCGAGTCGCTCGCCCAGCGCGTGCAGGCGTACGGGCTGCAGGACGAGATCGGCGAGATCCTCATCCCGACCGAGGACGTCGTGGAGATGCGCGGCGGCCGGAAGGTCGTGACGTCGAAGCGGTTCTTCCCGGGCTACATCCTGGTCGAGATGAACATGACCGACCATGCGTGGCACGTCGTGAAGAACACGCCGAAGGTCACCGGGTTCGTCGGGGCCGGCGCGAAGCCGACGCCGCTCAGCAAGGACGAGGTGGAACAGATCCTCGAGCAGGTGAAGACGGCGGCCGAGAAGCCGAAGCCGAAGTACATGTTCGAGAAGGGCGAGCAGGTGCGGATCAACGAAGGGCCGTTCACCAGCTTCAACGGCGTGGTCGACGAGGTGAACCTCGACAAGAACACGCTGAAGGTCATGGTGACGATCTTCGGCCGCTCGACCCCGGTGGAACTCGATTTCCTGCAGGTGGAGAAGATCTAATCCGTCATGGCGAAAAAGATTCAGGCCGTCGTGAAGCTCCAGATTGCCGCCGGCAAGGCCACGCCGGCGCCGCCCGTCGGGACCGCCCTCGGCCCGCACGGCGTGAACATCATGGACTTCTGCAAGAACTTCAACGCGAAGACCGCCGCCCAGGAAGGGCTGATCATCCCGGCCGTGGTGACGATCTACGCCGACCGGTCCTACACCTTCATCACGAAGACGCCGCCCGCGCCCATCCTGCTCAAGCGGGCCGCGAACATCGCCAAGGGGTCGGCCGAGCCGAACAAGAACAAGGTGGGGACGGTCACCGCGAAGCAGGTCGAGGAGATCGCGAAGGTCAAGCTCCCGGACCTCAACTGCGAGTCGCTCGAGATGGCGATCAAGACCATCGCCGGCACGGCCCGGTCGATGGGGCTCGACGTGGTGGGGTAGGCCGGAGCGCTCGTTCGGCGTCAGTATCCATGTGGGAGGGCCCGCACGGGCCCGTCTGAACCACGGAGGCAGGTATGCGCACGCGCGGCAGGAAGTTCGAAGCGGCCCGGCAGCAGGTGGCCGACCGCGAATACACCATCGAGGAAGCGGTTCCGCTCCTCCAGCAGGTCAAATACGCGAAGTTCGACGAGACGGTCGAGATGGCGCTCCGGCTCGGCGTCGATCCCAAGCACGCCGACCAGATGGTGCGCGGCACGGTCGTGCTGCCGCACGGGCTCGGCAAGAGCAAGCGCGTGCTGGTGATCGCGGCCGGCGAGAAACAGAAGGAAGCGGGCGAGGCCGGCGCCGACCATATCGGCGGCGAAGAGCTGGTCGAGCGGATCCAGGGCGGCTGGATGGACTTCGACGCCGTGGTGGCGACGCCGGACATGATGAAGGCGGTCGGCCGGCTCGGCAAGGTGCTCGGGCCGCGCGGCCTGATGCCGAACCCCAAGACCGGGACGGTCACCTTCGAGGTCGGCAAGGCCGTCCGCGAGATCAAGGCCGGCAAGGTGGAGTTCCGCGTCGACAAGACCGGCATCGTGCACGCCCCGGTCGGCAAGATGTCGTTTCCGAGCACCAGTCTCATCGAGAACGTCCGCGCGCTGGTCGAGAGCGTCGTCAAGGCGAAGCCGTCGGCCGCCAAGGGCAAGTACCTCAAGAGTGTCACCCTGTCGTCGACGATGGGGCCGGGCATCCGGCTCGAGACGATGACGATCGAGGCGGCGACGAAACACTAGCCCGGGTGGGAACACAACCATGGCGACTACCAGAGCGCAGAAGGAAAGTCAGGTTCAGGGTCTCGAGGCCGCGTTCAAGGGCTGCGACAGCGCCGTGCTGGTCGACTACCGCGGGCTGAACGTCCCGCAGGTGACCGAGCTGCGGCGTCAGTTGCGGGCCTCGCGGGCCTCGTACCGTGTGGTCAAGAACACGCTGGCGCGGCGCGCCCTGAAGGGGACGCCGTTCGAATCGCTCAGCGGCTACTTCGAGGGGACGACGGCGATTGCGTGGACCGAGGAGGATCCGGTCGCGCTCGCCAAGACCCTGGCGACGTTCACCAAGGGCGAGCCGCCGATCGCCATCAAGGCGGCGGTGGTGCAGGGGCGCGCGGCCTCGGCGGCCGAGGTCACCGAGCTGGCGACGCTGCCTGGGAAGCCGGAGCTCTACGCCCGCCTGCTCGGCGTGCTGCAGGGCCCGATGGTGCAGCTGGTGCAGGTGCTCAACGCCGCGCCGCGCGACCTGCTGAGCGTGCTCAGCCAGGCGGAGAAGCAGAAGTCCGAATCGTAAGGCCCGTTGGGAGATTCCGCAGGTCCTGGACGGAGCCCGGCGCCTGAAGCCCGGGCAGCCACTGAGAGCGGCAGCGGCTTGGTAATCGAAATCCGGCGCGTAAGCGACGGCAACGCGCGGGGGTGGGGCCCCACGCGCACTGAGTAATGGGAGACAGGTGAGATGGCCGAACTGAATCAGCAGCAGGTGATCGACTACATCAAGGGGATCAGCGTGCTCGAGCTGTCGCAGCTCGTCAAGGCGCTGGAGTCCGAACTCGGGGTGTCGGCGGCCGCGGCGATGCCGATGATGATGCCCGGCATGATGGCGGGCGCGGGCGCCGGCGGCGGCGCCGCGGCGGCCGAGGAGAAGACCGAGTTCAACGTCATCCTGACCGATGTGGGCGACAAGAAGATCAACGTCATCAAGGTCGTCCGCGAGGTGACCAACCTCGGCCTGAAGGAAGCGAAGGACCTGGTCGAGGGGACGCCGAAGCCGATCAAGGAAGGCGTGTCCAAGGACGAGGCCGCGACGATCAAGAAGAAGTTCGAGGAAGTCGGCGCCAAGGTTGAGATCAAGTAGGGACCGGGGACTGGGGGTTCGGGATTGGGTGGTCCCGGATCCCCACTGTCATGCTCGCCTGATCGCAACGTAGGCCCGGCGTCCGGGCTGGGATCCTCACACCGAATCCCGCGTGCCGGACCCCGAAACCCGAGGTCTTTTCAGAGATGTACAGCCTCCCCAAGAACGTCTACCGCGAGCGCATCGATTTCTCGAAGATCAAGACCACGGTACCCATCCCGAACCTGATCGAGATCCAGAAGAAGTCGTACGAGCGGTTCCTCCAGATGAACCGCCTGCCATCGGAGCGCGAGGACGCCGGCCTGCAGTCGGTGTTCAAGTCGGTCTTTCCGATCAGCGACTTCCGCGAGAACTCGTCGCTCGAGTTCATCGAGTACTCGATCGGGAACTGGGAGTGCAAGTGCGGCAAGCTGGCGGGGCTGCACCACCTGCGCAAGCCGTGCGACAGCTGCGGGGCGACGCTCATCGCCGATCCGTACGGCGACCGGGAGGTGCTCTGCCCGCGCTGCGGCAAGCCGAACGAGGCGCGCGGGGACGTCTGCGACATCTGCGGCCACACGGTCGCGCTGAAGCTCAAGTACGACATGGAGGAGTGCCAGGAGCGGGGGATGACCTATGCGGTCCCGCTGAAGGTCACCATCCGCCTCGTCGTCTGGAACAAGGACCCGGAGACCGGGGTCAAGACCATCCGCGACATCAAGGAGCAGGAGGTCTACTTCGGCGACATCCCGTTGATGACCGACAACGGGACGTTCATCATCAACGGGACCGAGCGCGTCATCGTCTCGCAGCTCCACCGCTCGCCGGGCGCCTTCTTCCACTCCGAGGACAAGGCGCTCTACATCGCGCAGATCATCCCGTACCGCGGGTCGTGGGTGGAGTTCGAGTACGACGCCAAGAACCTGCTGTACGTCCGGATCGACCGGAAGCGGAAGTTCCTGGCGACGGTCTTCCTGCGCGCGCTCGGCCTGCGCGGCGCCGACGAGATCATCCGGACCTTCTACGCGGTCGACCGGATCCGGCTGCGCGACGGCGGCCTGCAGTGGGAGGTCGGCCAGAGCCTGGTCGGCCTGCGCGCCGGGCGCGAGATCAAGGTGCCCGGCACCGACACGGTCGTCCAGCCCGGCAAGAAGATCACCAACTCGGTGATCGCGGCGCTGAAGAAGGCGGGCGTCGAGACGGTCGACGTGGCCGACGCCGAGCTCGAAGGGGCCCACGCGGCCGCCGACGTCGTCGACCCGTCGACGGGCGAGGTGATCCTCGAGGCGAACGAGGAGCTGACGCCGCGCGTCATCTCGATGGCGCAGGAGAAGGCCGTCGAGCGGCTGGAGGTCTTCTTCCCCGAGCGCGACGAGGTCGGCTCGATCATCTCCCAGACGCTGAAGAAGGACCCGATCCACACCCACGAGGAGGCGCTCATCGAGATCTACCGGCGCCTCCGGCCGGGGGATCCGCCGACGCTCGACAGCTCGCGGTCGCTGTTCGAGAACATGTTCTTCAACCCGCAGAAGTACGACTTCTCGCGGGTCGGCCGGCTGAAGCTGAACACGAAGCTCGGGCTGAACACGCCGCTCGACGAGAAGATCCTGCACCCGCAGGACTTCTACGAGGTGATCGGCTACCTGCTGAAGCTCCGGCGCAATCCGGCCAACGTGGACGACATCGATCACCTGGGGAACCGGCGCGTCCGGTCGGTCGGCGAGCTGCTGGAGAACCAGTTCCGGATCGGCCTGGTGCGGATGGAGCGGGCGATCAAGGAGAAGATGTCCGTCTACCAGGAAATGGCGACGGCCATGCCGCACGACCTGATCAACGCGAAGCCGGTCATGGCCGCGATTCGCGAGTTCTTCGGGTCGTCGCAGCTGTCGCAGTTCATGGACCAGACCAACCCGCTCTCGGAGATCACGCACAAGCGGCGTCTCTCCGCTCTCGGTCCTGGTGGTCTAAGCCGCGAGCGCGCCGGATTCGAAGTGCGCGACGTGCACCCCACGCATTATGGGCGCATTTGCCCTATCGAGACTCCGGAAGGTCCGAACATCGGGTTGATTTCCTCGCTCTCCTGCTTCGCGCGCATCAACGAGTACGGCTTCAT
>JAGWRA010000203.1 GCA_028876655.1 Acidobacteriota bacterium | reverse complement strand
GCCTCGCCAAGAGCCTTCGCCCGTTGCAGCGACCGATTGAAAATGAGGATCTCTCGCGCCCCGGCGCGCGCCAGCGCATCAACGACGGCGCGCGCCGCGCCACCGGCGCCGAGCACCGTCGCGCGCAGCCCCCGCAGTTCGACCCGGCCCTCGAGCGGCGCCAGGAAGCCGGCGACGTCCGTGTTCGCGCCGAGCCACTGGCCGCCCACCCGCTTCAGCGTGTTGAGCGCCCCGGCGTCGCGCGCCGCGGCATCCGCCTGCGCCACCCGCGCGAGGAGGTCCTGCTTGAAGGGGATCGTCACGCTCGCGCCCCGGACGTCGAGTGGGCCCGCGACGGCCAGGAAGTCGTCCGCCCCGGCCGCCTCGAACGGCACGTAGACCGCGTCGAGCCCGGCCGCCGCAAAGGCGGCGTTGTGCATCGCCGGCGACACCGAGTGCTGCACCGGCGCACCAACGAGGCCATACACAGCCGTCGCGGGCGTCACCGCGCGGAACCGGAACTCGTGCAGCAGGCGTTCGACCGGCACCTGCCCGAGCTGGGCCTCGCCGCCGGCGTACGTCCAGCACGATCCGAACCGGGCGGCGAGCACCCGCGACGCCAACCCGGCCGTACCCATGGCGAGCGTGACCAGTCCGCCATCGGCGCCGGACTGGCGTCCAGCCTCGAGCAGCGGCAGCATGTCGGCGAGCCGCTGCGCCTGCACCGCCATCTTCACCACTTGAGCGCCGCTGGCCCGCATCGCGCGCACGCGGTCGCACAGGTCGGGCGGCACGCCGTCGAAGTCGTGCTGCGACAGCACCACGCGGCGGCCGCCGGTGGCGGCCATCAGCCGGTCGCGGAAGGCCGCGCGCCATTCGACGTCCACGAACTCGGCCCCGGCCGACAGCGCCGCCGTCAGGATCCGCTCCCGTTCGTCCTCGCTCCCCTGGAACGCGCCCCCTTCCCACGACGGCCGGCAGGTGACCAGCACCGGTCCGCGGCGCCCCTGCAGGGCCCCCGACACGTCGGGATCGCCGACCGAGTCGAGACGCACCTCCACCAGGTCGGCCGCGCCGGCGGCATCCCGCCGGGCACGCAACACCGCCATCGTCGGGGCGGTGACCGTCGCGCAGATGAGAGGACGATCGGGCATAAACGAAAAGAGCCTCTTCAACCGGCTGGTTGAAGAGGCTCTTGGGAAATCGCTCGTCGCAGTGCTATCAGGCGATACCGGGGCACCCTTCAACCTGGTTGGCGTAGTACCACCACCACGCCCCGTACGCGCCCGCCCACACCCCGGCCGTCGCGCCGTGCGGCGCGTCAACAGGTCCGAAGGAACGGCAGGCACTCGTCATCGGTGCAACTCAGGTCTCGTGCTCGCGCGCCCGCACAGTGACCGGCGCGCGCCCGGAACGAACTGTGACGATACCAGATGGCCGGGACAGGTGTCAACCGGATCGGCCTTTTCTCCTTGACCCACAAGCACTTCTTTCGCTATAAGTTGGAGAGGATTCGAATCACTTCTCCAACTGATCCACTGCTGCAGTACGACGGCATGGCCGCTCGCCACGGCGCCGGCCGCATATCCATGAAAGTCCGATCTCTCACGCTCGCCGCAGCCCTCGTGGCGCTGGCCGTTGTCACCCTTCCCGCGGCGCCGGAGCCGGCATCCCCCGCGACCATGCCCGTCAGCGCCATCCGGCCCGGTATGGTCGGCATCGGGCGGACCGTGTTCCAGGGGGCGGCACTGGCCGACTTCAAGGTGCACATCCTCGGCGTGCTGGCGAACGTCATCGGCCCGCGCCGCAACCTGATCCTGGCGCGTCTCGAAGGCGGACCGCTGGCCGACACCGGCGTCATCGCGGGCATGAGCGGGAGCCCGGTGTACATCGACGGCAAGCTGATCGGCGCGGTGTCCTACGCCCTCGGATCGTTCTCCAAGGCGCCGATCGCCGGCATCACCCCGATCGGCGAGATGACCGACTCGGCGCACTACGACGGCCGCCGCGCGGTCTCGGCGGCGGCGGCGCTGCGGCTGCCCCTCACGCCGGAGGGCGTGGCACGGGCGCTGCGTGCCGCCGTCAGTTCGTGGGCGGCGCCATTCGCGTCGGACCCGGCGGACATCCGGGCCGACGGCGCGAGCGGCCTCGCCGGCATGACGGCCGGTCAGGTCGGCTCGCTGCTGCGGCCGATCGCCACGCCGCTCGTCATGAGCGGCTTCGATCCGTCGGTCGGATCGCTGGTGGCCGACGCGCTGCGGAGCGACGCCTTCCTGCCGGTGTCGGCCGGCAGCGCGGCCCAGGCGGCCGTCGCCGCGGCCCATCCGCTCCAGCCCGGCGATGCGATCGGCGTCAACCTGGTGAGCGGCGACCTCTCGCTGGGGGGCGTCGGCACGGTCACGGCGATCGAGAACGGGCACGTCTACGCGTTCGGCCACCCGCTCTACAACCTCGGGCCGACGGAATTCCCGATGACCCGGGCGTACGTCTATACGATCCTCCCGAGCCTGTACTCCTCGACGAAGATCGCGGCGACGACCGACGTCATCGGCACCTTCCAGCAGGATCGGGCGACCGCCATCTCGGGCACGCTGGGCCCCGGCCCGGCGCTCATTCCGATCCACGTGTCGCTGAAGGCCCAACGGGGCCCGGCGCACGAATTCCAGTTCCAGGTGGTCCGCGACCAGCTGTTCACGCCGCTGATGACCTACGCGTCGATCCTGAACACGCTCGCCTCGTACGAGCGGCAGTACGGCGCGGCGACCTTCTCGGTCAAGGGGACGGCGACCTTGAAGGGCCACGGCGAGATCCACTTCGAGGACATGTTCACCGGCGATCAGCCCTCGGTCGGCGCGGCGGCCTACATCGTCGGTCCGCTCACCTTCCTGCTGAAGAACGACTACGAGCCGGTCGAGATCCAGGGGCTCAACATCAGCATCACCTCCACGGAGGAGCCGCGCACGGCCCGCCTCGAGCGCATCTGGCTCGACGGCGTCCGCCCGCGGCCCGGGACCACCGTGCCGCTGAAGGTGCTGCTGCGGACCTTCCGCGGCGAGGAGATCGTCCGCACGGTGGCCATCACCATCCCCGCCTGGGCCCGGGGCCATCTTTCACTGCTCGTCTCGGCCGGTTCGCGGCTGGCGCAGATCGAGCAGCGCCAGGGGGGCTCGGAGCCGCACAGCATCGGGCAGATCGTCCGCGAGCTGAACGACGCGCCCAAGAACAACCGCCTCTACGTCCAGCTCCTCAACTCCGACCCCGGCGCCGTCGTCAACGGCGAGCGCCTGCAGGGCCTGCCGCCCTCGGTGCTCGACGTGCTCGCCTCCGACCGCAGCAACGGCAGCTTCGCGCCGCTCGGCAGTGCCACGATCGGGGAGTGGGAGCTCTCGACCGACTACGCGGTGAGTGGATCCCGCGTCGTCGCCCTGGACGTCGGCCAGGACTGACACCCGGCCATCGCCTCGCGACCCGGCCTATCCGAAGGATTCCATGTCGATTCGACCCGTTCGTGCGCTGGCCGCCCTGACGGCCGCCCTCGCCCTCGTCGCCGTCGCCCACGCCTCGAGCCCCGAGTTCTGGACCGTCGCCACGCAGCGCGACTTCCTGAAGGGCGACCTGCACGACCTGTCGATCGACGGGTACGGGCGCCTGATCCTCGGCCCCACCACCAAGACGGTGTACGAGGCCGACTCGCCGTTCCTCTGGTCGCTCGCCGCGGCCCCGGACGGCACGCTGTACGCCGGCAGCGGGAACGAAGGCAAGGTCTTCCGGATCGCCCCCAACGGCACCGCCAGCCTGCTCTTCGATGCCACCGAGCTCGAGGTTCATGCGCTGGCCGTGGCCCCCGACGGCACGCTCTACGTCGGCACCTCGCCCGACGGCCGTATCTACAAGGTCAACAAGAGCGGCACCGCCACCCCGTTCTTCAAGCCCGACGAGAAGTACATCTGGGCGCTCGCCGTCGGCCCCGACGGCGCCGTGTACGCCGGCACCGGCGAGCACGGCGCCATCTACCGGGTGACGCCGGACGGCAAGGGGGCGATCTTCTACAAGGCCCAGGCCGCCCACGTCACCGCGCTGGCCCTCGACGCCCAGGGCAACCTGCTCGCCGGCACCGCCTCGCCCGCCCGCGTCCTGCGCATCGACCCGAAGGGCAAGCCGTTCGTCCTGCTCGACTCGTCGTACGACGAAATCCACGCCATCCGGATCGATCCGAAGGGGACGATCTACGTCGCGGCCATCACCGGCTCCCCCGCGGCCAGTGGCGGTGCCAGCACGACCGTGCCGTCTCCCCCGTCCGGCGCGCCATCCGGCGGGCCGATTCCGTCGGTCTCGGCCGAAATCACCTCCGTCTCCGTCGTCGACACCTCCGGGGGGACCACAACGGGCCACGGGGCTTCGTCGGCCACGCCGGCCGGCCCGCAGGGCGCCGTCTACCGGATCGCGCCCGACGGGCTCTGGGACCAGATCTGGGACTCGACGTCGGACGCGCCGTACGACATCGCCTTCGACGACGACGGGGCTCTGCTGGTGGCGACGGGCAATCGGGGGCGGATCTACCGACTGAGCGGCGATCCCCTGCAGTCGACGCTGCTGGTCAGTGCGGCGGCCCGGCAGGTGACGGCCCTGGTGCGCGTGAAGGGGCAGCTCTACTACGGCACCGCGAACCCGGGCAAGGTCTTCGCCCTGTCCGGGAAAGCGGCGGCCAAAGGGACGTATCAATCGGACGTGCGCGACGCGCAGATGGTGGCGACCTGGGGGACGATCAGCTGGCGCGCCTCGCTGCCGACCGGCAGCCAGATCGCGATCAGCACGCGCACCGGCAACACGCAGACCCCCGATGAAACCTGGAGCGACTGGTCGGCGCCGTACCCCGATGCCAACGGCTCCCAGATCACGAGCCCCAAGGCCCGCTATCTCCAGTGGCGCGTGACGATGACGGGGACGCCGGGGCCGGTGCTGACGAGCGTCACGGCTGCCTACCTCCCCCGCAACCTGCGCCCGTCAGTCGATTCGATCACCGTCTACCCGCCGGGCATCGTGTTCCAGAAGCCCTACGCCGCGGGCGAGCCCGAACTGGCGGGCTTCGAGGGGCAGACCACGCCCGACCGATCGCTGGTCGTGGCCGCCGCCTCGACACCGCAAAGCCCGTCGAACGGCCCGTCGCTCGGGCGCCGCGCCTACGAGAAAGGGCTGCAGACGTTGACCTGGAAGGCCAGCGATCCCAACGACGACAACCTCACCTACGACGTGCTGTACCGCCGCGAGAGCCAGACCCGCTGGTCGACGCTGCGGCACGGGATGACCGATCAGATCCTGGTCTGGGACACCAGCCTCGTGCCCGACGGCACCTACCTGCTCGAGGTCGTGGCATCGGATGCGCCCTCGAATCCTCCCGGCCGCGCGCTGCGGGGCGAGCTCGAGAGCAGCGTCTTCGCGATCGACAACACGCCGCCGCACCTGACGGTCACGTCGATTCAACAGGCCAACAGCGAGCTGGTCGTCGACTTCACGGCCTCCGACGACGTGTCGATCGTCCAGCGCGCGGCCTATGCGCTGGACGGCCAGGCCTGGCACCCGCTCTACCCGCTCGACGGCATCGCCGACTCGCAGACCGAGCAGTACCGCATCACGCTTCCGCTGAGCCGCCTCAACTCGACGATCGTCGTGCGGGCCCTCGACTCGATGAACAACGTGGCGTCGATTCCGGTCCATCTGACGCTGACGACACCGCCGCCCGCGGCCAAGGGGCCGGGCCGTCAGCACTGAGGCAGGCCGACGGCCGGCTCAGAGGGCCGGCCGCCCTGTTCAATCAGGAAACCGTCGAACGCAGGAGGGACGAGTGGCGCGGCGGGCCGCGCTCAGGCGACCGCCGTGGCGGCGGCAAGGACTCCGGGGCGGCGCTCCGCCGTCGGCTTGCCGCCGGGCGACGAGGCCCCACGGGGCCCCTGGATCGCCGCCGGGAGGCGCGGCGCGCGGGCCCGGACGGTGACGTGCATCCGCCAGGAGGTGGCCGCGTAGACGGGCTGCCCGTCGGCCGACAGGCCGGGCTGGAACTGCGTTTCCATGATCCGGTCCATCAGGTTCAGGATCTCTTCGCGGTCCTGCACGTGGCGTGGCGCCCCGTCGGGATTCATCACGTTCAGCGAGCGCAGCCGCCCGCCGTGCGTGACCACCGCCGACAGCGCGAACACCGCATCGGACCGGCGGCCATCGTCGACCGTGCCGGGCTGCCCGTTGAGCAGCATCATGTCGCCGTTGCCCGAGAGCGCCGCCGCGCCATCGGATGCCGGCGCCGCCAGCACCTCGACCAGCGCCGCCAGCGAATCGGGCCGCGCGTGCGCCCCGAACCGCATCATCCCGAACATGATGAGCAGGCACGCCAGGCTGGCGCCGGCCGCCCCGAGCCCGGCGTAGACGAAATGCAGGTCCTCGAAGAGCCGGCCGATGCGGCTGGGGATCGATTCCTCGCGCTCGGCCTTCATCCGGCTGAGCACACCCGCTTCGAACCCCTCGACGTCGTCGAAACACAGCTGGGCCAGGCCGGCGGCCTGCGTCCGCAGCGCGTCCCCGAGCACTTCGAGGCGCTGGGCTTCCTCGGCGCAGCCCTCGCAGGCGTGCAGATGGCCTTCGACGGCAATCTGATCCTCGATCGACAGTTCGCGGTCGTGAAACGCCGACAGTCGCCGGAGTGCCTGGGCGCACGTCAACTGTTTCATCGCCGGGTCACCTCGCGCAACTCGCTCCGCAACGCCTGCCGGGCCCGGGTCAGCCGCGACTTCACCGTGCCGACCGCGACGCCGAGCGAGAACGCAATCTCCTCGTAGCTCAAGCCATCGACTTCCCGCAGCACCACGGCGGTCCGCTGGTCGAACGGCAGCTCGTCGAGCGCCCCCCAGATGCGGGCCGACAGTTCCTTCCGGGCCAGCATCCGGTCGGGCGTGAGCAGCTCGCTGCCCGACAACCGATCGCCGTGCACGGCCAGGTGCTCGTCGAGCGAGACCTGCTCGGACCGGTGCCGCCGGCGCCACCACCGCTGCCGGTTGCGCGCCTGATTGATGACGATTCGGTAGATCCAGGTCCGCAGGCTCGACTGGCCGCGGAACGAATGGATCGTCCGGAAGACCCGCAGGAAGACCTCCTGCGAGAGGTCCAGCGCCTCGTCACGATCGCCCAGCAGATGGAACGCCAGCTGGTAGACCATCCGCTGGTGTTCCTTCACGAGCTCCGCGCAGGCGAACTCGTCGCCGGCCGCGCAGCGCTCCACGAGCGAGGCTTCGCGGCCTTCGACATCGGACCAGCCAACGACTCGGACGTGCTTCACCAGGATGTCCCCACGTGGTAACAAGGGTTCACCTCGGACTATAGCAGGTATTCACCCGAGTGTCAGGTACGCACGAGCTTGCCGCCGGCGGACCCGTCGCGGCCGGTCCGCTGGCCGCACCCGGGATCCGGGCCTGCCGAATTAGACCCCCTTTCGGCCGCAGGGTTCCCACGCGACGCGCAAGGACTGCGAAACCCGTCAGGACCGCGCCGGAACGTCAGGCCTGCACGCTCTTCGGGTCGGCCGCGTCCCGCAACCCGTCGCCCAGGAAGTTGAAGCCCAGCACCAGGAGCGCGATCGCCAGGCCGGGAAAGATCGTCAGGTGTGGCGCGTCCAGCAGGTGGGCGATCCCGGCATTGAGCATCGTCCCCCAGCTGGGCGTCGGCGGCTGCACGCCCAGCCCCAGGAAGCTGAGCGCCGCCTCGCTGATGATCGCGCCGGCCATCCCCAGCGTCGCCTGGACGACGACCGCCGGCAGCGCCGTCGGCAGCACGTGTCGGAACAGGATGCGCGGCGTCCCCGCGCCCAGCGCCCGCGCCGCCTGCACGAACTCGATCTCGCGGGCGCGCAGCACCTGTCCCCGCACCAGTCGCGCGTACCCCACCCACCCGATGATCGACAGGGCGAACAGCACGTGCATCAGACTCGGCCCGAGCACGGCCACCAGGGCAATGGCCAGCAGCAGCCCCGGGAACGCCAGCAGGATGTCGATGAGACGGCTCACCAGTTCGTCGAACCAGCCGCCGAAGTAGCCGGCGAGCGCCCCGAGCACGCTGCCCACCACCGAGGAGACGGAGACGACCACGACGCCGACCAGGAAGGAGATCCGGGCGCCGGCGAGCACCCGCGACAGGATGTCGCGCCCGAGTTCGTCGAGTCCGAAGGGGTGCTGCCAGCCGGGGCCGGCGAGCCGCAGCGCGAGGTCCTGCGCCGACGGGTCGTACGGCGACAGCCAGGGGGCGAACAGTGCCGCCACCGCCGCCAGCACCACGACGACGAGGCCGGCCACGGCCATCGGGCCGCCCACCACGTCCCGCAGACGGCGCCCGCCGGCCGCCGGCGGCTCAGTCATAGCGGATCCGCGGATCGAGCAGCCCGTACGCCAGATCGGTCAGCAGGTTCGCCGCCACGTAGGTGAAGGCGATAAGCAGGATGCACCCCTGCACCAGAGGATAGTCGCGGAACTCGATCGACTGGATGAGCAGCCGGCCGACCCCGGGCCACGCGAAGATCGTCTCGGTGATGACCGCCCCGGTGAGCACCGCCCCGAACTGCAGCCCGAAGATCGTGACGATGGGGATGAGGCTGTTGCGGAACGCGTGATGCAGCACCGCGCGGGTGCGCGAGACCCCCTTGGCGCGCGCCGCCAGCACGTAGATCTCGCGCAGCTCCTCGAGGACGCTGGCCCGCGTCATCCGCGCCAGCACCGCCGCCAGCGGCGCCCCGAGCGTGATCGCCGGCAGGATCAGGTGCGCCAGTCCACCTCGTCCCGACACGGGCAGCCAGCCGAGCTGCACGGCGAAGACGATCGCCAGGAGCGGCCCGAGCCAGAAGTTGGGGATCGAGATCCCGAGCAGGGCGAGCGTCGTCGCCGTGTAGTCGACGCCAGTCCCCCTCCAGGCCGCCGCAATCACGCCGAGCGGTATGGCCACGAGCACGGCGACCAGCATCGACGCGACGGCCAGTTCCGCCGTCGCCGGCAGCCGTTCGGCGACCGCGCGCGTCACCGGCTCGTTCGTCCGCAACGAGGTGCCGAGGTCGCCCTGGATCAGGCCCCCGAGGAACGCCTCGTACTGCACGTGAAGCGGACGGTCGAGCCCCAGGCGTGCGCGCAGCTGCGCCACCTCGGCCGGCGCGGCCCCCTCGCCCAGCATGGCCTGCACCGGGTCGCCGGGCACGAGGTGGATCAGGGAGAAGACCAGCGTGGCCACGCCGAGCAGGACGGGGACCGTGAGCAGCAGCCGGCGGAGGATGAATGCGCCCATGCAGGTCGGCCATGCCGCGCGCCCGGACCGTGACGCACCCGCAGCCCTCCCTCATCGTAGCGCGTCCACCGACCGCGCGCAGGCGGCGGCCAGGCGGGTCCGGAGCGTTCATTCGCCGCCTGCCGCCTCTCCGGCCGGCGGCTGCCCGGCCGCCGGCCACCCGGGATCGATGGCCAGCCGCGCCATCAGCTTCGCGAGCCCCTGGCGCGTGAGCCCGAGTTCGGCCGCCGCGCGCCCCCGGTGCCCGCCGGCGCGCGCCAGTACCATCCGGACGAACCGGGCTTCGAAGGCGCGCCGCGCCTCCTCGAGCGTCCGCCATTCCGGACGTGGCGCGAGTCCCAGCGTTTCGGGCAGGCGGTCCGGGCGGACGAGGCCCTGGCGCGGACCGGTGACCGCGAGCGTCGTCATCACGTTCTGCAGTTCGCGGACGTTGCCGGGCCACTCGTAGCGGGCCAGCACCGCGAGGGTCTCGGGGGCCAGCGCCGCCCGGCTGCCGATGCGTCCACTGGCCCGCTGCCAGAAGAGAGCCGCCAGCGCCGGCAGGTCGTCGAGCCGCTCGCGCAGCGGCGGGACGACGATCCGGATGACGTCGAGGCGGTACAGCAGGTCGCGGCGGAACCGTCCGGCGGCGGCCTCGTCGCGCAACGACCGGTTCGTCGCCGCGACGATCCGCACGTCGATCCGGCGCGCCTGCGACTCGCCGAGGCGCCGCACTTCGCCCTCCTGCAGGACGCGCAGCAGCTTGGCCTGCGCCCGCGGCGACAGCTCGCCGATCTCGTCGAGGAACAGCGTGCCGCCGTCGGCCTCTTCGAACAGTCCGGGCCGTTCGGCCGCCGCGCCCGTGAACGCCCCGCGCGCGTGCCCGAACAGCTCCGACTCGAAGAGTTCGTCGGGCAGCGCCGCGCAGTTCACGCCGCAGAACACCCGGTCGTGACGCGGGCCCAGCCGATGGATGGCCCGGGCCACCAGTTCCTTGCCCGCACCGCTCTCGCCCTCGATGAGGACACTGAAGGGGGTCGGCGCCGCGCGCGTGATGGCCCGTCGCAGCGCCTGCATCGCCTCGCTCGCCCCCACCAGTTCCGCCTCGCCCGCCGCCGGCACGGCCGCCGCCGGATCGGCCCCGAGGTTGCGGACGTGCAGCGCCAGCGCCGCGGCCGCCGCCGAGAGCAGCGCCACCGCCGTCTCTCCGTCGACGTCGGTCCCGGCCGGCCAGCGGCAACCGATGGCGCCGACGCCGGACGGACCGCAGTTGACCGGGACGGCCGCCTCGCGTCCGTTCCGGCTCGCGGCCGGCCTGAGTGGCTGGTTCAGGTCGGTCGCCCGTTCGACGGTCTCGGCGTCCGGCGCACGTCCGCTGCCGGCCCAGACGGTCGGCATGAGGCGGCCGTGCCGGTGGACGTAGATCATGACCGTCGACGCCCGCAGCCGCTCCCTGAGCAGCGTCGCGGCCCGCGAGGCCGCGGCCCGCTCGTCGGCCGACTCCTGACAGATCGCCAGCAGGTCGATCACCGTGCGCATCGCCGGCCCGGTCTGGCCCCGCGGCGTCCCCGACCCCGCAGCCTCGAACAACTCGAGCGCTCCCGCGCCGCTGTCCTTGCGGAAGGCCTGGAGTTCGGTCTCGAACGCGCGCCGTTCCTCCGGGGCCGCCCCCTCGTCGCGG
>JAGWRA010000202.1 GCA_028876655.1 Acidobacteriota bacterium | reverse complement strand
TTCCGGATCCGGGCCAGTTCGTTGTCGTTCATCGTGCTGACCTCCTTGCCGTTCAGCAGGTAGGTCCCCTTGCTCGGCGTGTCGAGGCAGCCGATCAGGTTCATCAGCGTCGACTTGCCCGAGCCCGACGGCCCCATGATGGCGACGTACTCGCCACGTTCGATCTGCAGGGTGACCCCGCGCAGCGCGTGGATCTCCTCCTCGCCCATCCTGTAGGTCTTCCAGAGGTCGACGGTCTCGATCAGGGCCATGGATGCGTCCGTGCCGGTGGGCGACGCGCGCTGCGGATCGGCCGGCTCTTCCGTCCGCGCGGGGGGTCCAGAAGCTAGATACGGAAGCCCGGCGCCGCCGGTTCCCCCGGTCCAGTGTACCTGAAAGGCCGCGGAGCCGCGCGAACTCAGCTGCGCATGCTGCGCAGCCGCGTCAGCACCGCGTGCACCAGAGGCGGGGCGGTGTTGGGGACGAGCGCCTGCCAGTCCCGCGCGTCGACCGGCACGACCGTGATCTGCCGGTTGCGGACGCGGTCCCGCTGACTCGCCGTCGCCTCGGCCAGCTCGCGCGCCGTGGCCAGCTCCGGCCCCATCAGGAACACGCAGACTTCGTCCTTCGTCCAGGCGGCGGCCAGGCCCCAGGCCTCTTCGAGCGAGCTGCCGTCGACACGGCCGACGAAGCGGCCGAGGACGCGGGGCGGACGCTGGCGGCTGAACAGCTTCGCGCGGGGGACGAACGCGAGATCGAAGCCACGGACGACCGGCAGGTCGGCCTGCCCCAGCTCGGCGATCACCGCCTGCTTGAAGCGTTCGACGACGGCCCGGCGCACGAATTCGTCGCGCCGCGTCCGCTCGTGGCTGAAGCGTGCGCCCCGTTCGCGCGCCGCGCCGGGTGCGGGTGCCGGGGTGGCGGCGGGGGCGGGTGGCGTGGCGGTCCCGGCCGGCGGCGCGGGCGCCGCTGCCGTGCTGGTGCGCGACAGGTCGAGCAGCTGGTCGTACTGGCGCCGCTTGTCGGGATCCGACAGGATGCGATAGGCCTCGGTCAGCTCGGCGGTGCGGGTCGCCGCCAGTTCCTGGAGCTCGCGGCCGAGGTGCTGGACCTTGTCGGGATGGTACCGGGCGATCTGCTGGCGGAAGGCGTGCTTGATGGCCTCGACCGGGGCGCCGGGATCGATTTCGAGCAGTTCGTAGTGGTTCTTCACTAGGACTTCTTGAACTCGGCCACGTTCGACGGCGGCAGTTCGCGGCGTTCGTTGGTGTCCTTCAGCCGGCGCGGCCGCTTGGGTCGCGCGCCCGTGGTGGTGTCCGCCAGACAGTAGGGGCAGAACTTCCAGCCCGGCTGGAGCGACCGCCCGCACGACATGCAGCCGCCGCTCAGCCGCCGGCCGCACTGCGGGCAGGCGAGGAAGTCGACGGCCACGGCCGTGCCGCAGCCCGGGCAGAGCGTCCGCATCTCGCGCACCTCGGTGACGACGCGGAGCAACTCGTCGGCCGTGGTGATGCCGCTCTTCACCTTGGCGAGGCCGTCCTCGCCGAGGCTGATCATACCGCCGGCGAGCGCGGCCTCCCGGATGGCGTCCTCGGCGGTGCGCTGCGAGATGAGCCGGCGCAGCCGGTCGGTCACCCGCATGACCTCGTAGATGCCGATCCGGCCCCGGTAGCCGGTATGGTTGCACTGGTCGCAGCCGACCGACTTGTAGAAGGGCAGCGTCGCGGCATCGGCTTCCGAGATGTTCAACGCGCGCAGCGTCTCGGCTGGCGGCGTGTACTGCCGACGGCAATCGACGCACAGGCGGCGCACCAGCCGCTGGGCCACGACACCGATGAGGGCCGAGGCGATGACGTACGGCTCGGCACCGATGTCGGTGAGCCGCGTCACCGTCGACGGCGCGTCGTCGGTGTGCAGCGTCGAGAGCACCAGGTGGCCCGTCTGGGCGGCCTGCATGGCAATGCGCGCCGTCTCGCTGTCGCGGATCTCGCCGACGAGGATGACGTCGGGGTCCTGGCGCAGGATCGATCGGAGGGCACTCGCGAAGGTCAGCTTGACCTTCTCGTTGACCTGCGTCTGGTTGACGCCGGGAATCTGGTACTCGATCGGATCCTCGATCGTGATGATGTTGGTCTTCTCCGACTGCACCGACTTGACGGCGGAGCTGAGCGTCGTCGTCTTGCCGCTGCCCGTCGGGCCGACCACGAGGATCATGCCGTGCTGGAAGCGCAGGAACCCCCGGATCTCCTCGAGCGAGGCGGCCGACATGCCGAGTTCCTCGAGCGGCGGGACCCCCTTGCGGTGATCGAGCACGCGCAGGACGATCTTCTCCCCGTAGAGCGTCCGCAGCGTCGAGACGCGGAAGTCGACCTCCGACCCGTCCTCGGCCGCCACCCGCAGGCGGCCGTCCTGCGGCAGCCGCTTCTCGGCGATGTCCATGCCCGACATGATCTTCAGCCGGGCAATGAGCCCCTCGTGGACCCACTTCGGCAGGTCCATGACTTCCTTGAGCAGACCGTCGAGCCGGTGCCGGATGAGGACGCCCTTCTCCATCGGCTCGATGTGCACGTCGCTCGCGTGGCTGCGGATCGCGCTCTTCACCAGCAGGTCGACGAGATCGATGATCGGCGCCGCCTCGCTGCGCTCCTGCAGCGCGACGGTCGGCTCGAAGACCTCTTCTTCCGGCCGCTTGATGAGCGAACCGCCGGCGGGCGCCATCGCGTCGCCAGGGGCCGCCGGCACGCCCGGCGGCGCCGCCGGCGCGCCCGGTGCCGGCACCGCCCTGGCGAACACGGCGAGATCGCCGCCGTTGATCCGCGCAAGCGCCTTGTCGGGATAGCTGGTCTGGATGGCCTCGATGATCTCCGACCGCGTCGCGACGACCTGCTTGATGCGCCGGCCCGTCTGGAACTCGAGGTCCTGCACGAGACTGAACAGCAGCGGGTCGGCCATCGCCACCGTGAGCAGCTGCTTCTCGAGCCGCACGGCGATGCAGGCGGTCTTGAGGGCGACTTCCTTCGGGATGAGGGTGACCGCCTCGGGATCCGGCGGGTTGTCGGCGAGGTTCACGTACGAGAAGCCCAGCTGGTAGGCGAGCGCCTTGGCGATCTGCTTCTCGGTCGCCAGGTTCATGCGGACCAGCACCACGCCGAGACGCTCGCGCGTCCGCTTGTGCTCGGCCAGCGCCAGGCGCAGGTCATCCTCCGTGATGAGCCCCGCCTGAATCAGACATTCACCCAGCTTCTTGCGCACGATCCCTCGTATTCACCTGGCCTGAGGCCGCCTGAACTGGATCATAAGAACGTCGGACGACCCGATCAACGGGGAGCCACAGAGATATCGCTCGCCGGCCGGGTTCGGGAGGCCAGAGCCCCCACTAATGGCGCTGCCTCGAGAAGGCACCACAAGTGAAACACCGGAAATTCCCGCAACAGTGCCTGCACGGCGTTCCGGCCGCGCAGTTCCGGCATGCGTTCTTTCGGTCGAACGGACCGGGGCCGACAGATCGGAGGACGCCGCCGGCGAGCCGCGATCGGCGGCGGCGTCACGCCGGCCGCTTGCTCCGGCTGCGGGCTTGGGTGTACACATCAGGGCGGATGACTGACTCGGACGTCCCCGGTGACAGCGTCGGCCCGCCGACCGCGACGGCGCTGCGCCAGCAGGTGGCCGCCCTCCTCCTCGACCGCCTCGAGGTGATCGTCAACGACACCGTTGCGCTGTTCCCCTTCAGCGGCCCCCAGCAGCTCGATTCCGACTACTGCGCGCGACTCGGCCGGCTGGTGCTGCAACTGCTCGCGTCGGCCATCCACGACGGCCGGATCGACAGCCGGACGGGGTTCGCCGTCGAGCTGCTGCGGACGCTGCGCGAACGGACGGTCAGCGCCGAGCGCTTCTTCGCCTTCACCTATCTGATCGAACGGACCGCGCTCGACGAGCTCGCCCTCGACGACTCGGTCGGCGCCACGACCGAGCCGTGGCCGCTGGCGGCACAGCTGGTGCGCCGCGCGAGCTTCGACGTGCTGGCCGCTTACGCCGATCGGACGCAGCAGGAGCCCGGCGACGCCGCGATTACCGACCGCCTGACGACGCTGTACACGCGGCCGGTGCTCGAGACGGTCCTGCTGAAGGAACTGGAACGGGCGTGCCGCTTCGGCTACCCGCTGGCGCTGATGATGTTCGACATCGATCGGCTGGCGGACATCAACCAGGACTACGGGTACGGCGTCGGCGACCGCATCCTGGAACGGCTGGGCATCCTGGTGCGGACGTACTTCCGCGAGCTGGACTGGGTGGCGCGCTACCGCGAGGATGCGATCGTCGTCGTGCTGCCGCACACCCGCGCGCGCGATGCCGCCGAGCTGGCCGAGCGGCTGCGCGCGTCGGTCGAGGAGCGGCTCGGGTTCCGCGATCACCGCAACAACCGGCGCGTGCGCGTGACGGTGAGCGTGGGCCTGCTGACGCTGCAGGTCGAGCCGGGCGATCCGACCGACGTGGACCGGGTGTTCACGGAACTGGAAGGGGTGCTCGAGCGAGCCAAGCAGGCGGGGCGCAATACCGTGCAGACGGTGCACGTCGGCCCCGCGTCCTACGCCGTGTCCGACGCGGCGCGCGTGCTGAACTGCACGCCGGCGGCCGTCCGCCGGCTGGTGGCCTCGGGCGAGCTGCCGGCGTTCCGGGCGGGCCGGCAACTGCGCCTGGACCGGGCGGCCGTGGACGCCTACCGGAAACCGATTGCGGAGGGGGCTGGGTAAGGTCGGCTCGGCATGGCCGCAGGCGCTACCCCCCGTACTCCTCTTCGTAGCGCTCTTTCAGTTTGGCGACGACCGCCGGGTCCGCGAGCGTCGTGGTGTCGCCGAGCGCCTTGCCCTCGGCGATGTCGCGCAGCAGGCGCCGCATGATCTTGCCCGAGCGGGTCTTCGGCAGGTCGGCCGTGAACAGCACGTCCTCGGGCCGCGCCAGCGCGCCGATCTTCCGGACGACGTGCTCCTTCAGCTCGTCGGCGAACGCCTTGCTCGGCTGCGCGCCTTCCTTCAGCGTGACGAACGCTGCAATCGCCTGCCCCTTGATCTCGTGGTGGCGCCCGACCACGGCGGCCTCGGCCACCTGCGGGTGATCGACGAGGGCGCTCTCCACTTCCATCGTGCCGAGACGATGGCCTGCGACGTTGATCACGTCGTCCACCCGGCCGAGCAGCCAGAAGTACCCGTCCTCGTCGCGCTTGGCGCCATCGCCGGTGACGTACACGCCCGATCCCCACTTGTCCCAATACTGCCGGACGTAGCGATCGGGATCGCCGTAGATGCCGCGCAGCATCGCGGGCCACGGCCGCGTGAGCGCCAGCAGTCCGCCGCCGACGCCGACGCGCTCGCCGGCCTGCGTGAGCACCTCCGCGGTCACGCCGGGGAACGGGCGTGTCGCCGACCCCGGCTTGAGGGTCGAGACGCCCGGCAGCGCCGTGATCATGATCATCCCCGTCTCGGTCTGCCACCAGGTGTCGACCACGGGACATCGCTCGCCGCCGACGTGGCGGTAGTACCAGACCCACGCCTCGGGGTTGATCGGCTCGCCGACCGAGCCGAGCAGCCGCAGGGACGAGAGGTCGTGCTTCGCCGGGTGCTCGGTGCCCCACCGCATGAACGCCCGGATCGCCGTGGGGGCCGTGTAGAGGATCGTGACGCCGTAGCGCTCGACGATCTCCCAGAAGCGGTCCTTCTGCGGCCAGTCGGGGGCCCCTTCGTACATCACGACGGTGGCGCCGTTGGCGAGCGGGCCGTAGACGAGGTAGCTGTGGCCGGTGACCCAGCCGATGTCGGCCGTGCACCAGTACACGTCGTCGTCCTTCAGGTCGAAGACCCACTTCGTCGTCGCGTAGGTGCCGACCATGTAGCCGCCGGTGGTGTGCACGATCCCCTTCGGCTTCCCCGTGGTGCCCGACGTGTAGAGGATGTAGAGCATGTCCTCGGCGTCCATGACCTCGGGCTCGCACGTGAGCGGGGCGTCCTGCATGAGGCGGTGGTACCAGTGGTCGCGCCCCTCCTTCACGTGGATCGGCATGACCTCCTGATCGCGCTGCACGAGGATGACGTTCTGGATCGACGGCGCCTCGGCGATCGCCTCGTCGGCCACGCGCTTCAGCGGGACGATGCTGCCGCGGCGGTAGCCGCCATCGGCCGTGATGAGCAGCTTCGCCTGCGCGTCGTTGATCCGGTCGCGCAGCGCCTCGGCGCTGAAGCCGCCGAAGACGACGCTGTGAACGGCGCCGATGCGGGCGCAGGCCAGCATGGCAATGGCCAGCTCCGGGATGAGCGGCAGGTAGATGGCGACGCGGTCGCCCTTCTGGATGCCGAACCGCTTCAGCACGTTCGCGAACGCGCTCACCTGACGGTAGAGATCGAAGTACGTGAGGGTGCGGCGGTCGCCCGGCTCTCCTTCCCAGATGATGGCGGCCTTGTTGCGGCGCGCGGTCTTCACGTGGCGGTCCACGCAGTTCGCGCAGGCGTTCAGCCGGCCGCCGACGAACCACTTCGCGTGAGGCGGCTTCCAGTCGAGGACGGCGTCCCAGGGCCGGATCCAGTCGAGTTCCTTCGCGAAGCCGGCCCAGAACGCCTCCGGATCGCGGTCGGCCTTCTCGTACGCCGCGGGGTCGTTCGGGACGGCCGCCGTCCGGAACCCGGCGGGCGGGGGGAAGGTGCGGTCCTCGCGGAGCAGGTCGGCGATTTCAGCGGGACGCTTCTTGGAGTCGCTCATGCCGGGAAGGATACCAGAGGGCGTCAGCCCTGGACGGGTGGCTGGGGCTGCGGGGCCTGCGCGGGCGGCTGGCGGCGGCCGACGATCGCGATACCGAGCATGCCGCCGATGGCGGCGAAGAGCGTGCCGATGACGAGCATCACGAAGAAGCCGATGGTCACCTGGATGAGCGTGAAGGCGCCGAAGCGCATCCCCTCGGCCCACATCCGCATCGGCTGGGGGATGTCGCCGACCTGGGACATCATCTCCGAGAAGAGCTTCGCCTGCAGCGGGGTGAGGATCAGGTGGATGGGCGTCCAGACGAGCAGCCAGACGCCGGCGCCGACCAGGCCGGCCAGCGCTCCGGTGAGGGCGCCATCGCCGACCGAGAGTGGATCGGGGGACTGCTGCTGGGCGAGGTAGGCGGCGACGGCGCCGCCGCCGGCGATCCAGAGGCAGCAGCAGTTGGCGATGCTGATGACGGGGAGCGCCGAGAGCACGCCGATGATCAAACCGCCCAGGAGGACCGGCTGACTACCCAGCTTGTTCATCGGCAGATCCGGCTCCACGGCGGGACCGCCTCGCGGCGACCCGCGGCTAGTCGTAGTACTCGCGGCCGAGGTGCGTGATGAGCTCTTCGCCCTTCAGGTAGCGCAGCGTGTTCTTCAGCTTCATCAGCTGGATGAACAGGTCGTGCTCCGGGTAGAGCCCCTTGGCGTGCATCGGGCTCTTGAAGTAGAACGAGAGCCACTCCTGGATGCCGCTCAGCCCGGAGCGGCGCGCCAGGTCGAGGAACAGCGCCACGTCGAGGACGATCGGCGCGGCCAGGATGCTGTCGCGGCAGAGGAAGTTGATCTTCAGCTGCATCGGGTACCCGAGCCAGCCGATCAGATCGATGTTGTCCCAGCCTTCCTTGTTGTCGCCGCGCGGCGGGTAGTAGTTGATCCGGACGACGTGGCAGAGGTTCTCGTAGAGATCCGGGTAGAGCTGCGGCTGGAGGATGTAGTCGAGCACCGACTTCTTGCTCTCCTCCTTGGTCTTGAACGACTCCGGATCGTCCAGCACCTCGCCATCGCGGTTGCCGAGGATGTTGGTCGAGTACCAGCCCTGCACGCCGAGCAGCCGCGCCTTCAACCCGGGCGCGATGATGGTCTTGATCAGCGTCTGGCCGGTCTTCAGATCCTTGCCGGCGAGCGGCACCTTGTTCTGCGCGGCCAGCTCCAGCATCGCGGGGATGTCGGCCGTGAGGTTCGGGGCGGCGTTCGCGTACGGAATGCTTTCCTTCAGCGCCGCGTACGCGTAGACCATGCTCGACGGAATCGTCTCGTCGTTCGCCTCCAGCGCCTTCTCGAACGCCGCGAGCGACTGGTGGGCGGGCGACTCGGTCATGAAGATCTCGGTGCTGCCGCACCAGACCATCACGAGCCGGTCGAGCTTGTGCTCCGCCTTGAACTTCCGGATGTCGGCGATGA